>MHZA01000001.1:0-1982 GCA_001828595.1 Planctomycetes bacterium RIFCSPLOWO2_12_FULL_40_19
CATCTGCTCAACTGCGTCTATTATAAACCATACCAAATCACCCTCAGATAACCACTCCCTTAAATCAGTCGGTAGTAAATATCCTTGTTCACGATTACACTCTATAAAATTATATGCCATCTGTTTCCCTCCAGAATTGTTTGTTGATAATTGTTCGTTGATGGCTTATATTATATCAAATTTCTGATACTCTTATCTGTCTTTTCTGTTTCTTTTTATTGTAAAATATCAGGGTTTTTGCAACAGACTCCTATATATTTATTTTTGCCCAAGGGCGATTACAAATTTTTTCCCAAATTCCTGACACTCTTTCAAAATATTATCATCTGGAATTAATTTTATTTTTAAGGAAGGTTTATGAAGTTTTATATGCAGCCCGCTTAATCTGTCTTCAATCATTTTTATCGCTTCACCACTCCAACCATAAGAACCAAAGACATATCCCAGCTTAATCCTGGATTTAACTGTGGAAAGAAGGGACAGGACATCCCAGACAGGCCTGGGAGCATCACCGGCAACTGTCGGCGCTCCGACAATTATGCCATCTGCCTTTTCAATGGCATCCCTTAAGAATTGACGATCTGAATCGTTCATATCTAATATTCTGGTATTCACTCCCGCTTCTGACACTCCCTTGGCGATAGCTTCCGCCATCTTTTTCGTACTTCCATATATACTAACATACAGAATCAGAACATTCTTTATTGCATCTGTCTGGGTCTGGCTCCAGCTACGGTAGCTTTCGATATGTTTCCGTGGATATTTACGTATAATCGGCCCATGTCCTGTTGCAATAATATCTATATCCAATTCCCCAATCTTTTCAATGGCTTTAAGGATATATGGCTTAAACGGACGCATTATGCTGTCATAGTAATAATGAAAAGGATGATTAAAATCGCCGACCAAATCATCAAACATCCTTTCATCACAAAAATGTGAACCAAATGCATCGCACGTAAAAAGAATCTTCTCTTTCCCTAAATAGGTCCAAATAGTATCCGGCCAATGTAAATATGGTACAGATATAAATCTAAGTTCGCAACTACCAAGATCAACCCCGTCGCTATCTTCGATGATTGTCAGATCAACCGGCACATTAATTATGTTTTTTAGTAAATGTCCACCAGCCTTTGAAACCATAATTTTTGCATTGTTTGCATACTTTATCAACTCTGGTAGTGCGCCTGAATGGTCGGGCTCTGTATGATTTAAAATGATATAATCAATATCCTTGAGATCAGTCTGTGATTTAAGCCTTGAAATGAATTCGGATGTAAAAGGTTCTTTAACCGTATCTATTAATGCAGTTTTCTCATCCTTAATAAGGTAAGAATTATAGGTAGTTCCATGGTCAGCCTTGAAAACTATGTCAAATATTTTCATTTCAGGGTCTAATGCGCCAACCCAATATATGTTGTTTTTTATTTTGATACAATCCATACGCAACACTTTTCCAGGAAAATCTTGTCAAAAAAAGGTTTCATTGTTTATTTATTATCACTCTCAATTGCCTCAATAAGCTTGTCAAAAAAATCAGGTATTGCTGAATTCACCCTGCTCCAATTCGGTATAAGTGGTGTTCCGCTTGGATTTTCAAGGAATTGATCTCCGGCTATCTTAAGCCCGTTAGTAAACGCCTCTACTGCCTTTATCTCCAGATGCCTGTCAAAGTACAGTCCATTTATTGCCGAATCACTTTCATATTTTTCAATAAAAGCCTGGGCTGCTCTTGAATATGTGATTCTTAAGGTCCTGAAGAAGCTGTCATTAAATATTATTCCCGTACTTGCCAGTGTCGTAAAGAGGGTTTTGGTAATGTCAATGCCCATCTTCATTAATCCAGTTGTAATGTCTTCTTCAGATAGCGGTTGGTGTTTATGCTCGTATGTTTCACACAAGTCTACCTGACAAATTCTTTTTTTAGAACAATTCCTGTAGACCTCTGCCAGAACACCCACTTCCAAACCCCAATCACCGGG
>MHZA01000001.1:2016-4510 GCA_001828595.1 Planctomycetes bacterium RIFCSPLOWO2_12_FULL_40_19
CACCGGGAATCCTATTTACCCTGGCCAGGTCAGCTAACATGGAGAATTCACCTGCCAGAATATATCTAAAGCTATCCATATATTTAAGAAAATCCAAGTCTCCTATTATTCTGCCCAAAGCCCTTAACAGTGGAGTTACAAACAATCTGGTTACCCTGCCATGCATTCGATCAGTAATACGGCTGTAATATCCTTTGCAGAATTCAAAATCCAGATTGTGGTTAACAACCGGATAACATAACCGGGCAAGAAATTCTCTGCTGTATGTCATGACATCGCAGTCATGCAAAACGATTACTTTTGATTCCTCGCATGCCAGGACATAACCGTAAGCCATCCAGGCAGACCTGCCCTTGCCGTCAGCGCCTGCTGAAACATTCTCATCGTCAAGCAGTTTGTAAAGTTTCTTTATCCTGGAACCGTCATTCCATATCAGCCTTACTTTCTGTGGCAGGACAGAAAAGAATTTTTTTGCATGTTCAAATTGTTCTTTATTAAACCTGCCCAGAGTCACTATTATTTGTTTCAGGTATTTGATTTCCTTTAACTCATCCAAAATTTTTGGCAACGCATTACCTTCCAGCTCAGAAAAAACTGTCGGCAATACAAGAGCAATAGGTCTCAGGCGTGAAAGCTTCTTTATTTCAGACTCCAGCTTGGCAATATCCATGCTGCCAAATCTGTGTAGTGTTGTAATTTCTCCTGATTGATGAAAATCACCCATGATACAAACCTCCCTTTATTTCCGAGTCATGACAAATAAATTATAACCTTTCATGATTGTGTTAGTTATTATTAAACAAACCCAAAACTGCTTTGTTCCACCCTGCCGGCCCGATCCCATCGGCATAAACAAGACCCTCAACCTTTATGCGTTCTTCATAGTCTCCCGCTTCTTTCTTCACGAGAAACGCCTTATCTACTACTTCCAGCATTGGAAGATCATTTAAGCTGTCGCCCAGACCTACAGTAGTTATACTCGTCTCTGGAAAATTCTTTTTGAAGATGTCTATTAAAATATTAACGGCCTTACCCTTATCATTTCCACCCATAAGGTGCACAAATCTTGTACCTTCAGTATAATTGAGGCCTGATGACAGTATCTCATCTTTAATATTCTTAATATCTTCTTCTCCGCTATCAATAATAAAAGGTAAAGTATATTCTCTTTTTTGAGAAAGAGAAGCCTCTTCTCTGCTCAAACCTGTTAACTCAACAATTTCATCAATAGTTAATTCGATGATGCTTTTAATGTTTATACCTGTTCTTCTCTTTATCTTTTCAAAGGCATTTGCAAGAGTTTTATATTCAGAACCAATCTCTATCACTAAATAACCATCATCAATTTTATTAAATTCGCATTTCAAATTACCATATCCTTCAGGAATGAATATAGCTCCTCCATTTTCTGATATAAAGGGTTCATTATTTGACAATTTCCTACGATAGACCTTTATTTCATCACTGGATTTACTGGAACATAAAATAAGCGGAACTTCCTTTTCTCTTAATAATTCTAAGGCGTCTTCTGCTTCACAAAAAGAGTAAGTGACATGGTCTAACA
The DNA here is from genome assembly GCA_001828595.1 of Planctomycetes bacterium RIFCSPLOWO2_12_FULL_40_19. Taxonomy (GTDB): domain Bacteria; phylum Planctomycetota; class Brocadiia; order Brocadiales; family Scalinduaceae; genus Scalindua. The sequence goes on from MHZA01000001.1 coordinate 3,581, forward strand.
ACGTGCCATCTAAATCTGTAAAGACAACTATTTTTCTATTATTCATATTAGAAGCGGGGATTCTAATTCTTTTAGATGACTGTTTCAATATTAAAAAGGGAACGGAAATTTGATTGAAGTGTGTTACAATTTTGCCGGAACAACCATAACTGGACACGGGGATTGGCGTATTATTCTTTCTGCTACACTTCCCAAAAATAAGTGCTTTATCCCGGTCCGTCCATGTGTTGACATCACGATGAGGTCCACCTTTTGTTTTTTTGCATATTTGATTATCTCCATGTATACAGGGTCTGAGGGTTTAAGGACAATGGTTTTTACGGATAAGCCGGCAAAGTGTTCTTGTGCTATGCCTTTAATTATCTCCGAAGCCTGTTTGTGTGATTTATTTAACATATTCTTCTTGTCGGCAATCGCCAGGCCATATTCAAAATTAATATTTGCCGATACCACAACATCAATCACTTTTAACAGGGTAATTTTGCACTTCTCTTTTCCAATGAGATGAACTTGCTCCTTTGCATAATCAAATGCCGACTCAGCCGCTTCAGAGAAATCAGTTGTTACGAGAATATGTTTCATACATTTTGTCCCCCCGATATTCTGCTATCTATTTAGAAGATAACATTCTTGAGGTTAATGGCCGGATCGGCTTTTTACTTTGATTTTCTTGTGCTCATCACAATTGAATGATATATTCAAGCCATCGGATAAGCCGGCAGAATGAATACAAAAATTTTCTATAATATTTAACATCCCGATAGACATTCTGATAAGAATTCATCAAATAGTTAACGCATGCGGCAAAAAAGGCACATGCGTCAACTAACATAAATTAGGCTGCTTTCGGCAGCGACTTATTACGCCACTATGGAGTGCATTGACCGTGTCAATGCTGTCATGCCACAGGCCGTGCCTGAGGCAGATTCG
>MHZA01000001.1:4528-7223 GCA_001828595.1 Planctomycetes bacterium RIFCSPLOWO2_12_FULL_40_19
GGACGATGTACTCCAAAACTTATTGTCTTGGAAACTTCGTAACAACATTGAAATTCCTATGCATTAAATTAACCTCCTGCCTGTCTCATCCAGTTCGGCCAGTCTGGCCATTTTTCCCGGGAAACCGCATGGCAGGCAAAGCATGCCTTTTGCAACATTCCATCAAAACTTTTATAAGTTTCCACAATGTTCTTCTTTTCGGCAGTCTCAGCGATGTTTCTTGAGGCGTCAATAACAACTTTCAAGTATTTTTCAAATTCAGTTTTCATTTCCTCGGCGGCTTTTGGATTGTTGCCATCCGGTTTAAACCACTCTCCAGCCTTTCCATCCGCTGAAAAGAACATCTCCATAATGATTTCACTGTTTTCGGCAACCGCATTGGACTCTCGAGTAACTGCATTGAAATCACCAGACATTATTGCATCCAGTATCTTAGAAGTATGGGAACTGATTAATTGCATCAAAGAGCGGGTAGGTGTGGATTTACTTATATGAAGAGTCCCGGCCTTTTCTCCAAACACCTTATTACATTTCCAACCGTAGGTTATAACTCCAGTGGTTGCAACAAACGCACAAAGCGCGGCTATACATATTTGATTAATTTTCTTCATTCAATATGTCTCCTTTCCAAATAGTGGTTATAAAGACCTTTTTATACATGGATTTAATTAAGTTGTTGATTTAATCATTTCATACAAAACTCCTTTCTGATTCTGGTAAAAAAAACACAATATACATACCATTTAATCCTTCCGGATTTTTTGATTTTAAGCCGGTTATTTTATTACTGTATATTAGCACAATATATTATAATTTAAATTGAAATTTTACAATTTTATAATTCAAAAAAGAAGGAGGATAGTAATGTTCAGCGAAAAGGCGTTATTTTGTAAGTTAAACCAAAACTGAAGATGTGGAAAGCGGTTCTCCATCAGGTCAGGAAGCATGTACCTGTTATTACGGTACCTCAAATCTTAGGGGGAAAGCGAATTTTATGATGTAAGATTAATGTCTGAATAAAAACTCAATAAAATACTTTCGCCTATAACAATGACTAAGCCTGGCTTTATTCAAACTAATAATATTAAAGACAATAGATAAAAACCGTGCAGGTGTTGTAAATGACAAGAATTGGCAAGGTATTGGGAATATCTGGCAGCCCCAGGAGGGACGGAAACACCGAACTACTCTTAAAAGAATTTTTACGAGGCGCCATGGCCAGCGGTCATGAGACAGAATTATTTATTCTCGATGACTTTAAGATATCGCCATGCACATCTTGCGATTCCTGCCAAAAGAATGGTCAGTGCATAATCGACGATGATATGCAGTTTATGTATAATAAATTATTGGAAGCAGACTACATAGTTTTCGCCTCTCCAATCTATTTTGGTGGAGTTAGCGCCCAATTGAAGTCATTTATTGACCGTTGTCAGGCATTGTGGTCCAGAAAATATATCCTTAAGGAGACATTGATAAGCCCTGACAGAGGAAACCGTTCAGGGTATTTCATTTCCACTGCGGGATCGATAGATGGCGGAAATATTTTTGAAGGAGCAATTATTGTAATAAAGGCTATATTTCACGTACTTGACATAAAATACAAAGGTGAGCTATTATTTGCAGGTATGGAAAAGAAAGGAGACATTATTAAGCATCCTGACGCACTGCAGACATCCTTTAAAACAGGGATGTCTTTAAGAAAATTAAATAAATTCCTGAAACAGTAATATTTTCTATCATTAACTTATCTCAAAAGATATGTCCAACGCTCTGGCCGAATGGGTTATGGCGCCAACCGATATCCTGTCCACTCCGGCCTTTGCATAATCTTCAACATTTTGAATGGTAATATTTCCTGAGGCTTCTGTCAGGATGGCTTTGCCTGTTCTTGCACCTTGATTCTTTTCGTATTCCTTCACCATGTTTATGGCTTTCCTTATCTTTGAGGGCTCAATATTGTCAAACAAAATTATGTCAACACCGGCATCCGCCACATCCTTGACCTGACTTAAATCTTCCACCTCGGCTTCTATGAGAGTTCCATTTTCTATTTGCTTTCTTGCCTTTTTTACAAGACGTACTATTGCGCCATTTTCTTTCTCGGATTCCATAATCTTTAGATGATTATCCTTTATCAGGATATGGTCGTATAATCCCATGCGATGATTCACTCCTCCTCCAACCCTCACTGCATATTTTTCGAGGTAGCGCCACCCCGGCGTTGTCTTCCGCGTATCCATAATCTGCGCCTTATACCCTTTGACCTTCTCCGCAAACCTGTTAGTAGCTGTAGCAATACCGGAAAGTCTCTGCAGGAAATTCAGCACCACTCTTTCTGCCGACAACAATGATATGGTTAAACCCTTAACACGGGCTATTTCTGTGCCTCTTTCGACTCTTGAGCCGTCTTCAATATTTGAAGTGAAAATCAAATCTTTGTCTATTTGTAAAAGGACGTATCCGGCAACCGGCAAACCGGCAACAATACCGGCTTCTTTGGCTATTAGTGCCCCTTCTGATTCGGAATCATCAGGAATAAATATATTAGAGGTAATATCTCCGTCGCCGATATCTTCCTTAATAGCCAACTGAACGATCTCTTTTATTTCCTCAAAATCAAACTCTGCCTGCATGTTTATGATAATTTAATAATTTTTTTGACACGAAGGTTTAGACACAAATTTCACTAATT
>MHZA01000002.1 GCA_001828595.1 Planctomycetes bacterium RIFCSPLOWO2_12_FULL_40_19
TACAACAGGGATGAAGTAAGGCCTTCAAACCCGATCAAGGGTCAGTTCAGACTGAAAGAGTGTCTGGGTTGTCACTCAGTAGTCACGCCTGGTATCGTAAGAGATTACGAAAAGAGCGCTCATGCCAAGGCTGAGCCAAGCCCGACAGGTTGTGATACATGTCATGGCAACAACCACCAGAAGTTGTTGATGCCGAGTTCAAAGGCTTGCGGTGTCAGTGACTGTCATGAAGAGCAGTACATTCAGAATTCACAGGGTGGTATCGGATCACACGCATCATGTTCAAGTTTTGCTCAGGTCGAGTGTGCATGGTCGATTGAAAGGCCTCCTGGAGATACGGCCGGATGTACATTCTGTCATACAAGCTCGGAAGAGCGTTGCAGCACATGTCACCAGAGGCATCAGTTCAGTCCTGTAGTGGCCAGGAAGTCAGAGCAGTGTAAGGCATGTCACTGGGGAAAAGACCACAGGGACTGGGAAGCATATGACATTTCAATACACGGTGTTGTGTGGCAGACCAACAAATGGGATTCCAATCAGTTTGATATGAGCAAGAAGTTGGAAGATGCTGATTACGTTGGCCCGACCTGTCAGTACTGTCATTTGAGAGGAGGTCATCACAACGTACAGAGGCTTTCAACTGTATATACAAGTATGGGTATGTCCAATGCTGACAGGGGCGCTCCTTTGTGGAAGGAAAAGAGAGACACCTGGGTATCGGTATGTGACGATTGCCATTCACCAAGGTTTGCAAGAGAGAATCTGCAGGCGATGGACGAAGCTTGTAAGGATGCAGGTCTGAAGTACACTGAGACGTTCAAGGTGGCGGAGAATCTGCAGTTAGATGGAATGAGCGAGCCGATGCCTAAGGATCTTCATCCTGACTGGAGTGGTCAGCACGTCTGGAGTTTAAAGATTGGCGCTTATCATGATGGTCCGGGGTATGGAGGTGCGCAGGGTGAATCAGGTGAGTTCAGGATGTCGAACTGTTCAGACCTAGAAAAAATATGTTTTGAAAGCGTTGGATACTGGATGACCTACATATTCAAAGGTATGGCGCATGGTTCATGGAACGATGCAACGTATTGTGACGGTTCCTTTGGTATGGACAGATGGTTGGTGAAGGCGAAGGCGGCTTCGGAGGAGGCGAGAAGGTTTACTGCTCTGGAGAAGAAGGCCGGGATCAACTGGGTGCCGTCTGAGTTCTGGAGGAAGGGTGATTGGATGAATGAGTTGTCAGGTGCGAAGATTGTTAAGGAGTTCCCTGGCAAGACTATATTCGATCTATGTCCTGAGCCAGGCTGGTTAGACACACATCATGCGCCGGCGGCAGAGGTTGAGTACATCAACAGGAAACTTAAAGAGCTGGGAATGAAGGCTGGTAAGCATGGCGTTCATCATTAATTTGATGTATATAGAAGTTTGAAGTTCAGTGAAGGGAGCCGGGTTTATACCTGGCTCCCTTATTTTTTAGTGGTGTTACAATAAAAAACCCACCATCCTGGTGGGTTTTTTTATATTAACATAAAATTTAGTTAAACTTTTTGCGTACTTTTTGTGTATAATGCTGTAATTATATTTCTTTTTTAATTTTTTAGGCAGGAAGTGCATGTTGACAATAATCATAAGCAAAATCAAGAAACAGGGCATATTAATTCCTTTGGCCATTCTAATGGCTTTAGTTGGTTGTGGAAAGCAGACAAATCATGTAGAAGTAGGTCAGACATTATTAGAACAGGGTAAGGTTGAGGATGCAGCAATAGAGTTTAAGAAAGCTATTAAAAGGGATCCAAATTCGGCAGAGGCACATTTTTGTTTAGGCAATACTTATGCAAAAAAACAAGAGTTTGAGGAAGCGGTGACTAATTACAGGAAAGCAATTGACATAAACCCTAAATATGTTGATGCTTATAAAAGACTTTCTGAAACATTTATAGAAATGGGTTCTCCTGACACTTATTTTGATAAGAAGTATAATGCTATAGAAGAAAATCCTGATGATCCTATAGCCCGCATAGACCTTGGGGTACTCTATCATAAGTGGGACCAGACAAGAAATGCAATTACTGAATACGAAGAAGCACTGAAGTTGGATCCTGATAACCCGTTTATCTATTATAACTTAGCAGTTGCTTATCAGGATATGAATCTGTTTGAGGATAAAGCCATTCCTCTATATATGAAAACTATAGAATTGCAACCAGGCTATGACAATGCACATTATAACCTGGCTGTGTCTTATCTCAAGTCCAACAGGCTGGAAGACGCAATGGCTGAATACAAGAAGACCTTGGAAATAAATCCGAATTACGCTCCGGTATACGTTGATTATGGGATGATACAACTTAAAGAAAAGAATTTTGATGATGCTATGAAACACTATGACAAGGCACTGGAGATTGATCCTGATAATGTAGAGGCATATTATCAAAAGGGAATAGTGTATGCCTTTCAGGAGAATTATGATGAGGCTCTAAAGATGAACAGGAAGGCGCTGGAGATTGACCCAAAACATATCAATTCTCAATTTAACATAGCTGTGGTATATCATAAAAAGGGAGAGTTAAAGAGGGCAATAGCGGAGTATGATTTGACACTGGAGATAGACAGGAACTACCAGGATGCCTATTATAACAGAGGCCAGATTTATGCATCATTGGGCAATAGACCTCAGGCGTATGGAGATTATATAGCTTACAGCAAGATATTGAAGGCAAAAACAGGCAAAGAGGGCGCGGCGCTTGCGTTACGTGGAATTGAAGATAAGGAGCAGATTCAGAGGTACCTCATTCCTAGTTTTAAAGACTGGTTATTGGAAAGTGGTGATTAGGGCAATGTTTTCTATATTTCAAAAGAGATATTGTTATTTATTTGTGGTTTTGTTGATTGGAATTGTCATTGGCTGCGATAATGCGCAAAACCATATAGAGCTTGCAGACAAGCTTATCCTTGACGACAAGCCGGACAAGGCTATTGAAGAGTTTAAGCGTGCTATTGAGTTGAATGAAAACATTGCTGAGGTTTATTATAAATTGGGAGATATTTATTTTAAAAAGGAAATGTTGGAGGAGGCTGCAAAGGAGTTTAGAAAGGCAATCGAACTGCGTCCCGATTATAATGAAGCGAATATGAAGTTGTCAGAGACGTACCACAAAATTGGGGTGCCGGATGACAAGCAGATGATTTATACCAGAGCAATTGAAAGGGACCCGAAAGATTCAGATGCCCGTATTAATCTGGGCATCTATTATCAACAAATGAAGAATATGGATATGGCTTTTGAGCAGTATAATAAGGTTCTTGAATATGATCCTTATAATGCAAGCGCCCATTTTAATCTGGGCGTTGCATATCAGGATTACAACTTGCTTGAAGAAGCTATTTCATCTTACGAAAAATCTATTGAGCTTAAACCCGGTTATGAAAAGGTTCATTTCAATCTGGGTATCGCGTATATTGCCACTGAGGAATATGATAAGGCGCTTAAGGAACTAAAAAGAGCAGACGAATTAAATCCGGGTAACAAAGATACGCATAGTAATTTAGGGCTGGTACATTATCTTAAGGGTAACAGCGAAGAAGCGATTAATGAATTAAGAAAAGCATTAGAATTAGACCCTGAAATGGCAGATGCGCATTATTTCCTGGGTGTGGTCTATGCCAGTAAAGAAATGTATAAAGAGGCTGTTGAGGAGAACAAGAAGGTCATAGAGGTCAGCCCTGGATATGCGAATGCTCACTTTAATCTAGGGACTCTTTATCATATGCAGGACTTATATGCTGAGGCAATAGTTGAATACGAGAAAACAATACAGATAGATCGTGGGTTTGCGGATGCATATTATAATAAGGCAGCAGCGCTGGAGAAGCTGGGTAAGCCGGCAGAGGCACGAGATGAATTTGAGAAATATAGAATGGTCAGGAAGACAGCAGGAGGCTCGCCAAGCCTTTTAGAATTTGAAGCAAAGCTTACAGGATCCCTGGAAAGGGAAGAAGCCTTTAAGGGAATACAAAAGGAAATAGAAGAAGCTAAAGCCCTTGAAAAGATAAACGCTCTTAAAAAGGCCGAAGTCCTGGATGAAAAAGCCAAAGAATCTGTGACAAAATAACGTACTGGAATTTATTTTCCTCTTAAAACCCAATGTTTTGTGCGGCATAGTCATAACCGTCGTATAAAATCAGTAGCTTTTACACAAAACTCTACAATCCTTGCCCCGGCAAGTCCATTTCACCATAACATTAAATTTAATTTGTGTCCTTTGCGCACCTGAAGCCTACGCTTTTGTTTCTGTCACTCGGCTCTCCGAACATCCTTACCGAGCAACGCAACTTGTAGACATTCTGGGCAAACATAGACCCTCCTTTGATAATTCTTTTGCCAGTGCCTTCCAGAGGGCCTTTAGGATTTTTCTTAGGAGTATTATGATAATATTCAGGATGATACCAGTCACTGCACCACTCAGAGACACTTCCTGACATATCATAACATCCATAAACACTTTTTCCATGCTCGTAACTCCCGACGGTTATGGGCAGGTTTGCAGAAGTGCCTACATTACAGTATTTAATTTCCCATACATTACCCCATGGGAACCTCCTTCCGTCTGTGCCCCTTGCCGCCTTTTCCCATTCTGCTTCAGTCGGCAGGCGTTTCCCCGCCCATGCGGCATATGCGTAAGCATCATACCAATCTATTCTGGTAACAGGATAATCAGGGTAATTGTAATATTTATATTCGTAGCCTCTATAGGAGTTGCCGGGTATGTGGTTTTTGTTAAGAGGTTCTGACGGGGAACATTTACTGTGGTCACTGGTTCTCTCTATGTATTCCAGGAATTCCCAGTATTGGGCATTTGTAACCTCATATTTGTCGACATAGTATGCATCAAGGATTACTGCATGCTGTGGCATTTCTTCCGGAATAAAATCCTCTTCGCTGCTTCCCATTGTAAATTCACCTGCAGGCACGAGTACCGTTTCTTCCCATTTATCTTTAAGATTCTTTAGAGCTTCTTCCATTATTGCTCTTCTATCATTCACTCGTTTTTTGGCAAGTTTTCTTTTCTCAGATACGTCCAGGTATTCTACTATCTTGCCAATGAAATCATCAACTTCATTTAATTCATCAGGTATCTGCGGCAGCAGAGTCCTGCAGCTTTCAAGATGTTCCAGCGCCTTTCTGTGGTTATTCAGCTTCCAGTAAACACCCGCTGTATACCAGTGAAGAGAAGCTCTTTCAGGGGCAAGCTCTAAAGCCTTTTTATATAAATCCAATGCACCATTATAGTCATTTTGTATTTCACGCAAAGAGTTTGCGCTTTGAATGTATTTCTCTATCTTCTGAAATACTTCTTTTTCTAATGATTCTGGAGCTTCCTGGCTTTTTTCGACCTTTACCTCCTGGATTTCTTTATCTATTTCAACGGATTGCGATACCAGTTTTCCTCCATCTTGAGGGCAATATATGTCTTCTGTTATATATATTTTGTTGCAATTAGGGCAACTTTTCTTCTCTCCTGATTTTTCAGGTGTTTGTGCGTATGAGCTTGATACATAAAAAATTAGAACAATTAGCAAAAAAAGAATCCTCTTCAATTTCTTCCTCCTTAACTCAATAAATTGACATAAATCTTATAATTCTAGGCATTAGATTATGATAAATATATGCAATGTCTAGTCATTATACAATCAATCTTCATTTAAAACAATATCAAATAGAATTGGAGTTTCTTAATGTTAAAAAAGTCTTGATATTATAGTTGTTTTTTGGTAATATCCTCAAATTCTTCAGTTAATAAATTAAGATATCTAGGTGTTTAAGTCATCGTAAGATAACAATTAAGGAGGACTCTATGGAATGTGGGTGTTTAAAGGATAAAGTTGTCAATTTCGTAAAGCTTATATTAGGGCAGATAGGTAAACATAAGAAATTAGCAGGTGTTCTTTTTATTATCTTGGTGGCGGTTGGTTTGGTTGGCGGTAAGAAATTCTGGCATTATGTTGAATCAAGTGAATTCTGTGGCAGTTGTCATGAAATGGATGTGCACTATGATTCCTTTATGAGTTCAAAGCATCATAATGAGCATGTACATAGTTGTCATAACTGTCATATCGGTCCCGGCCTGAAGGGTTTCTTACATGCAAAGTTAAGTGATGGCGCACACGACTCATTTGAACACATGAGGAAAACCTATCTTACCAGTGCAAATTCAGATCTCTTTATTGAAATAGCCGAAGATAGTGTGCCTATTGTAAATGGTAACTGTCTTAGATGTCATACCGATAATGAAGAGTATACAAAGGATAAAACTCACCTTGAGCGCGTTGCACAATCAAAGAGAAAAGGAGAAGGCGGCGTTCTTGAAAATTTCTTCTGTACGGATTGTCATATAGGAGTAGTGCATCCAAGTTGGAGCGCCGATGTATATAAGGCGTATGCAGAGAAGAAGATTCCACCGTTTGGTACATTTTCTGAGAATGATTGCTATGCTTGCCACAGATATGCAACGCCGGAAGTTGTGAAAGAATGGACGAATAGTCCACATTCAAAAAGTGGTGTGTCATGCCTGGAATGCCATGGAAACGATCATGGTCAGATTGTTGAAAGAGGCGGCAGGGTTTTACCAAGCAAGTGTGGAGTATGTCACGTGACAATGTATAACGATTTTGCACAGAGCAGACATTACAAGGGACGAGTAGTCGCAGAGATTGGAGGCGTTGCGGTGAGCACTAAAGATGCAAAAATGAGGAAGGATTGTGAAGAGTGTCATGTGCTTGGTTTAAACAAGTCATGGGATGTAGGACCTGGAGGTAGTTGCGAAGGCTGTCATCCCAAGCATTTATTTTCACGTTCAAGCGCATCTGAGGCGAAGGTGTGTGAAAATTGTCATATTGGCGGGCCGGTTCATGCACAACTCGATATGAGTGTGAAATCTATACATGGCAGGCTGTACGGAAGATGGAAAGAAGAGGGTAATATTAAGTTGAGATGTCAATCATGTCACAGTGACCCATACAGCCACCACAATTTTAATAGAAATGTTAGTTTATTAAGTGATTAACGCATTGATACAAGTATTTGTTCAGAAATAAAATTAATGATTTCTAAAAACCCACCGTTAACGGTGGGTTTTTTGTTGAAGTAATTTAAATTTTAAAGGATTATTTAAATGAAAATAACCGTTATCGGCGCTGGTAATGTGGGCGCAACAACTGCACAGATACTTGCAGAAAAGGAATTTGGAGATATTGTGCTTCTTGATGTGATTGAAGGTATGCCACAAGGAAAGGCTCTTGATTTGATACAGGCAGGGCCAATATATAACTTTCACTGTAATATTCACGGTACTAATGTGTACGAGGATACGGCAAAATCAGATATAGTAATTATCACATCCGGTTTACCGCGAAAACCTGGAATGAGCAGAGATGCTCTTCTCAAGGTGAATTCTGAAATTGTTAAAAGTGTGGTTGAGCAGGTTATTCCGAAATCACCGGATGCTATTATTATCGTAGTCTCAAATCCTCTTGATGCAATGACCTATGTTGCGTATAAGGTGAGTAAGTTTCCCGGGGAAAGAGTTATGGGGATGGCAGGCGTATTGGATTCCTCAAGATTGAGAACCTTTATAGCAATGGAATTAAATGTTTCGGTAGAAAATGTACAGACATTTGTCCTTGGGGGACATGGTGATACTATGGTTTCTTTGGCAAGATATACAACAGTAGCAGGCATACCTGTTACAGAATTGATTCCTAAAGACAAATTAGATGCCATAGTCAGGAGGACGAGAGACGGAGGTGCTGAGATAGTCAGCCTATTGAAGACAGGAAGCGCTTTTTATGCGCCGGCGGCTTCAATTGTTGAAATGGTTGATGCAATTGTCAAGGATAAGAAAAAGATACTGCCTTGTACTGTATTGTGTAACGGTGAATATGGATTTGATGACATATTCATTGGCCTTCCTGTTAAGCTTGGTAAGAAAGGGGTTGAGCAAATTATTGAAATAAAGCTTAACGAGGAAGAATTTGATGCCTTACAGAAATCTGCAGATGCCGTTAAAAAGCTTTGTCAGGGTATTTCATTTTAATTTTGGAAGGCGGGCGTAACCTTATAAAATAGTACGTGGCTCTTGTCTATGACTAAAAATTATGCAGTGGGATTTGAACTGGTTTATTTATACACTGAGATCTTCAATCGGAAAAAAGCTGATTATGGCTCTTACCGGACTCGGCTTTTGCATCTTCCTGATAGGCCATCTTGCAGGTAATCTGATAATTTATGCCGGTAAAGATGCATTTAACTCCTATGCCGGGCGTCTCCATGCATTGGGCCCTGTCATAATCCTTACAGAGATAGGACTTCTTTTTTTTGCAGTTGCCCATGTGTTCATCGGGTCTTGTCTTTTTTATGAAAATTTCCGTGCCAGGCCTGGAAGGTACTTGGTAAAGAAGAACGCAGGTGGACGAACAATCGGTTCCGGTACCATGCCGTATACCGGTTTCTTTATACTCATTTTCATTATCTTTCATCTTATTGATTTTCACTTTGCGGACAAAACAGATCAGACTATCTATCAAATCGTATTGGAAACATTTTCAAATCCCGGTTATGCTTTTTTCTATATTGTGTCCATGATCATCGTCTCTATCCATGTGAGTCACGGATTCTGGAGCGCTTTCCAGACGCTGGGCGTTGATAACTCAGAATACATGTCTCTTTTACGTGTAATAGGTATAATTTTCAGCTTGGCAGTGGGGTTTGGATTCGGTTTGCTTCCGATTTACATCTCGTTTATTTCTTGAAAAGGAAAGAAAATGCAGCTTGATTCAAAAATACCGGATGGCCCGCTTACTGAAAAGTGGGACAGGCACAGGTTTGAGCTAAAACTGGTAAATCCTGCAAACAAGAGGAAATTTAAGATTATCGTTGTAGGCACTGGCCTTGCCGGTGGATCGGCATCAGCCTCCCTTGCAGAATTGGGTTATGAAGTATGGACTTTCTGCATCCAGGATAGCCCGCGCCGCGCCCACAGTATTGCTGCTCAGGGGGGAATAAACGCTGCCAAGAATTATCAGAATGACGGGGACAGCGTATGGCGACTTTTTTATGATACCGTGAAGGGAGGTGATTTCAGGTCAAGGGAGGCAAACGTCTACCGTTTGGCGCAGGTAAGCAACAATATTATTGATCAGTGCGTTGCTCAGGGGGTTCCTTTTGCAAGGGAGTATGGCGGCCAGCTTGCGAACAGAAGTTTTGGCGGCGCCCAGGTATCCAGAACTTTTTATGCCAGGGGACAGACCGGACAACAGCTTCTCCTGGGTGCATACGGGTCTCTTTCCCGCCAAATAGCGGCTGGCAGGGTCCAGCTTTTCACAAGAAGAGAGATGCTTGATCTTGTGGTAATAAACGGAAAGGCAAGGGGCATCATCGTCAGAAATCTTGTCTCTGGTGAGCTTGAAAAATATGCGGCTGATGCAGTTATGCTGGCAAGCGGAGGTTACGGAAATGCCTTTTATCTTTCAACAATGGCCATGGGATCAAATGTCTCAGCGGCATTTGCGTCATACAAAAAGGGCGCTTTTTTTGCAAACCCCTGTTTTACGCAGATTCATCCAACCTGTATTCCGGTTCATGGCGCGTATCAGTCCAAATTGACACTTATGAGTGAAAGCCTTAGAAATGACGGTCGGGTTTGGGTACCCAAAAATCCGGGAGACAAGAGGCCTCCTAATCAGATTCCGGAAGCAGAAAGAGACTATTACCTTGAAGAGAAATATCCCGGTTTTGGAAATCTGGTGCCAAGGGATGTAGCGTCAAGAAGCGCCAAGGTTCAATGTGATATGGGCAAGGGGGTGGGGGATACAAAACTCGCAGTATACCTTGATTTCAAGGATGCCATCAAGAAGGATGGCCGTGATGTTATTGCCATGAAATATGGAAATCTTTTCCAGATGTATGAAAAGATAATGGCAGAAAACCCGTATGAAACACCCATGATGATCTACCCTGCTGTCCATTATACCATGGGGGGGCTCTGGGTGGATTACAATCTGATGAGCACTATTCCCGGCCTTTTTGTTCTGGGAGAGGCGAATTTCTCAGATCATGGAGCAAACCGTCTTGGCGCAAGCGCATTGATGCAGGGCCTTGCTGACGGATATTTCATCATACCTTATACAATAGGCGGTTATCTTGCCCAGGTTTCTCTTGAGAAGATAGATGAAAATCATAAGGAATTCACATCATCTTCCCTGAAAGTTGAGGCGCGCATAAAGAAGCTTCTTTCCATAGAAGGCAGGAGAACGGTAGACGATTTCCACAGGGAATTAGGGCATATTCTCTGGGGATACTGCGGTATGGAGAGAAAAGATGATGGTCTTATAAAGGCAAAAGAGCTTATAGCAGATCTCAGGGAGAAATTCTGGGAAAATGTTCTGGTAGGAGGTTCCGGACAGGAGTTCAACCAGAGCCTGGAAAGAGCGGGGCGAGTCGCAGATTTTCTGGATATTGGCGAACTGATGGTAATCGATGCCCTTGCAAGAAAGGAGTCATGTGGTTGCCATTTTAATGAAGCCTTTCAGACAGAAGAGAACGAAGCCCTCCGTGATGATGAAAACTTCTGCCATGTTTCAGTTTGGGAATATAAGGGAGAGAGCTGTGATCCGGCATTTCACAAGGAACCACTGGAATTTGAAAATGTTAAATTAACGCAAAGGAGCTATAAGTGACACAGGCCGGTGATAAAAGTTGCATAAATCTGAAGTTGAATGTCTGGCGCCAGAAGGGGTCCGATGTCAGGGGACGGTTTGAGACATACGAGGCGAGGAATGTATCAACGGACATGTCCTTTCTTGAGATGCTTGATGTTGTCAATGAGGAAATGATTCTTTCAGGTAAAGATCCGATAGCCTTTGATCATGACTGCAGGGAAGGTATATGCGGTATGTGCGGCGCCATGGTAAACGGACGCGCTCACGGCCCGGAAAAGGGAACAACGCTCTGCCAGTTGCATATGCGTCATTTTTCGAATGGCGATACGGTAGTAATTGAACCGTGGCGCTCACGGGCCTTTAAAGTAGTAAAGGATCTTGTTGTCGACAGAAGTGCGTTTGATAAGATTATTCAGGCGGGCGGTTATATATCTGTTAATGTCGGCGGCGCGCCTGATGGCAACGCTATACCAGTTCCTCAGGAGGCGGCCGAAAAGGCAATGGATGCCGCTGCCTGTATCGGGTGTGGAGCCTGCGTTGCCGCATGTCCTAATGCATCTGCTATGCTTTTTACGGGCGCTAAGATTTCCCAGTTTGCCTTGCTTCCTCAGGGACTGCCAGAGGCAAAGAAACGGGCGCTTGCAATGGTTGGCAAAATGGATGAATTGGGATTTGGAAATTGCGCCAATGAAACAGAGTGTGAAAAAGAGTGCCCCAAGGAGATCTCTATTGAAAATATTGCCCGTATGAACCGTGAGTTTCTAAAAGCCGGTCTTTTATAAAGTGAACGGTTACGTGAAAGACGTAAAAATTCCTCTGTTATCATTACCTTCCATATTTCCATCCACTCTATCCGAATCTATCTTATCATTGTCGTTCCAATCAATTGGTGATGTGGAAAATGTTGGATCGTCCGAATATATACTTAAGTGTGGCAGAAAAAAGGCATTTTATAAAATCCTACCTGCCCGAATAGGTTCAGGCGGGCCTGCCCGAATGACTCGTTCCCGTCCGAACGGCGTAGACGGGCGGGCAGGCGGGAAGGATTAATTCCAATTTGCTAGAGACATTAAGAGAAAACTTATTGACACTACTTATATGAGGATTTAGAATTAATTCCATTATTCTAAGTTATTGTGTTTTTATGGCATAACAAACATGGTTGAGAACAGGAACATACAAGATATTGCATTGCAGCACCTCAATGACGGTGTATTTGTATTTGATAAGGATAGAAGAATAATATTATTCAATCCTGCTTGTGAAAAGATTGTGGGTCTTTCCAGAGAAGAAATAATCAGGAATGATTACAACTGCCTTGATATATTTAAGTGTCATTCCTCGGACGGCTTGTGTCTGACTATATGTCCGGGACTTGACCTTTTTGATGGGAAACGGTCTAAGATTGCACGCGAATACCTTATCAAGACTAAAGACGGGAAGGAAAAGTGGGTAATAACCAATTACTCTATCATAGAAAGTAGAAATAATAAGATTGAGTATGTAGTAGGAGTCATGCGTGATATAACAGAGGAGAAAATGTTTAATGATGAATTTGTAAGGGCTAAAACCCTTTCCACACTTGGACAGTATAGCAATGAACTGGCACATGAAATCAAGAACCCTTTGAACTCTATCAACATCCAGATGTTGTTATTAGAAAGAGAGATCGGCAAGCATAAGCTGGGATCTAAGAAAGAACTTTACGAGGTTGTAAAAGTGGTTAAGGAAGAAATTAACAGATTGAATAAATTAGCAAGGGATTGTCTGAATTTCTCAAAATCCGGTGATTTAAAGCGGAAAGATGAAGATATTGGCCAAATATTTGAAGAATTGCTGACCCTTATAAATCCTCATGCAGACTTGAATGGGATTAATATTCGTTCAAGGATATTGAAAGGCTGTCCACGGATCTTGATAGACAAGGATAAACTCAAGCAAGCGTTGTTAAATATAATAATTAATGCTATAGAGGTAATGCCGGGCGGGGGGGAAATAGATATAAATGCATCAAGGAAAGACGGATTCCTAAAGATATCTATAAAAGATACCGGGCCTGGAGTTCCAGATGACCAGCATGACAAGATATTTGACCTTTTTTATTCTACAAAGAGTGGTGGAACAGGAGTGGGGCTGGCGATTACAAAGAATATTATTCAAGCTCATGGAGGTAATATAAGGTTTAATAGACCAAATAAGGGTGCGGAATTTATAATCGAATTGCCCTTGTCTTAAAGAAATAATGCAGAAACCAAGAATATTATTAGTGGATGACGATAAAAACACGGCCAACGGCCTGACAAAGATACTCTTGCAGGATGGTTATGATGCCAGTTGCGCCTTTACAGGCACCGAAGCATTAAATTTAATTGAAACCGAACACTTCAATATAATAATTACGGATATGAAGTTGCCGGACATTAGCGGCCTCTCCATAATAGAAAAGGCAAAAAAGAGAGATAATGATATAACAGTCGTAATGATAACGGCATTTAGCTCTGTACAGAATGCTATTGATGCGATGAAAAAGGGCGCTGATGACTACCTGACCAAGCCGGTAAATATTGATGAATTAGAATTAATACTTAAAAGAATCTGGGAAAGACGACTCCTTGTTTTACAGAACAAGGAACTGAGACAACAATTAAATGACAAATATAATTTCTCAGGAATTATAGGTAATACACCTGAGATGCAGGATATTTTCAAGACAATAACAGAAATAGCTCCTACAGAGGCAAGTGTGTTAATATATGGTGAAACTGGAACAGGTAAGGAGCTTATTGCCAATGCAATCCATTATAATAGTGACAGGAAGGATAAACCATTTATAGCGCTTCACTGTGCTTCATTATCTGAGGGTGTGTTGGAAAGCGAGTTATTTGGACACGAAAAAGGTGCTTTTACGGGCGCTATAAGTCAGAGGCGGGGCAGGTTTGAATTGGCCAATGGAGGCAGTCTATTTCTCGATGAAATAGGGGAGATGAATTCACACGTTCAAATAAAGCTGTTAAGAGTGCTTGAAACCGGAAGATTTGAAAGAGTAGGCGGCGAGAGAACCCTTGAATCAGACGTTAGAATTATTGCAGCAACAAATAAGGACCTGGATAAAGAAATTGAAGAAGGAAGGTTTAGAGAAGATCTATATTACAGGTTAAATGTTATTAACCTGAGACTTCCGTCATTAAGGGAGAGGAAAGAAGACATAGGATTGTTAATAGACAGCTTTCTTGTAAAATATTCAGCAAAGAACAAAAAAGATATTAAGGGCTTTACTTCACAGAGTGTAAAGATGTTGAATAATTACAACTGGCCCGGCAATGTAAGAGAACTTGAGAATACAATAGAGAGAGCTGTGGTAATGGCGAAGGAGGAATTTATAGAGCCAAGCAATCTTCCCTCAAACATTAATGTACATTCCATGAAAACCAGAAGGGAAACCTTACACATACCATTAGGATCAACTATGAAGGAGATCGAGAAGAAGATTATCCTTGAGACACTTCAAACAACAAAAGGAAGTAAATCTAAAGCTGCAAAAATACTTGGTATTTCAACGCGAAAGATTGAGTACAAAATCAAAGAGTGGTCGAACATTCAATAGCCTGGTTTTCTTGAGTCTTGGCAGTCCGATAGTTTCACATTTATGGGAAAGTGGGCTGCGTAATAACAAATATGGCAAAAGGAGATAACCCTGTTGAGATTTTATTTGTCGAAGATAATTCCGGAAATATGCGTCTAACCGCTCTGGCGCAAATTATTAAATTAGGCTGCCTTCGGCAGCGACTTTTTTCGTTACTTTACTATGGAGTGCATTGACCGCCTGCCTGTGCGCCGTGCCTGCGCCGCAGCGCGGCAGGCAGATCGCACGCAGACAGGTGTCAATGCTGTCTGCCACAGGTCGTGCCTGAGGCAGATTCGCCGTGGCAAACAAATTTATTGAGATTAACATCGTCACGGACGATGTACTCCAAAACTTATTATCTTGGCAACTTTTTTAAATGCATAGGTAGGAGCCGTCTCCTGACGGCAATCGTCAGCGCTCAACGATGAGAATCCGATCGCCAACTGGAGTTGGCTACTACCAAACTTTGAATTTCCTATGCATTAAAGTAGGTTGGGTTTTAAAAGGCAAAAACCTAACGACTTAACCATTCTCTGTCATTCCCGCAATCTGTTGAGCGGGAATCCAGAATTATCATTACAAGGACAATTAGACTCCCATTCCCCGATCTGGGTCGAGGACAGGTGTCATGGGAATGACATAGGGCAACTTTGAAATTCCTATACATTAAATTAGGCTGCCTTCGGCAGCGACTTTTTTCGTTACTTTACTATGGAGTGCATTGACCGTGTCAATGCTGTCATGCCACAGGCCGTGCCTGAGGCAGATTCGCCATGGCGAAACAGATTTATTGTGGTAAAAACATCGTCACGGACGATGTACTCCAAAACTTATCGTCTTGGAAACTTCGTAACAACATTGAAATTCCTATACATTAAATTAAAAGTCTAAAGACTTAACTCCAACAGACTTAAAATGGAAATTCCTATACTAATAAATTAAGAAACACCGGTTATGTTAAAAAGAATAATTATTATATCGATTGCAGTCGTTCTGGCCATTACAGGGACATGGCTTTACCGTAATAGAGACTTATTACTTGGAGAAGCTATAAAGGTGGGTATACTTCACTCTCTTACTGGCACAATGGCTATCAGTGAAAAATCCGTAGTTGATTCAACCTTAATGGCAATTGAAGAAATCAATCAGCAGGGCGGCGTTCTGGGGAGAAAGATTGAACCTGTGGTGGTGGATGGACGTTCTGATGAGTCGGCTTTTGCCGAAGAGGCGGAGAGACTGATTGTTGAAGAAGGAGTCAGCGTTGTTTTCGGGTGCTGGACTTCCGCCAGTCGCAAGGCAGTCAAACCGGTATTTGAAAAGTATGATAATTTGCTTTTCTATCCGGTACAATATGAAGGGCTCGAAGAATCGGCAAATATAATATATACCGGCGCATCCCCAAATCAACAGATTATTCCTGCCGTAAAATGGTGCTTTGACAATTTTGGAAGCAGGTTCTTTCTCGTCGGTTCCGACTATATCTTTCCTCGAATCGCAAACGAAATCATTAAAGATGTATTAACCATTATAGGAGGAGATATCGCAGGGGAAGAATATATACCTGTTGGCAGTGATGATGTTTCCGGAATGATAAAGAAAATAATTGAAACTAAACCTGCTGTTATTCTGAATACCATTAATGGAGACAGCAACATTCACTTTTTCAGGGAACTTCGTGATGCGGGGATTTCTTCTGATAAAATACCGACCATGTCGCTTAGTATTGCAGAGGATGAGCTTCGTATTATTGGGGCAGAGCAAATTATGGGTGATTATGTTTCATGGAATTACTTCCAATGCCTGGAAACTGATGAGAATAAGCAATTTGTAAAAAGATTTAAAGAAAGATATGGGAGTCACAGGGTGGTTGATGACCCTATGGAAGCGGGTTATTTTGGCGTGTACCTGTGGGCTCAGGCTGTAAAAGAAGCTGGAACTGATGAGGTAAATAAAGTCCGCAGGCTTATAGGAGATCAGAGTTATAATGCGCCTGGAGGCATGGTCTGCGTAAACCCGGAAAATAATCATGTGTGGAAGACCGTAAGGATCGGAAAGGTCAGGAGAGACGGACAATTCAATATTGTATGGAGTTCAGAAAAGCCGATTCGTCCTGCGGCATATCCCCCCTATAGATCGAAATCTCAATGGGATAAACTCATACAAGATCTGTATGATGGATGGGGTGGTAAATGGTCAAAATCAGGACAGTGAGTTATGATTGAGGGATTTGGGGATTCCTAAATTCTTTAATTAAAACATACAATCATGTTGAAACGAAAGATATTGAAACATAATAGGATTTCCAGGAAGCTTTTGGGTTGGTTCTTAATTATGTCATTGTTGCCCCTGGCCGTCTATGGTTATGCAAGTATTAATAATGGTGTTAAAACAGTTAAGAATGAGGTGATGACCAAGCTGATCTCAGTTGCTGATGATAGAGTTCAGAGAATCGGAGATCATTTTTTTGATATAGAGAAGAATGTTACTTCGTTGGCACAATCACCAACCATTATTAATACATTGAGGGAATTTAAGACGGTATTTGAGAAGGGTAAAACGGCTTCAACGGATAACAGGATGTTTTCTTATAATTATAGCGCTATTGAAAAGGGATTTGGGCTGTTTTATACGCCGGGAAAGGCGGCTTCACGCTACCACGACCTCTTTCTTATTTCTCCTGAAGGCGATGTGGTATACACTGCAACCAAAGGAGACGATTTTGGCACAAATTTAATAACAGGCCTTTATAAAGATTCAGAATTGGCGCAAGTGTTTAAAAGGGCTAAAACATTGCTGGAAACAAATATTTCTGATTATATGTATTATGCGCCTTCGCGTGAGATGGCTGCATTTGTCGCAGCTCCTATCCTGAGCGAAGGGGAATTTAAAGGCGTTATTGCTCTTCAGATAGATAATAAGGAAATTAATGGAATTGTTAATGACTATACGGGTTTAGGCAGGACAGGAGAGATGGTTACAGCCTCAAAGGGAGTTGGCGAAGCGGTATTTGCAATGCCGCTCAGGAATGATCCTGAAGCCGCATACAGAAGGAAGATTCCTTTTGGGAGTCAGGAAAGATTACCAATACTGGAAGCAGTAAATGGTAATAAAGGCAGGGGACTGGCTGTTGATTATAGAGGTAAAGAGGTATTGGCTGTATGGAGATACTTGCCGAGCATAAGATGGGGAGTAGTTGTAAAAATAGACGCCAACGAAGCCTTTGCGCCTGTTGACAGGCTTAAAGGATGGTCAATGATTGTTGGTTTTGTGACAATGGTTGGAGCGATGGCCGTAGTTTTCTTTGTTTCAAGATCTATTTCCAGGCCGATTGTACAATTAACTGAATCAACTAAAATAATAGGTGGTGGCGATTTAAATCACGTGGTGGATGTTGTATCTTATGACGAAATCGGGCAATTAGCCAATTCGTTTAATGATATGACTGGTAAGCTTAAAGGCTCTTATTTAAGACAGGAAAGAATAAATGCCCGTTTGCAGAGAGAAATTGACGAGCATAAGCTGGCTGAGGAGAAGATTCGAACGTTATCTTACGCTGTTGAGCAGAGTCCCAGTGCGGTTGTGATTACGGATGTCAATGGCAACATTGAATATGTCAATCAGAAATTTTCACGAATAACCGGCTACGCTGCTGAGGAAGTCATTGGGCAAAATCCCAGGATTTTAAAATCAGATAATACCCGGCCGGAAACATACAAAGAGTTGTGGGAGGCTATTACGTCCGGTAAAGAATGGTATGGAATATTCTGTAATAAGAAGAAATCTGGCGAATTATTTTGGGAATCTACATATATTTCTCCTGTCAGAGATACGGATGGAACCATTATTCACTACGTTGCGCTTAAGGAAGACATAACTGATAAAAAACTGGCTGACGAAAAACTGGAATATATGATGGCAGATATACAGCGTTCCAATAAGGAACTGGAACAATTTGCATATGTGGCTTCTCACGATTTACAGGAGCCTCTGCGCATGGTGGCAAGTTATATGCAACTACTGCAGAGGCGTTACAAGGACAAATTCGATAACGATGCAAATGACTTTATTAACTATGCAGTTGACGGCTCTAAACGCATGCAGGAGCTTATACATGACCTGCTTGCTTATTCGCGCGTGGGATTGCCGGGTAGAGAATTTGAACAGATAGATATTGAAACAGTTCTTGATCGTGCAATCAGGAATCTGGGGATGTCTATAAAGGATAGCGGCGCAGTGGTTACGCATGATTCTATGCCGACCATGTTTGCTGACGGCGTACAAATTACTCAAATATTCCAGAATCTCATAAGCAACTCTATCAAATACTGTAATGAAGCTCCTCCACGTATTCATATATCTGCGAAACAGAATAAAAAGGCTGTTATTTTTTCCGTTAGCGACAATGGCATAGGAATCGATCCTCAATATTATGAGCGCATAT
>MHZA01000003.1:0-7658 GCA_001828595.1 Planctomycetes bacterium RIFCSPLOWO2_12_FULL_40_19
AAAATTTCTGATAGGGCTGCTTTAAAAGAAATCAGGAAGTTGCTGGACTTAAAGGCAATAATGGCAGAAGGCAAAGGCAGGAGTTTAAGCTATGTCATGGCATAGGCATTCTATTGAAGGTTCGGGATTAGGTTCGGGATTAGGTTCGGGATTAGAGATTCAAAGACAATTGGCGATTAGGGTGGGTTACCCATCCTACATGACTGTACCGCAACCCATTTATGGCGTGTAATAATCGTTTCGGCGTGAGGACCTGTCCGAATTGGCCAAGGCGGGCACACCGAAACATCAGAGAAATGGAAACCTGTCCACCAAACAAACCGTCGGGTAAAAAGATTTCCGCTAAGGCTTAATTCAATAGTATAGGAATTTCCATTTTAAATATATGCTAAATATAATTCTTGTAAATCAAAAGACTTTTTAGTAGTTTTTACATATTGAAAACACGATTTTCAATTATTAGGATATTGAAATCTTTTTAAAGAAAGGAGACGATATGAAAATATTACTAACACTTGTTTTTGTTGTCACCATTATGACTCTATGCGTCATGAATTGGAAGGTTCAGGGAGGCGAACATCCCGGATCAGAACATCCAAAGGCTGAAACGCCTAAGACTGATGATTCTAAAAAAGAGCATCCTAAGTCAGAACACACAAAATCTGAGCATCCTAAGTCAGAAGAATCCAAGAAAGAAAAATCCGAGGAAAAGCACCCAAAATCAGAACATCCCAATGCTGAGCATCCTAAGTAAAAGGCTTATTATGTAAATACCGCAAATGAGTAGATAACACGGATAAGAAGGCAAATGATAATATACCGTATTTCTTTTATTGTATTCCTGACGCTGGGCACCTTCAGTATAACTCAAACCACTGGTTTTACCGGAGCCTCTACTGTTCCTAATATGGTCACTGCGGATATTCAAACCGGCATAGAACTCTATATTAAAGAGCAAACCCGTTTAGGGAGTGGTTTTTTTAAACTTCCATTCAATAAGAAAGAACTCAGGCTTAAATTGGTTCGTGTTCACACCGAATACCTGGCAAATTTGGGCCCGCGTTACCACTTTGCCTGTGTAGATGTTGCAGACATTGAAGGTGATTTATATGATGTTGATTTTTTTCTTGCAGGCGACCCAGGTTCAATGACGGTTACTGAAACAACGGTTCACAAGATTAATGGTCAGCCTTTTTACGCATGGGAACAAAAAGAAGACAAGACCTGGCACCGGGTTTCAGTTGAAAGAGCATCCCAAAACCTTTTAGAGGTGCTCAGCGGTCATGACGAATTTGATTTTTTATACATGGCCACATTGCCTGAAATAACGGAATCCGCTCGTATGTGGATCCCCCTGCCGACTTCGGATACTTTTCAAACGGTCGAGGTAAGTTCCATGGTGATTCCCGGAAAAAGGCAAATCTTAAAAGATCAGAAATACGGCAACCAGATTCTTTTAGTTAACCTTGACCAGGAAGACAGCAAAAAAAATGTCGAACTTCTTTTTCATGTCCGAAGAATTGAAAAGGACGCTTATGCCGAACCTCTGCCGGCTCCGGAGAAATATTTAAATTCGGATCGTTTGGTACCTCTCAATGAAGATTTCAAAAGCATTGCTGAGAAAGTTGTTGAAGGGAAGGATGGAGATCTCGTGCGTGCCAGGGCCTTATACGACCACGTCATCGACAGTATGCGCTATATCAGAAACGGCGAGGGATGGGGGCAGGGTGACGCAGTCTACGCCTGTAATGTGAAAACAGGAAACTGCACTGACTTCCACTCTTACTTCATTGCCCTCTCGAGAAGTATCGGTATCCCGTCACGCTTTGCCATCGGAGCGGCAATCCCTTCTTCCCGAGATGAAGGAGGAATTCACGGTTATCATTGCTGGGCAGAGTTTTATGCGGAGGGGAAATGGTGGCCTGTTGACATCAGTGAAGCTGACAAGTACTCTAATCTGGCAAGTTATTATTTTGGTCGTCATCCGGCAAACCGCATTGAATTAAGCCGGGGGCGGGATCTTGTCGTTGAACCTGGCCCGGTAACACAACCGATCAACTTTTTTGCATACCCGGTGCTTGAGATCGGCGGAAAACCCGCAGAGGTCAAAGTTCAGTTTTCATTTAATCGAAAGGTGGTCTGCAAATGATTTTGAAGCGTCTCCTATGACCGTTTTAGAAAAAAGTTAAAAAAGGATGGTCAGTGGTCGGGTCTTGTTTCCTGATATTTCAGATTCTTTACTTATCAATCTGCTTATAGTTGAGTAGTGTATTCCGAGATTGGAGAATATCAAGATTAAAGTCTTAACCCTGTCCCGCTAAAAATTTACATTTCTTGGTTCATTGCCTGTCTATCCTTTGTAAATTTGTCACTACTTCTGAATATTCCCGATATTAAACAGAATTACCTACCATATTAAGCAAGGAGCGCAAAAGTAAAGTAAGATTGCTCTTGTTGTCGAGAAAACACCATCCTATTGGTCACTTCTAATTTGAGTTGACACTTTTTCTTAAATCTGGTTTAATTAAATTTCGTAAATTTTTGAGGCTTAAAACGTAAATAAATGGGTATTTTTACAAAGATTTTTGGTAATGCCAGCGATCGGGTTTTAAAAAGTATGAAGCCTATTGTGGAGCATATAAATTCATTTGAAAGCGGTTTGCAGGCTTTAACCGATGCTGAACTCCGACAAAAGACAGATAAGTTCAGGGAAAGGCTTGCAGCGGGAGAGACGCTGGATGACCTTTTGACGGAGACTTTTGCCGTCGTTAGAGAGGCCAGCAGAAGGGTGTTATTAGTGCCCAATGCAGACAGCCCGGACAAGACCATGAGGCATTTTGATGTCCAGTTGATAGGGGGCATAGTATTACACAGGGGAAACATCGCAGAAATGACAACAGGAGAAGGTAAAACACTTGTTGCAACGTTACCGGCATATCTCAATGCGCTGGAAGGCAAAGGTGTTCACATAGTTACCGTGAACGATTACCTTGCCAATAGAGATATGAACTGGATGTTGCCGATGTATGAATTTCTGGGCCTTTCAGCAGGCGCAATACAAAGCAATCAGAACTATGATGAGAAGATGGCGGCTTACAGAGCCGATATCACATACGGCACCAATAATGAATTTGGTTTTGATTATCTGCGGGATAATATGAGAGTGCATATCGAAGAACAGGTACAGGGAAAGTTAAACTATGCCATTGTTGATGAGGTTGACAGTATCCTGATAGATGAGGCGAGAACGCCTCTCATAATCTCGGGACCATCTGAAGGATCGACAGAAAAATACTATGTCGCAGACAGGATTGCCAGGAAATTGAAACCGGAAAAACATTACGAAATAAAAGAGAAGGAAAAGAGCGCACACTTAACTGATGAAGGAACAGTTGTTGTCGAAAAAGAACTTGGCGTTGACAGTATATATTCAGATATTAACATGGACTGGCCTCACTACATTGAACAGAGCTTACGCGCTCACGCTCTGTTTAAAAAAGACACGGATTACGTTGTTCAGGGAAGAGAGGTTGTCATAGTAGATGAATTTACGGGAAGATTGATGGAAGGAAGGGTTTGGAGCGACGGACTTCATCAGGCAGTTCAGGCGAAGGAACGCTTAAAGATAAAAGAAGAGAATCAGACACTCGCCACAATTACACTTCAGAACTTTTTCCGCCTTTATAAAAAACTTGCAGGGATGACGGGTACAGCCTATACCGAAGCCGCTGAATTTGCCAAGATATACGGACTGGAAGTAGACGTTATACCGACAAACAAGCCTTTGATACGCCAAAATTATCCGGACAGGATATACGGCACAGCAAAAGAAAAAAACCATGCCATAATCGAAGAGATAGTGGAAGTGCATGAGAAAGGCCAGCCGGCCCTGGTTGGAACAATATCAATAGAAAAGTCTGAAATGTTCAGCGAGGCGCTCAGCAGGCGTGGAATAGAGCACGAGGTTCTCAATGCAAAACATCATGCACGGGAAGCCGCAATAATTGCAAAGGCAGGACAAAAAGGGAATGTTACTATTGCAACAAATATGGCCGGCAGGGGAACAGACATTATCCTTGGAAAAGGAGTTAAAGAATTAGGAGGCCTCCACGTAATAGGAACAGAAAGACATGAGGCGCGGCGTATAGATAACCAATTGCGGGGAAGAACAGGACGTCAGGGCGACCCAGGTTCATCACGTTTCTATGTCTCACTAGAAGATGACTTAATGCGCATCTTTGCGCCGGAAAGAGTGGGAACGATTCTGAGGAAATTTGGCATGTCTGATGGTATGGCAATTGAACATTCCATGGTGTCCAAATCAATCGAAAGGGCACAAAAAAAGGTTGAACAGCATAATTTCGAAATACGTAAAAATCTGCTTGAGTATGACGAAGTGATGGATGAGCAAAGGAAGACTATATATACATGGCGGCAAAGGGTTCTTGCACAGGAAGCCCTCCGGGAAGATTTACTTAAAATGATTGAAGAGAGCATCCTGGAAACGGTGGATTATTATCTCGATCCAAAATTGCACAGCTCAGAATGGGATTTAGACAGTCTGGTTAACTGGTATAAACAGAAATTCGGTATAACCGTCGGCACAAAGGGATATGATGTAGAAGCAAAGGAAGATATTGAGAATTTATTAATCGATACTGCCTGCAAAACTTATGAAGAAAAAGAAAATGAAATTGGTGAAAAAGAACTCAGGAAAATTGAACAAATTCTCTTGCTTGATAAAGTAGATACCAAATGGAAAGACCATCTGTATGCAATGGATCACTTGAAATCGGGTATAGGTTTGAGAGGTTACGCCCAGGTTGACCCAAAAATAGAATACAAACGTGAGGCGCTTATAATGTTCGAGAGCATGATGGCATCAATCAGGGAAGAAGTCACTGACCTTATATTTAAGTTACGGGTCAGGCCGGAAGCAATAGATAGTTATAAAAATGTATGGAATGCCGACAACTTTGTCTATCAGGACTATTTTAGTTCATCACCAGAATATCCAGCCCCAAAAAGAGAAAGAGCGGAGGCAACAACAACCAATAGTGGTCAGGGCGAACAGAAACCTGAACCAATACGTGTTGCAGTTAAGGTCGGCAGAAATCAACCCTGCCCTTGTGGCAGCGGAAAAAAATATAAACAATGCTGTGGCAAAAACTGATGAGATGACAGATGCCGTAGCGGAAACCTTTTTACCCGACGGTTTGTTTGGTGGGCAGGTTTCCATGAATTAGCAGGTAACATTGGTAATACAAACGAATAAAACGATAAGGCTAAATCCTTGTAATTTGTAATCTGCGTTTATCGTCCGGATGAACATTCGGCCCAGCTCAAGCCGAAGCCTGTAACCAGAATGAAAATTATTACTCAAACAATCAATGAACTATAGAGATGCCATTACTCTTTGACTCAATTTATTTGACTGCATCTGTGTTAGGTTCTCCATATTTGATATTTAAAATGTTATCAAGTAAACGCTATCGTGCCGGATTGAATCAAAGATTCGGGATAACAACGGAAAGGGTAAGTAACAAACCCGGCATCTGGGTGCATGGAGCATCTGTAGGTGAAGTTATTACCGCAAAAAGTATTGTAGAGAGGATTGATGAGGAATTCCCCGAGTGGGAAACCTTTATATCCACTTCAACAAACACCGGTTTCTCAGTCGCTCAAAAAAATTTCTCCAATAAAACCGTTTTTTATTTCCCTCTAGACTTAAGCTGGATAACAAAGAAGGTCCTTCGACGGACAAAGCCAGGTTGTATCCTGCTAATAGAACTTGAAATATGGCCAAATTTTTTAGTATCAGCATATAAGAAAAACATTCCGGTAATCATAGTCAATGGAAGGATATCCAATAAATCCTTTCTGGCATACCGAACCATAAGTCATTTTTCGAGGACTTTCCACGATAGTTTGACCAATGAAATGAACACTTATTGCGCCAGAACGGAGATTGACGCACAGCGTTTTCGTGATTTAGGAATTCCCGGTAAACAAGTCTTTGTTACCGGCACAATGAAATACGACAATATCCCAACCCATATTGATGAAAATATCAGCAGGGAACTTGCAGATTTATTCCGCATTAAGGACAAAGATTTAGTGCTTATAGGCGGGAGCACACATGATGGTGAGGAAGAAATATTAATCAGGGTGTTTAAAAGGCTGAATGAAACCTGTCCGAATCTGAGATTAATCATAGCTCCAAGACATATCGAAAGAACCGGAGACGTTTCCAGGTTGATAGAAAAGATGGGGTTTATACCCGTATTGAAAACACAGTTAGAAGGCTCTAATTATAACTGGCAAAATACAAAGAAAGAAATTATATTAATTGATACTGTAGGTGATCTGGGGAAGATATATTCACTGGCAAATTATGTTTTTGTTGGAAAAAGCCTTGTGCCATCAGGAGGTCAAAATATGATGGAACCGGCAGGGCTGGGAAAGCCGGTTGTTTTTGGTCCGCATACATTCAACTTTAAAGAAGAAGCAGGCCTCCTGCTAAAAAACAGCGCCGCCAAAATGGTCGGGACAGAGGACGAACTCTTTAAAACAATTGAATTTTTTATCAATAATCCTGATGCGGCAAAAGAGATGGGGCTTAAAGCACAAAAGGCGGTTAATGAAAAAAGAGGCGCTACCGGGAAAAATATGGAAATAATAGGAAAAATTTTAAGAAAAAAAGTAGCGGTAGACTTCCCGCCCGAACGTATCCGTTCGGTACGGGCGGGGTAGTCTACCATATAATTATGACGATTCAACGAAAGAGATTGAGTTTTAACAAAAACTTTGGAAAGGAAAAGAGGATCAAATGAAGAAAGGAAACCATTTATTTACTTCTGAATCAGTAACTATGGGGCACCCGGACAAGATTGCCGACCAGGTATCCGACGCCATTTTGGACGCAGTTCTGGCACAGGATCCAATGGCTCGTGTTGCATGTGAAACGATGGTAACAACCGGAATGGTAATGATCGCAGGCGAAATAACTACAACGGCTGTTATAGATGTGCCGGCTATTGTCAGGGAGACTATTAAGGATATAGGCTATTGCGATTCATCTATGGGATTTGATTACCAGACATGTGCTGTTTTGACGTCACTTGATAAGCAATCTCCGGATATTTCACAGGGTGTTTCCGAAGGTCAAGGCCTGTACCGCGAACACGGCGCCGGAGATCAGGGAATGATGTTTGGCTTCGCCTGTAACGAAACAGAAGAATTAATGCCTTTGCCAATCTGCATGTCTCATCGCTTAGTAAAGAAACTTGCGGAGCAAAGACAGACCGGAGAGCTTACATACCTTCGCCCTGATGGTAAATCACAGGTAACGGTTGAATATGAAGACAGCCGGCCTGTGAGGGTGAATGCGGTTGTTATTTCCAGCCAACACGCCCCGGATATTTCTTATGATCAGATTAAAGAGGACATAATCGAAAAAGTTGTAAAAGAGGTCATTCCTGCGAAATTTCTGGATGACAAAACTATATATTATATAAATCCTACCGGACGTTTCGTAGTAGGCGGACCGCAGGGAGACTGTGGTTTAACCGGAAGGAAGATAATAGTTGATACTTATGGCGGCAGGGCTAGGCATGGCGGCGGAGCGTTTTCAGGTAAAGACCCTTCAAAGGTTGACC
>MHZA01000003.1:7680-23458 GCA_001828595.1 Planctomycetes bacterium RIFCSPLOWO2_12_FULL_40_19
AAGGTTGACCGCAGCGCCGCCTATGCTGCGCGTTATGTCGCCAAAAATATAGTAGCGGCGGGGCTTGCAGATACCTGCGAAATTCAGCTGTCTTATGCGATTGGTGTTTCCAAACCTGTATCAATCCTCGTTTCGACGGAACATACGGCAAAGATTCCGGAATCAAAGATAGAAGAACTGGTAAACAAGCATTTTGATCTAACACCAAAGGGCATTATCGAACATCTAAAATTGCGGCGGCCTATATATAAGATTACAGCCAGTCATGGCCATTTCGGGAGAACTGAAGATTCCTTCACATGGGAAAAAACAGATAAGGCAGAAATCTTAAGAAAAGAGGCAGGGCTGTAATAGAAACTTAATTTGATAATCCACTGTAAAATATACTGCTGTAAATAATTTAATGTATAGAATTTCAATGACCCTGATCCACTAATCTTCTTATATTCCCAGGGTTCAATTCTATTGTTTGCTACAGATTTATGTTCAATACCTTTAATCAAAGAAAAAGTATCGATTGAGGGGGGATGGCGAGAATGGCATAATGAGGAATTGCAGTCAAACCAATCCGAGAATAGATCAGGTCGGGATTATTTGCTACCGTTTCAACAAAGATAAATTGGAGTTCCTTCTAGTACGAACAAGCGACCGACTATGGATTTTTCCTAAAGGGAATATCGAGAAAAACGAATCGTTATGGCGTGCAGCGGAAAGAGAAGCTTTTGAAGAGGGCGGTGTTTCCGGTGAAATTGAAACAGAACCACTCACTAATTTTCTCCATTTAAAGAAAGGGCTTAAACAAGAAGAAATTGAACTTAATGTAGCCGTTTTTCTTCTTCATGTTAAATCTTGCCGGAAACCTTTAGAAAATCACCGTGAGCCAACCTGGTTTGATCCAACCGGAGCCGAAAAAGCATTATCAGAAGGTAGGAGTTTTAAATATTCAGAAGAATTTAAACGGGTAATTAGATTGGCCTGCGGCAGGATTAACGAATAATGACTCATGAAGAAAATTATTACAAATACAATATTGATGCTATTTTTTATTTTTCTTGCAACATTCTTTGTTGAAATATTCCTGAGACTTTTCTCTCCTTTTCATCTTGCTGGAAATATTAAGGCTTATCAATACGATCAAGAGCTTGGTTATCGGCTTAAACCAAAGCTGCATTTCTTCAGTACCACAGATTACCAGCAGGAATTCCGTACAAACCAACTTGGAACAATTAATTTTCAAGAATCCTTTACGGACTATGATGAAATTGTCTTCGCCCTTGGTGATTCCTATACTCAAGGTACAGGATTACCTGGTGATTCAAGTTATCCTTTTCAGCTTGATCTGAAGTTAAACTTCCACAGGGGAGAATATAATAAGCGATATGCTATAATTAATCTTGGCCTGGCTGCTTTTGGAGGAAAACAGGCAATCGCAGCTCTTCACATTTTCCAGAACGTTATAACGTCACCTGATTACATCTTATACCTTGGCAGTAATAATGATTATCAGGATGACATGTTATTTGAAAGCGGATACCGTCACCAACACTTAGTGGATGGTAATCCAAATTGGGGCATGATGTTAAAACCAATTCAGTGGTTTGCCAATGGCACGGAAATCGGGAAGAGAACTAAGCTCGCAATTAATCGTATTAGAAGAGGAAAGACGAAGAGAAACAACAAAAAACCTTCAGGCGGAAACAGAGAAAATAATATTGCGAAATTACAGGAGCCAATTTTCAGCGAGCTATTGGTTATATCAAATAGAATGAATGCCCCGCTGATTGTAAGCTGGTCTGATCTTCCTGAAAAAGCAGAAGGATCATATCTATGGTTAAAAGAATGGGCATCAGAACGAAATGTTTATTTCGCAGACTGGCATCCAAAGGTATTGTCGGTATTGGAAGCAATTCCTGGTTTACCTCAGAAAAATAATCATACGGGGGGACACCACAGGGCATGGATAAATTCAATGATAGCCGAATCATTTGCCGAACAATTGGTTGAGGCAACAATGCAGAAGCGCTTAACAACCAAACCTGGCAATAGATAATATCTTGAGAAATGGATCAAAAGTGACAAGAATAGAGAACAATTTCTACAAATAAGACTTTTCAGTATCTGTAAGTGTCGGGCTTAAAGGGGCCTTCGATTGGAGTACTGATGTACTTGGACTGCTGTTGTGTCATACGGGTAATCACGCCGCCAAAACCCTTGACCATTTCCGCCGCAACCTCTTCGTCAAGTTTCTTGGGAAGAACCTTAACGTATACAGGCTCACGCTCAGACACGGGTTTACCGGCCCATGATTCATTGTAAAGATACATCTGCGCAAGCACCTGATTTGTGAAAGAACCATCCATGATACGGGATGGGTGGCCGGTTGCGTTGCCAAGGTTCACAAGTCGCCCCTCGGAAAGAAGAATAATGTAATCTTCAACGTCATCGGACCTATAGATTTTATGAACCTGGGGTTTCACCTCTTCCCACCTCCAGTTGTTGCGCATGAATTTGGTATCAATCTCAAGGTCGAAGTGGCCGATGTTGCAAACGATGGCCCCGCGCTTAACGGCAGCCAGCATGTGACGGTCGCATACATTTACGTTACCCGTAGTTGTTACGATCAGGTCTATCTTTTCCAGCAACTGTTTATTGATGCAATCAGCAGAGCCGGTGTTGATTCCGTCTTTGTAAGGAGAGACCACTTCATAACCGTCCATGCATGCCTGCATACCACAGATTGGGTCAATCTCAGAGATTTTTACGATCATTCCTTCCTGATTCAAACTCTGAGCAGAACCCTTGCCCACATCGCCGTAACCAACAACAAGACCTTTTTTACCGGAAAGAAGAGCATCGGTGCCACGCTTAATAGCATCATTTAAACTGTGACGGCAGCCGTATTTGTTGTCATTTTTAGATTTGGTTACAGAATCGTTAACGTTGATGGCCGGAACCTTAAGCTCGCCTTTTGCCATCATGTCGAACAGCCGGTGAACTCCGGTAGTAGTCTCTTCGGTAATTCCGTGAATACTATCGAGCATCTGAGGATACTTCTCGTGAACCATAGCAGTGAGGTCACCGCCGTCATCAAGCAACATATTGGCATCCCACGGTTGTCCATCTTTAAGAATGGTCTGCTCTATACACCATTCACCCTCTTCTTCTGTCTGCCCCTTCCAGGCGTAGACGGCAACACCGGCAGCAGCCATGGCTGCTGCTGCGTGGTCTTGTGTGGAAAAGATGTTACATGAAGACCATCGAACTTCTGCGCCGAGGGCACTGAGGGTTTCGATCAATACGGCTGTCTGGATTGTCATGTGGATACAGCCGATGATTTTAGCGCCTTTAAGGGGTTGCTCTTTTTCATATCTTTTTCTGAGATTCATCAAACCGGGCATTTCACCTTCAGCGAGGATGATCTCACGACGTCCCCAATCAGCCAGACTGATGTCGGCCACCTTGTAATCTTGTGTAAGTGTAGTAGTCATATCACATTCCTTTATTTAAAGTCACAAAAGAGTTTTTATGCAAGTTTAATATCATATAGTAAAAGACTGTAAGTTTTCAACTATTTTTTCAAATTTGCCTGGACAAATGTCATTAATCGCTTGACTACATTAAGTAAAAAAAGTATCATTATCCTTTACGCTTTAATTATAAACAAGGGCAACTTGCCAAATATATTCTATGTCTATAGTAAGGAAAGGAAAACAAAATTTGGAAATTATTATACATGCAAGACATCTGGACACCACAGAAGCAATCAAAAACTACGTAAACAAAAAAGCTATAAAACTTACTAAATATACAAGTAAAATAACCAAAATACAATTTACTTTAAAAATAGAAGGACAAAATAATGTAGTAGAAGCAATATGTTCAGGTGCAAGAGCAAAGTTTGTTGCAGAAGTTGCAAATTCTGATATGTATGCTGCTATAGACCTTGTAATTGATAAACTGGAGAAACAGATTGTTCGACAGAAAGAAAAAATTAAACAACCTAGAAGAAATATAAAAGGTGAAATAGCTATGGAGGAAATGGAAGAGTAATTTGCATTTAAGGGTTTTTTATTTCAATTAATTTTTTACAAAGATTGCTAATGAAGATAATTGACTTTATAGGGGAGAACGCCGTATTAGACGAT
Source organism: Planctomycetes bacterium RIFCSPLOWO2_12_FULL_40_19 (assembly GCA_001828595.1). Classification (GTDB taxonomy): domain Bacteria; phylum Planctomycetota; class Brocadiia; order Brocadiales; family Scalinduaceae; genus Scalindua. The sequence continues at coordinate 11,826 of MHZA01000003.1, forward strand.
TTGCAATCCACAGATAAAGAATCCGTCATACGGGAAATGGTAGACGTATTAAAGAATCAAAACAAGATTAACGAGAATGAAGTAGATGATATAATGAAAGCGCTCATAAAAAGAGAGAAAGTTGGAAGCACAGGTATAGGTAAAGGAGTTGCGGTTCCTCATACAAAACATCAGAGTATCACGAAAATAACAGGTGCATTTGCTCGCTCATTGAAGGGGGTAGAATTTGATGCACTTGACGGTGAGCCGGTTTACCTGTTTTTTCTTTTACTATCACCAAATGAGTCAACAGATGTGCATCTTGCTGCGTTGGAAAAGATTTCGTCAGTAATTAGAAACCCTGATTTTCGTAATTTCGTAAGAAACGCATCAAATAAATCAGAAATGGTTGATATCTTAAAGGAAGTCGATGAGGCTAAGACTTAATAGAAAAAATCTTTTGTTAACTAAACGAATCAATGCTTACAGAACGCAGGGTAAAGATAATAAATGCAAATGGTTTACATGCAAGGCCTGCGACTCGTTTTGCAGAAATGGCTAATAAATTCAACTCAGAGATTTTTGTACGGACAGAAAACAAGGAAGAGGTAAACGGAAAGAGTATTATTGACCTTCTAACGCTAGGTGCAAGAAGAGGAACAGAAATATTAATCACGGCAGATGGTGAAGACAAAGAAGAAGCCTTGGACGTACTAGAAGGTCTTGTCAATGACAGGTTTAATGAGGACAATATGGAGACACGAAAAGGAATTGCTGTGGCGCCGGGTGTTGTAATAAAAGAAGCATTCGTTTTGGAAAGCGAAGGTTATCGAATACCACGTCACCTCATCAAAGAAGATGAAATTGACAAAGAAATATCCAGGCTGGAAGAGGCAACATCATCAGCATGGAAGGAAATAGAGAAACTAGAAGAAAGTGTTTCAAAGAATTTAGGTTCACAAATCGCTTCTATCTTCGCAACCCATAAATTGATGCTTCAAGACAGGCAATTAATGCGTGAGTTTAGAGAAAAGGTGGAACAAAATAAATTCAGCGCTGAATATGCAGTGTCACTGGTCTTACGTGTATATATAAAAAAGTTTGAAAATGTTAATGACCCATATCTCTCTGCAAGAGTTGGAGATATATATGATATAGAAAAAAGGCTCTTAAGGAATTTACTGGGAGAAAAAAGGGAAGAACTCAAAAACCTTACCGAAGAAGTTGTTGTCGTTGCGCATGATCTCAGCCCTTCTCAAATAGCGTCTTTAGATACAACAAAAGTAAAAGGCTTTGTCACTGATCTTGGCAGCAGGACGTCTCATTCTGCAATAGTGGCAAGGGCTTTGGGAATCCCTGCTGTAGTTGGAATAGGAACAGCCACCGTAGATGTGTTTGGCGGAGACCGTGTTATTATAGACGGTAACCGCGGGCTTGTAATTGTCAGGCCAGACGAAAAAACCATTAAAGAATACCAATCAATTGAGAAAAACTTCCATGTCTTCGAAGAAAAACTTTCTTCTGAACTAAAATATCTGCCAGCCGTAACATTAGATGGCAGGGAAGTGTCGATTTTGGGTAATATCGAATTTCCCCGTGATATCAGTGCAAGTTTAAGACAGGGAGCATCTGGCATAGGTTTATACAGAACGGAATTCCTGTATCTTGGTTCCAAAGATACACCAACAGAAGAAGAACACTTTAACGCCTATACGCAATCAATACAAGAGTTGGGTGATAGACCATTAATTATCAGGACTGTTGACTTAGGCGGTGACAAATTTTTCCCGGCAAATAACAATAGAGAGATTAATCCTTTTTTAGGCTGTCGATCTATTCGTTATTGTCTGGAAAACCCAAAAGTATTTAAGTCTCAGCTCAGGGCTATCTTAAGAGCTTCTGCTACCGGTAACGTAAAAATTCTGTTTCCTTTAATCTCCTCTTTGCAGGAGCTGCAAAAAGCAAAGGATATTGTAAAGGAAGTAATGGATGATATGAATCAAAATGGAATAGCATTTGATGAAAAAATAAAAATCGGAATTATGATTGAAGTTCCGTCTGCCGCTATGGTGGCAGATGACTTAGCGAAAGAAGTTGATTTCTTTAGTATAGGCACAAATGACCTTATTCAATACACCTTAGCTGTAGACAGGAGTAATGAAAAAGTTGCCCATTTATATTCTCCAGCTCACCCTGCGATTTTAAGATTGTTAAAAATGGTCATAAAGGCGGCCGAAGAAAATAATATAAAGATTGGAATATGCGGCGAAATGGGTGGCGAGATTGAATACACTATATTATTGTTAGGACTGGGCTTAAGGGAATTCAGTGTCGCCCCTGCCATAATAATACCGGAAATAAAGAAGATTATCAGGTCAGTTACTTATGAAAGAGCAAAAGAAGTAGCAGAAACTGCTTGTTCATACAACGATCCCGCACAAACTACAGAGTATCTCCGGAATATTGCACGAGAAATCATACCTGAATTAATATATTAAGGCTAAAGTTGGTTTATCTTGCCGCAAGTTTGGTTTCTATAATCTTGATTTTTTCATTTTCTTTTTAAGTATTTCAAACCTGAAAATACTGTTGACAGATTAGAGAATTGTTACTAAAATCAGTCTAAGTCTAATAAGATTAAGAGGATAAATATTTGATAAATAAGTTTTTATGCTGATATCTTGAGGATTCAAGTTAAATTTATAAAACAAGGGAGTTTGAGATTTATCTCTCATCATAACTTAATGAAACTCTTCGAAAGGGCAATTCGTAGAGCGGGAATTTCTGTCAAAATGTCTGAAGGGTTTAATCCAAGACCTAAAATTGCCTACCCTTTAGCTTTACCAGTAGGAATCAAAGGTATTGACGAGAAATTGGAGATGGAACTTTGTGAATGGATGCAAGTTTCTGAAATAGAAACAAGATTGAAAAGACAACTTCCAGAAAACATACAAATTACCTCCATCGAACCGATTTCCAGCCAAGTGAAATCTTCTGTAAAAGACGTAACTTACGTGGTAAAACCAAAGAAAGGCAAAATGCCAGAGGCAGGGAAAACAGAAGAGCTGCTATCCAAAAATGTGATAAATAGTCAGAGAAAAGGGAAAAAACTAGCATTTAATATTCGTCCATCGATAAACGGTATTACTACTAATTCACAATATATCGATCTGGAGCTGAAGATGACGCCTGAAGGAATGGCTAGACCCGAAGAAGTATTATCACACTTAGGATTGCAAGCCGGCAAAGACTACGAAATTTCAGAAATAGTTAGAAAAAGAGTAAATCTAACCTCCTCTCCTAAAGCAGCATGTTAGTACAAGCAAAAGGAATGTAATGAAGAAGAGGATGTTGATAAATGTAGTAGAACCCGAGGAAAGTAGAATAGCCATATTGGAAGATGGCATTCTTGAAGAATTATACATAGAAAGGTTCTCTCGCGAACAAATTGCAGGGAATATATACAAAGGTCGTATTGTTAATGTAGAACCGAGTATAGAAGCTGCATTTGTAAGTATAGGGTTATCAAGAAACGGGTTCCTTCATGTTTCAGACGTTAAGAATTACCGTCGTAATGGTGAGAAACAATTAGATAGCGACAGTACTACAAAAACAAGAGAGAATAAGTCAAGGATCAAGACGTTAATAAACCCCGATCAGGAAATACTTGTACAAGTTATCAAAGAGGGAATTGGTGACAAAGGGCCAAGTTTGACAACAAATGTCAGTATTCCGGGAAGATTCCTGGTACTGATGCCGGAATCGAACCTTGTTGGTGTTTCACGAAAGATTATTGACGAAACAGAAAGAACACGACTTAAGCAGATTATAGAAGAATTAAACCCACCTCCAAATCTGGGACTGATCGTAAGAACTGCCGGGGAAAACCAGACAAAGCATGAGCTTTCCAGAGATTATAATTATCTTCAAAGACTGTGGAAAGTTATAGAGAATAAAGAAAAAAAAGCTGAAATACCTTCTGTAATATACCAGGAAAGTGATTTAGTAATTCGTACGATTCGGGATATATTCTCAACAGATATTGATGAAATAATCATTGATTCCGAAGCCGTCTTTAAAAAGATAAGATATTTCCTGCGTTTAATAATGCCCGGTTGCGTGAGGAAGTTAAAACTTTATAATGAACATGAACCGCTATTTCACAAATATAACATTGAAAGAGAAATAGAAAAAATAAATAAAAAAGAAGTCCGTCTCGCAAGAGGCGGCTCTATTGTAATCGAACAAACCGAAGCGCTGGTAGCAATTGACGTAAATAGCGGTAAATATAGAGAAGAAAGTGACCCGGAAAAAACCTCATTTAAAACAAACCTGAAAGCAGCAAAAGAGATTACACGCCAGATCAGGTTAAGGGATATCGGTGGAGTCATAATAGTTGACTTCATTGATATGAAAGAAGAAAGTCATATGAGGGTGATTGAAAAGGTAATGGAGGAAGCTCTAAAGAGAGACCGTGCCAGAAAAAAGATGTTAAAAATGTCTAAATTTGGTATTATCGAGATGACGCGGCAGCGTATCAGGCCGAGTCTCAAGTCTGTAATTTATGAAAGTTGTAAAAGTTGTGAAGGCACAGGAGAAACAAAGACAGTCGAAAGCACGTGTCTGGATTTAATGAGGCAGATAAAATCAACAGTAAACAATCCGCTAATCAAAGAAATCGAGATTACTGCCAACGACATAGTTGCAGGTTACATGCTAAATAAGAAAAGAAAGCGGCTGACAGAACTTGAAGATAAATTCTCAAAAAATATTATAATCAAAGGCATAATCGGCCATAAAACAGGTGAAATTACAATTCATTGCACCGATAGCAATGGAAACCGTATTGCGATTAAATAAACTTTCTTAAATTGTTAAATCGTTCAACCATTCACCTGAATGATATTATAGGAATGGATGAAATAAGTTAATTTAAAATACTCACTGGTGAGAGAATGTTGAAAGGAGAAATGTGTAATGTATGCCATTATAAGAGAAGGCGGAAAACAATACAAGGTTGAGCCTGGCAAAAGTATTGAAATCGATTTAAAGGGAAATGTCAAAAAAGGTGATACGCTGGAATTCACAGATGTATTAATGGTTTCGAAAGAGGGAAAAACACAAATAGGAACACCTATTGTTGAGAATGCGAAAGTAATATCTGAAGTTCAAAGTAATACAAAAGGCAAGAAACTGGTAGTAATGAAATTTCGTCGCCGCAAAGACTCTAGAACCAAAACAGGACATAGACAAAAATACACAAAAATTAAAATAAAGGAAATCGTTTCCTGATAATTAATAGGACACTGATCTTCACAGATAAAAACTTTTTAAATTTAATGCTTCCTGGCGGAACCCTAAACCCTTATTATCTGCGTCAATCGGCGACCAGAACAGTAAATTTTCGACTATAATTTTTTTAGTATAAAAGGAGTAAGAAATGGCTCATAAAAAAGGACAAAGCTCGACAAGAAACGGAAGAGACAGCAATCCCCAACATCGGGGTATTAAACATTACGGTGGCGAACTGGTGAAAGCCGGCGCTATTCTTATTCGACAATGCGGTACAAAATTCAAACCCGGCACAAATGTTGGATGTGGAAAAGACTATACACTATTCACAAAGATAGATGGAGAAGTTGCGTTTGAATCAGGCCGCAGGGTCAGTGTTCATCCTGTATAAAAACTTTTTCTTATTGTTTAACGTAAAAGATTAATATTAAGGGGGGATGGAGCTTAACCATTCCCTTTTTTCATAAATACCAGCAATGTTTATAGATGAAGTAACAATTTTTGTAAAAGGCGGCAACGGCGGCGATGGTAGTGTAAGCTTCCGACGTGAAAAGTATGTCCCACGTGGTGGCCCCAACGGCGGAGATGGAGGCAAAGGCGGCAATGTCATCCTGCAAGTCAGTGAAGGAATCGATACGTTACTGGACATAACGTCAAAAGTAAAATTCATTGCTGAGGACGGAGCAAAAGGACAAAACAGTAACAAAAATGGTAAGGACGGAAAAGACTTAATCATTAATATACCTAAAGGTACGCTGGTAAAAGACCTGAAGACAGGACGAATTATTAAGGACCTGAAAAGAATCGGAGAGTCTATAAGGATTGCACGAGGCGGTAAAAAAGGCAGGGGTAATACCCACTTTAAATCTCCAACGAATCAAGCTCCACGTTTTGCTGAAGAAGGAAGAAGAGGCCAGGAACGCTGGATTAAACTTGAGTTAAAGTTAATTGCAGATGTTGGTATAATCGGCTTACCTAATGCCGGAAAGTCTACGTTCCTTGCAAGAATCTCATCGGCACGGCCTAAAATCGCAGACTATCCATTCACCACACTACAACCGCAATTAGGGATTGTGGAGTTAGAAGATTATAAAAGATTAGTATTTGCAGACATCCCAGGTCTTATAGAAGGTGCGCATAACGGCTTGGGTTTGGGTAATACATTTTTACGACATATAGAAAGGACCAGAGTAATCATTCATTTAATAGATATTTCCGCAACCGACCCTTTAGAAGCATACCGCATGGTCAGGAAGGAACTAACGCTTTTCAGCTCTAAACTAAGTGAAAAAGCAGAAATAATAGCCATAAACAAAGCTGATATTTTGGATGCGAAAATCGGTCTTAAAATAGCAGAGGATCTGAGCAGGAAATTATCTAAACCAGTGTACACAATCTCTGCAGTAACCGGCAAGAATGTGAAAGATATAATTAAAAAGGCTGCAGATTTAGTTGATGAAGAAAATCAAGAGAAACATTCCAACCCGCCTGCCCGACAAAGTCTTTCGGGCGTGGACGGGTCAGAAGAAGTGGAGAAATTATTATCTTTTTAATGGTTCTAAGCCCTTATGATCCTGGCAGTTGATATTGGTAACACAAACATTAATATAGGCAGCTTTCAGGGGAAAAAGCTTATTTCACATGTTTGTATAAATAATAAAAGCTTGATTAATCAAAAAGCTGCCTTCCCCCTCAACTCATCACTCCTGAATCAAACCAGAAACATATTAATAGCTTCCGTAAACCCGAGAATAGAAACAGTTTTTCACAAATATCTGGACAAAAAACATAAAAAGAAATTACTAAAAATAGGCAGAGAAATAAAACTAAATATGCCTATACTTGTTGACAATCCTCAGAAAGTTGGTGTTGACAGATTATTAAATGCACTCGCTGCATATAGGAGAACTAAGACTTCTACAATTGTTATTGATTTTGGCACGGCAATAACCATTGACATAGTATCGAAGAACGGTGAGTTTCTGGGTGGATTGATAATGCCCGGAATAAGAACAAGCGCTTATGCCCTGAATAAACAAACCGCCCTTTTACCTGAGGTAGTTATAAAAAGAACTAAAACCATTATTGGGAAAAATACAGAAGATGCCATCAAAGCAGGAATCTATTTTGGAACGGTAGGTTCTATAATTTACATAATAAGAGAGATTCGCAAGGTTTACGGGGATTTGCAATATACTATTGCAACAGGAGGAGATGCAAAAACATTCAAAAAGGATATTTCCGAAATTGATAAAGTTATTCCACGTTTAACATTGGAAGGGATAAGGATAGCTTTTAAAGAAAGCCTTAATCCATAGGATTTGGCTAAACAAGTTTCTTTTTATTCGAAAACCTTTTCAACTTATTAATTAATGTTTTATAGCCATCTTCGTCTCTCAATCCATCCAGATCGCTGTCACTCTCCATATGCCTTATGTCGTTATAGCCTAAATCTATTGCTTTACCTAAAAATTCCAGAGACTTATTAACACTTCCCAATAATGAATAACTGCAAGCAAGATTATAATGGACTAAAGGATCACAGGGCTTAAGTTTCGCTAATTTCACGTCTACCTTCAATCCTTTCTCATGCATCCCATTAGCAGTATATACATTGCCAAGCAGCATCAGACACTCTGCGTAGCTCGGGTATTTCTCGAGAACACCTTCCAAGAACCAGATTATAAATTCATCATCTGTCTTTCGGAAATCCGGCGTTTTCAAATCAAACTCATACTCTGGGATTCCTAATATCATTTGGTAAATGACCACCTTATTTTTTATATACTAAAATTCTCAGTTAAGCTTATTTTAGTTTATTGTAAATTGATTTATTGTCAAGTATGATTTTTAAAAATTATTACTGATAGAGCCTTATGCCTTTCACCTTGACATATTTTTCTGTGATAAGTAAAATTGTAAATTCATTAACACTTGACGTTTTTAAATCAAATTAACAATATAAAATTGAAACTTTACGAATATCAGGCGAAAGAAATCCTTTGCAAATATAATATAAATGTTCCCAGAGGCGAGGCGGTAACTGATGCAGAAGGGGCAGCAAAAATTTATAGTCAATTGGGAGCTAAAAGGTGTGTTGTCAAATCTCAAATACTTGCAGGCGGCAGGGGAAAAGGCGGCGGTGTAAAGATAGTTGAGACGCTGGACGAAGTAAAAAGCTACACTTCTGAAATCATCGGTTCGCACTTAACAACTGCTCAAACAGGGAAAAAAGGGATAAAAGTAAACAAAGTCCTCATAGAAGAAGCCATTAACATAGAGAAAGAGCTATATCTGGCTATCTCAATAGACAGAAGCGCTACAAAAATCACTGTAATAAGCAGCACAGGAGGGGGAACTGAAATAGAGGAGGTTTCTTCAAAAACACCTGATAAGATTTTTAAAGAACAAATCAATCCAATACTGGGTATTCGCGATTTCCAGGCACGTCAAATAGCGCTTAATCTGAATTTGACCGGATCTCTTTTAACAAAGGCATCTAACCTGTTCAAAAACCTGTTCAAGATATTCATCGAAAATGACTGTTCCCTTCTTGAAATAAATCCACTCGCATTAACTCCCGAAGAAGAGATAATCGCCCTGGATATAAAAATGGACATTGACGATAATGCCCTTTTCCGCCACAAGGAGTTTCAGGAAATACATAACCTTTCAGAAGATAAAAGCGCCGAAAAAATGGCATCAGAAGCAGGATTAAGTTACATTGGACTCGAAGGAAATATAGGCTGTTTAGTTAACGGCGCCGGCCTGGCAATGGCCACAATGGATATTATCAAACTTCATGGCGGTTCACCCGCTAATTTCCTGGATGTGGGAGGCGACGCCCCGGTTGAAAGAGTTACAACCGCCTTTGAGATAATCTTTACAGACCCTAAGGTCGAAGGCGTATTAGTAAACATTTTCGGCGGCATAATGAAATGCGATGTTATCGCCGGGGGAATTATCCAGGCTATAGAGAAAGTTAAAATTAAAGTGCCGCTCGTAGTCAGATTAGAAGGTACTAATGTTAAAATCGCAAGAAAGATATTAGACAATCCCAGTCTCAATATTATCTTTGCTGACAGCATGAAAGATGCATCCAAAAAGATAATTAAGGCCATAAATGATAGAAAATGAGCATCTTAATCAATAGAGACTCTAAAGTAATCTGCCAGGGAATTACGGGCAAGTCAGGAATGTTTCATACGGAACATATGCTGGAATACGGCACAAAAATCCTTGCGGGCGTTACTCCAGGAAAAGGCGGTTCTCAGGTTTTCGGCATTCCGGTCTTTGACTCCATGAAAGAAGCTGTAGAAAAAACCGGATGTGATACATCTATAATTTATGTACCGGCGCCTTTCGCCGCAGATGCAATTATTGAGGCCGCAGAATCTGAAATTAAATTAATCATTTGTATTACAGAAGGAATTCCAACCATTGATATGTTAAAAGTAAAAGCGTATCTCAATACAAAGATAACACGCCTGATAGGGCCTAACTGCCCGGGAATTATTACTCCGGGAGAATCAAAGATAGGAATTATGCCGGGTTACATTCATACACCGGGATCAGTAGGTGTTGTGTCAAGAAGCGGCACATTAACCTACGAAGCCGTGTGGCAATTAACACAAAGAAATATCGGCCAGTCAACGTGTATTGGAATTGGTGGCGACCCTGTTATCGGAACAACATTTATAGATGTTCTGAAACTCTTCCAGGAAGACGGCAATACCGAAGCAGTAGTTCTGATTGGTGAGATTGGCGGAAGCGCAGAGGAAGAAGCGGCTGAATTTATAAAGATGGAAGTAACCAAGCCTGTAATAAGTTTCATTGCCGGATTAACCGCGCCGGAAGGCAAGAGAATGGGTCATGCGGGAGCCATTATTGCCGGAGGCAAAGGTACTGTTGCCGAAAAAGTATCTTGCTTACGAAGCTCTGGTGTCACCGTTGTAGATAGTCCGGCAGATATAGGAGAGACGGTTGAAAAAGTGTTAGGCTGACTATGTCAGCCGTCAGTATACTTTTCCGCATGACTTATTTACATATTAACCAATGGCTAAAAAAAAGGGAATCGTTCATATAAACCACAAAAGATGTAAAGTATGCGGCATTTGTGTTCATATTTGTCCTGTACAGAATTATATAATAAACCAAAACAAACTCAAAGATCTTGGTAAATGCATTGCATGTCTGCAATGTGAAAGATTCTGTCCGGACATGGCGCTCATTATAGATACTAAAGATGACAAAAAAACTCCTGCAGGGTAATCAGGCAATAGCTTTGGCTGCCGTAAAGGCCGGTTTAAATTTCTTTGCCGGATACCCTATTACGCCAGCCTCAGAGATTTTACACGAACTGGTTAATCAAAAAACAGTCAAAGTATTGCAGATGGAAGACGAGATTGCCTCAGTCAATGCAATTATCGGCGCGTCTCTGGCAGGGGCAAAATCTATGACGGCAACATCGGGACCGGGGTTTTCACTAATGCAGGAAAGTATCGGCCATGCCCACATGATGGAAGTCCCGCTGGTAATCGTAAATGTTCAACGTGTCGGCCCTGGCACCGGCATGCCGACATTTCCCGCTCAGGGGGATATCATGCAATGTAAATATGGCAGCCATGGTGATTACTTCCCTATAGTCTTTTATCCAAATTCGGTTGCAGAACTATATGAATTTACTTTCAATGCATTCAATGCCGCTGAAGAATCTCTCAGCCCTGTGATACTTTTAAGCGACAGTTATGTCAGCCACCTTTACGAAACTATTGAGGAAGCTGATTATCCGGTATCTAACAGAACTTTAGCCCCATTGGGAACGTCCAATAGACACTTCACAGGTCTTACTCATAAGGATTCAAGTCCGGTAACATCTGATCACGGGGTACATAAAAAATTAATAAAACATTTAGAGACAAAGCAAAAAAAAGTGTCCAGGAAGTATAATAATTATGAATATATTGAAAATAAGTATTCAGACATCCTCCTGATAACGTACGGTGCATTGTCCAGGGCGGTATATGACCTTAAAGAAGATTTCGCAATTTATAGACCTGTAAGGATTTTCCCACTGGTTGACAAGATTAAAACCATAGCTAAAAAATATAAAGAAATTGTCGTTATGGAGATGAACGCTGGACAATATGTTAATGAGATTGAAAGATTGCTGCATCGTGAGGTTAATTTCATCCCAATTCTGGGAGGCAAAATAGATTTAAATGAGATTTGGACAAAACTCAGGAGAATCAAGACGAAAAAATGACCAAAGAGCTTACTTACCTTAATTATCTGAAACAGGACAGATTACCACACCAGTGGTGTCCCGGATGCGGCAACGGAATCGTTCTTAAACTTGCCTG
>MHZA01000004.1 GCA_001828595.1 Planctomycetes bacterium RIFCSPLOWO2_12_FULL_40_19
CATTGGGAAATATAAGGACAGAGAACGCAATCAGAGAGATGATAAGCGTACTTTTAGATACCGGAAAAGCGGTTGAATCCCGCATTCTTATCACGAGCGCTCTGGCAAAAACACGCTCACGTGAGGCGGTGGAGCCGTTAATCAGTTTGTTAGAGTCTGACGACAATAAGTTACAAATGGCAGCCCATGATGCATTAGTTGAGATTACCAAACAATCTAATGGCAAAACGAAGTATTTCTGGCAGGAGTGGTGGGATAGAAATAAGGTTAAAACAAGGGAACAGTGGCTGGAAGATATTATTGATAAGATGGAAGAAGGATTTAAGAAGCTTAAAGCGGAGAATCGCCTGCTGAGAGACGAAATAGTTGAAAAGACCATAAAAATTTTAAAAGCAGGAAAGGAAAAAGATGATATAAGACAATTAAATGACGCTATAAAAAGCAAATATCAGGAGGTGAGGATTTTTGCCGCAGGGGAGCTGGCAAATCATAAAGACCCGGAAGTTATCAAGATTTTTGTTGATCTGATTTCAGATAATGATATGGAGATACGTGTCCTGGCAGTAGACGTGCTTGGAAAGATTGGCAATGTGTCTGAACTGAAATATTTAGTATCGGCCTTGCAGGACAAAGAAATCAAGGTTAGGGAAAGCGCCGCAAGGGCTCTGGGCAAACTGGGTAAAAAGGAAGTGGTATATGATTTATTATCTGCTTTAAGCGACCCGGCCAGTTTAGTAGTGTGTGCGGCAGCGGAGGCGCTCGGAGAGTTAAGGGCGGCTGAAGCCGTAGAACCATTAATCAGCCTGTTTTCGAATGAAGACCCAAAGGTAAGAGAATCTGCAATAGTTGCCATCGGCAAGTTTCAGGACAAAAGGGCGATTGATCCACTGATTAATGCTTTAAGTGATGGTGAAGAAAGAGTCAGGTGGTACGCTGCTGATAGTCTGGGTAAAACTGGAGCGAAGAAGGCAGTTTCGCATTTAATAAACTTGCTTACTGATGAAAGCGCCCGTGTTCGTGAATCTACGGCAACTGCCTTAGGGCAGACTGGCGATGAGAGCGCTGTTGAGCCTTTAATCAAGCTGCTTATGGATAAAGATAATAGGGTTGCAGAAAAGGCGGCTGACGTACTTTTATCTATAAAGTGTGAATCTTTTGAATTACTTGATAGTATTGCCAATGCCTTTTACGCAGGAAAAGATCACAAGAGAGCTAAAGAAATATTAGAGAAACAAATCAATAGTTATAAAGATGTGCCGGAATATGGCCGCGCACTGTGGCAAAGCAAGATAAGGCTGGCAAAGTTATATTACTCACTTAATAATTGTCAAAATGCAATTTTACTATATGAAGAACTTGTTATGCGTTTTGATAATAATACGGAAATAAAGCATGAACTTGTGCATTGCCTGAAAGAGTTGAAACAATATGACAAACTGTTGAGCTATTTTTCATTATGGGTAGAGAATTTGTCAACAGATAATCATTTGTGGTGGAAAGAGATATATGAGATTGTCGAGAAACATTTTACAGAGGGATCATTTGATAGAGTAATAGAGATTATAGGTAATTTTGAAAAGAAGACTCCATATATGGGAGGCCCTGAGTTAAAATCCCGGTTTTACAACTTAAAAAAGAAAAGTATGGAAACTATGCTGCAACAAAGCACAAAATCTTGAAATTTAAAAGGAAATTTATAAATGAAAATTCTCATAATCGGGGCAGGCGCCGTAGGATTTAATATTGCGAAACAACTATCGAAAGAGGGCCACGATATATCGGTGATTGATGAAAATCCCAAATTAGTCAGGCAGGTTTCTGAAACCCTGGATGTTTTTGTGGTTGCCGGTAATTGCACAACTCCCAGCGTGCTGGAATCCGCCGGTGTGCGTGAAGCGGATATGGTTTTAGCCGTAACCACAAGTGACGAGGTAAATATTATAGTCTGTATCCTTGCCAGTCAATATGGTAATGGCAAAATAATCAGGATTGCAAGGATTCGAAACAGTGAATTTACCAATAACGATTCGTTATTTAAACAAAATAGCTTCTGTATTGACCATATGATAAACCCGGAGCAGATTATTGTTGATTCTATTATTAAGATAATAGAGGCGCCTGGGGCGACGTTTGCCATTGACTTTCCAATAGGTAATGTTATTTTAAGAGGTTTTCATGTACCTGAGAATGCCCCACTCGTGGGTAAGAATTTTTCAGAGCTGGAAGGCATTGAATATACAGATTCATTCTTAATAGTATATGTGCAGCGTGATGATGAGATGATTATACCCACACATAGTACAGAAATATTACCCAATGACAATATTTTTGTACTTATATCCAAAGCAGGATTACCATACTTCCTGCCAATGGTTAACAGAAGGGCGGATGAAGTGGAAAAAGTGATTATATATAGTGCAAGCCGAACGGGTTTGCAGCTTGCAAAAGCCCTTGAAAACAGTCCGATTGCCGTAACGATAATTGAGCCTGAAAAGGATAAGGCGGAAATGGCTGCGGCTGATTTAAGGAATGCCTTAGTCTTACACGGTGATGCTACTGAAATAGATGTGCTTAAAGACGCTACGGTTGAGATTACTGATATATTTATTGCCCTTTCCGAGAATGAACAGACTAATCTGCTTGCATCATTGCTGGCAAAAAAACATGGCGCAAAGAAGACTATTGTACTTACAAATGACACGGCGCTGGCACATATAATTAATCAAGTAGACGTGGACGTAGTTGTAAATCCAAGGCTGGTAACTGCAAGCGCTATACTTCAGCACATAAGAAGGGGACAGATATTATCAATTGCCAAGTTAGGTGACAGCGAGGTGGAAGCGATTGAACTGGTTGCTGAAGATGGTTCTGAAATCGTAAAGAAACCGCTCAGGAAGATTCGGTTCCCCAAAAAATCCATCCTGGGCGCTGTTGTAAGAAATAATACAATGATTCTCCCTAAAGGTATTGATACTATCCATCCCGGAGAAAGTGTTGTTGTTTTCACCCTGCCGGATGATATTGAAAGGATCCAAGCTCTTTTCAGCAGCAAGAAATAGAATCCCCTATTGTCAAGATTATTATGAGGCGTTTCAATGTTTGTTTGTAATGCATGAAGATAAAACCCTAAACGGAGTTAAGGCTTTAGCCTTTTATATAAAAACATGAACATACCTTTGGTGTTGTACACCCTGGGAAATCTCATAATACTTCTTTCCGGTATACTACTCATACCATTTGGAGTATCTCTTTTTTATGGAACAAAGGAAGAGATGTGGGCATTTGTCATATCAATCGTTGCGTCAGGGATCGTTGGTTTAGCCTTAAAATTCTCTCTAAAACCCGGGAATAAAGATATTACTATTAGAGAGGGTTTGGCGATTGTTGCCTTCTGGTGGATGTCCTGTGCCTTTTTTGGCGCCCTGCCTTATTGGCTTTCAGGGGTATGTGACAGCTTTTGTGATTCTTATTTCGAATCAATGAGCGGGTTCACTACTACAGGCGCCAGCATCTTCAACGACATTGAGATCTTGCCACATGGTATTCTTTTCTGGAGGAGCATATCACAATGGCTCGGGGGTATGGGTATCGTTGTTTTCTTTGTCGCTGTTCTTCCAAATATCGGAGTTGGAGGACACAAACTGTTCAGTGCTGAAGCGGCTGATATTATAACGGATAAGATAAAACCACGAATAGCTCAGACGGCAAAAATATTGTGGATTATATACCTTTCTCTTACTGCCATTTTAATTCCGCTTTTATGGTTTGGGGGCATGGACTTCTTTGACGCTGTCTGCCATGCCTTTACAACGTTATCTACAGGAGGGTTCTCCACAAAAAACCAGAGTATTGCCGCATATAACAACCTGTTTATAGAGATTGTCGTTATGGTCTTTATGTTTATTTCAGCCTGCAATTTTACACTTTATTATCAATTGGTTACAGGAAGGATTAGAAAAGTATTTGTGAATTCAGAACTACGTTTTTTCGTAGGTTTGGTATTATGTGCTATCTGTTTAGTAACGCTTGCGCTGTTTTTCTTTGAAGCATCGTTTTTTAATGGAGGTGTCAAGGAACATAAATATGAAGGTGTAGGAGGATCATTGAGGTATGCCTCATTCCAGGCGGTTTCCATAATAACCAGTACAGGATATTGTACCGCAGATTTTGATATCTGGCCAAACTTCTGCAGATTCTTTCTTGTCCTTCTCATGTTTATCGGCGGCTGTGCGGGTTCGACTGCCGGAGGTATGAAGGTGGCAAGAATAATGCTGCTTTTTAAGTCCAGTGTAAGGGAGATGGTTCACCTGATCAGGCCAAGGGCAATAATGCACGTTAAACTCAGCGGTAAACCGGTCAGTGAAGACATAATTACAAACACACTGGGTTTTATTGTAATATACTTAGGGCTGTTTGGTATATTCTCCCTTATCCTGACCCTCTTTGGCACTGAGTTAATCACGTCGTTCAGTGCGGTGGCATCGATGATGGGCAACGTCGGCCCCGGCCTGGTCGATGTAGGCGCTGTCAAAAATTACAGTGAAATTGCTTATCCCTGCAAATGGGTACTAGCTTTCTGCATGCTGGTGGGCAGGCTTGAAATATACACTGTTATACTTATCTTTGTGCCACTGACATGGAAGAAATAGGTTTGTAACAAACACAAGCAATCGTGTAACGAAGAACCTGAGGAAATGCTAATGGCAGGACTTGGAAAGGTAAAAAGTGTTGCAGTATACGGGATTGAAGCCTATGTGCTGGAGATAGAGGTGTATGTTACAAGTGGGCAGTTGCCTTCAACGGTGGTTATTGGACTACCGGATGCGGCAGTTAAGGAGTGCAGGGACAGGGTGAAGGCGGCGCTCAAGAACTGTGGGTATAAATTTCCTTTAAAGAATATCACCATTAATTTAGCGCCTGCGGATAGAAAGAAGGAGGGGCCGTCATTTGAATTGTCGATTGCGATGGGCTTCCTTATTGCTACAAACCAGATAAATACGGACAAAATAAACGAATACGGTATAGTAGGCGAGCTTGCATTGGATGGCCGGGTAAGAAGGGTTAACGGCTGTCTGGCGATGGCGATGAAATGTAAATCAGCAGGGTTGAAAGGGTTAATACTTCCCGCTGATAATGCACCGGAAGCGGCTATTGTGGAGGGTGTAGATGTTATCCCAGTTAAGACGCTCTCTGATACTGTAGGTTTCCTGACAAATGAGTTATTTATTTCTCCATTCTCCTTAAACCTTGCGGATGTTTTCAGCGATTCCTCCCATTACGAGATAGATTTTATGGATGTTAAGGGGCAGGAACATGTAAAACGCGCGCTCACCGTTGCTGCTGCAGGAAACCATAATGTACTTATGATAGGGCCTCCGGGTTCGGGCAAAACTATGTTAACGCAAAGACTTCCTACCATAATGCCCATGTTAACGCTTGAAGAGGCTATTGAGACTACTGTGGTATACAGTTCGGCGGGGCTTTTAGGCCCGGATCAATCCCTGATAGCCACCAGGCCTTTTCGCAGTCCGCATCATACTATCAGCACTGCGGGGTTGGTTGGAGGCGGCAGCTTTCCGCGTCCGGGAGAGGTGAGCCTCACTCATCACGGAGTACTCTTCCTTGATGAACTACCAGAATTTAACAGAAAAACGCTGGAAGTGCTGCGGCAGCCGTTAGAGACGGATGAGATAACGATTTCAAGGGCGATGAGTTCAGTGATGTTTCCGGCAGAGATAATGCTGGTCGGTGCTATGAACCCCTGCCCGTGCGGTTATCATACTGATCCAAAGAAAGAGTGTCACTGTACACCACGCCAGATTCAAAATTACATTTCCAGGATTTCGGGTCCTTTGCTTGACAGGATTGATATTCATGTCGAGGTTCCGAATGTGCAGTATAAAGACCTGACCTCTGACTCTACGTGTGAGTCGTCTGAAGAGATCAGAGAAAAGGTTACGGAAGCGCGCAATATTCAGTTAAACAGGTTTCAAGGGCTCAAATATTCAACCAATTCCCGTATGTCCGCAAGGGCGATAAAAAAGCATTGCGCATTAGACAGTCAGGCAGAAGATCTGCTTCATCAGGCTATGACCGAACTCAATATATCTGCAAGAGGCTATAATAAAATGCTTAAGGTAGGGAGGACAATTGCGGATCTTGATAGTAGTAAAGACATCCGGCTGGAACACATTTCAGAAGCCGTCCAGTACAGAAATCTGGACCGTGATTTGTGGAAATGATAATTTGATTTAATTCCAATTCCTTTCACAAAGCCACGCTGAGTGTGACAAATCACAAAGAACATGAAGAAAAAATTAAAATATTATTTTCTCTTGCTTTAATTATTAGTGTGTGATATAGTATGCCTCGAGTTGGTTGTTACGTTGTTCAATATATATACTTATATAAAGGCTACAAGGTTTCCAACCTTGCGGCCTTTTTTTATTTTTTTACCTTTTTACTATAAAGGGGGTGATTTTAAGTATGCAAAATGGAACAGTCAAGTGGTTTAGCGACTCAAAGGGCTTTGGCTTTATTTCTCAGGAAAACGGAGACGACGTCTTTGTTCACCATACCGCAATCCAGTCTGATGGTTTTAAAAGCCTTTCAGAAGGGGACCAGGTAGAGTTTGAAGTCGAACAGGGCCAAAAGGGTAGCAAAGCCACAAAAGTTGTCAAAATATAAATATATTATAAAACGTACTCATATATTTTATACTGTATAATCTATCGAAAAAGAGTTGTACATAATAATTAATATAGAGTAATTGTAAAATATTATTGTAATGATAACGTAAAAGCTCCCGATATCCATGAAAGGGTATCGGGGGCTTTGTTTATTTATGCAGAGAATAAGAAAAAGTGATTATAAAATACTTAAGGTCGGCAGGATAATTGCGGACATTGACCATTGCAGGAACGTCCACCAGGAACACATCCCGGAAGCCGCTCAATACAGAAACCTGGATCGAGATTTGTGGAAATAATGATTTTTGATCCGTAAACCGGATGATTTGTTAGTACCTGTTTGTACCTTGACAGTCAATTGTTTGTTTGGTAAATTAGGTATGGTATTCGTAAGACTATTTCTGATAAATATATAATGAAGAAATTCCTGTTTCTGCAAATATTTTTGGTACTCTTTCTCATGATATCCTGTGAGATTCCATCTTATGGCGCCGATGATTTTTCAAAACATTATAATAAAGGTATTGAGTTTTATAAACAGGGTAAATATGACCAGGCAGGAGAAGCATTTGAAGAGGCGATAAAAATAAAACCTAATGATATTTATGCCCTCTATGGCTTAGGAAATACATACTATTGTAAGGCAAAGTATGATGAAGCCGTTAAAATTTATTCAAGGGCTGTCAATATAAATCCCGATTATGCGAAGGTGCATTATTCGCTGTCTCTGGCCTACAGTAAACTGGGAATGACACGCGAGGCTGAAAAAGAAAAGGCGATATTTAGAAAGTTGTCTCAGGGAGGAGAAAGCGAAAGACCCAAGACAATCGTGAAACCTTCTCGTACCGATGAGCAGAGTAAAGAGACATTAACTCAAGAAAAACCGGTAGAAGCCCAAACAAAACCCGAAAGTAAGGAACCGACACGTACGTCCATTAAGGGACAAGAAGCAGAACCTAAGGAAAAAACTTCTAGTGAGATTCAGAAAACTCCGGATACAAGAAGAAGTACAGAGAGGGATGTTTCTCATTCAATCTTTAAGGGTTATACAGATGAAACGCGTAAGGAAGATAAACGTGTTTTTAGCAAGAAATATAAAGAAACATACGGCATCTCCAAAGGCCTATATGGAGGTATTAAGTTTTTTGTCCAGAATAAATGGTATGAATCCGGAATAAACAAGATATTGATTTGTGCTGCCGGCTATATTTTTGTAACTCAGATATGGCTCTGTGTTGTAACATTCTTTGCCCTGATAATCTGGAGAATCAGAGAAAAGGTATAGGTGCGTTGCAAGACAAACGGGCAGGCGTAACCGAATGAGGATCGCCACAAAGTCACACTTGGATTTACAGGCTTACTATTCAGCTTAATACACCTCTCCGCGCTCAATACTGACGTATTTGAGCGCCCCTGACATAACCATCATTCCTCAATTCAAAAACTGTAAACGTCTTATCCCAGCACCAAAACCTCACATACCATAGCCTCGATTAAATATCCTTTTTTATTGAAATGTCCAATTGTAAATGTTAAATAATGTACACTGTAGGGGGCGTATGGCCACCTGCCCGACTAACGTCGTTCGGGCGGGTACGCCCACTACTTAGTGTTCGTTGGAATATGGATGTGTACAGCAATGGGGGAAGTTTTGTTTAATCTCAAAAAGAGTATTATGTTTATAGCAGCCATAATCTTTTACTATTCAGGAATCTTTGTTTTCTATAAAAGATTTGTTATGAATGGAAAGGTTACTATATTGATGTTCCATCGTGTAACCGATACTTTTTTTGATGTTAGTCTATTGGTAAAAAGAAAGACTTTTGAGGAGTGTATGAAATATATTGCTCAAAGTTATCCTGTAATTTCAATGGACTTCTTAATACAGAATTTTGATGAGTGGAAAAACATACCTGATAACAGCTTTGTGATTACGTTTGATGATGGATGGATAGATTCTTATAACACTGCTTATCCAATCTTAAACCAATTGAAGCTTCCTGCTACGATTTATTTGACTACAGGTTTTGTATCCTCAAAATGCAGTTACTGGCAAGAAGAATTGAACTTTTTACTTATACAAATATTAGCAAATAAGCAAGTATTCTTAAATACAGACAATACTATTTCCACGCCAGAGATAAGCCTTAAACTAAGAGATTTAATATCAAAGAGTGAAGGGGAACCGGTAATATTTAAATTTATAGATTACCTTAAAAAGTTTACTCATGATAAAATATCGAAGACTATTTCTGACTTGCAAGCGTTTCTCAAAGAACATTCCATAAAAGTTAGCGAAGACAGGCATAGATCCTTTGCAAACTGGGTTGAGCTTAACAATATAAAAGATTCTAATATTTCCTTCGGTTCTCACACCGTCAACCATCCGATTTTAACTAATGAACAAACGAACGTAGTTAAGGAAGAAATTAGTAAATCAAGAGAAATTATAGAAAAGGAGACAGGAAGGAATATTATTCATTTTTGTTATCCAAACGGAAATTATAACGATGACATAAAGGGAATTGTTTCCAAATCGTATAAATCTGCATGTACAACCAAAGGCGGTTTTGTTTCAAAAGAGTCTGATATTTACAGTCTCAATAGAATCGGGATAAATGAAGAAATGATTACTGACCGTAGGGGCAATTTTTCTAAATATGAGTTTACGCTTTCTATTTTTATTGAATCTCTAAAGCAGGAACGTATTATCGTGCCATAGGCAGTCGCCTGAGGACGACTCTGTGGGCAACTTCAATATCCGCCATGGCGGGATTCGCCGTGTCGAACAATACGCCCCTACTGGGTAAGATTCTTCATCTGGCTTAGAATGTCGGTAATAAAATACAGCTATAAGCTTTTCCGCAATAATAAGTAATTATAGGATTTACGATTTATTTGAGATTCAGGTTAAAATGGAAAGTCTGGAGAAGAATTTAAAGAAAATAATAGAGTGCTTGAGGACTCACAATTACACTAAATCACAAATTCTCCCAACAGAAAAAAATTATTGGAAACTACCATTAGAACCGCTAAATCTTTTGAATCTTTTGTTCTGGAAAAAGAATGCGTTATTTGAATGGACAGCCTTTCCTGCATTTTATCAAAAATTATTTAAAATATTTTATCCACAGGTATTTTCTCTCTTTGAAATATTTTTTCTTAACAGCAAGGTGAAAAGGGAAGAGGTCTCAAGGTTTTTCAGCGAGGAGGACATCAATTCTTTTATAAAGAACAATATATTAAAAGAGTCAAATGGGAATTATAAATTTAATATAAAATTAATTCCGTATAGGGAGATGATTTTCAATAAAGGAGCTTCATGGTTCGGTAAGGATTCAGTCACATTTGCAGAATGCATAACTAAAGATTTAAATGGGAAGACGGTTGGAAAGACATTAGATCTGTGTACAGGAACGGGTATCCAGGCAATAATATCTAAGAAATATTCTAAAAGAGTAACCGCATCGGATATTAGAGAACAGTCAATTCAAAACGCTATACTGAACTCTAATATTAATAATCTGACAAATATTACTTTCTTAACTTCTGACCTGCTTAAAAATATTTCAGGAAAATATGATCTGATCACGGCAAATCCACCTTATGGTATTGTTTCAAAAAATCCTGATGATAAAACATATGGCCTTCACACCGTTTTTGAGTTAATAGAAAATCTGGACAATTATTTGAACAATGGTGGAATGGCAAAAATTATTACTGAGTCTGTGGTTAAAAATGGGAAAGATATGATACTGGAAAAGATTAAACAGGTTTTTAGCAATAAGGATTACACAATAGTTTTGACACCGTTAGATTATCATATAAACAAACCGCTTTTTAAGTTAGTTCACAAAGAATATGGAATTTCGCATATACCACTTTATATCATAACCTTTAGAAAGTATGGCAAGAATATGATTGTGTTACTCAAATTGCCGCTGGTTAAGAAAATAATATGTTTTGCTTATATCGCACTAATGTATTTTAAGTTTTTTTTAGGCATGAAAGGTCATTATGAAATCCAATAGAAATTCGCTTGAAATTGACCAATTACTACGAAATGAACACTGATTTTCCTGAAAGGTTTATTAAAAAGGGAAGGGTTTAATGCTGTTTTTTGTCAGGCTCCTACCAAACAGAAAACCCAACCTTATGTCGTTGGGCGTATTCAAATAGACGATAATGACCTTAACATCCTGATCATTAAGACATCTAAAACCTATATCTTCTTTAAGGATTCCAGATACCGGGGATGTGGCCGTCAATGTAGATTAGATAAGGTTACTCATCTAATCTCTAACACTCTTAACCGATTGAAAGGTAAAGACGTAAGCTAAAGAACCAACCCGTATTGATAAACAAACTGGAGGTAAATTACAAAAAAAAGTTGCTAATATTTGAATACCGTGTTACAAACAAATCATGCTTCCTCTTGCAAGAAGACATCAATTGACCGACTTATTCTTATATTAAAGATCATGGATTTAACTAACAAGTGCAAATCTCAAGAGTTGACAAGAAGGGTTAGCTGTAGTAAAAGGCAACCTCACAAACTTGTCAATAGAAAGTGAGGTGTTTAAAATAAATGAAAAATCAAAACAAGAAAACCAACAGTCTGAAATATAGAAAACAATGGACAGACAAAAAAGTATTAGTTACGGGTGCAGATGGTTTTATGGGATCACATCTCACTGAGAGATTAACTGAATTGGAAGCAGATGTTTCTGTCTTTGTAAGGGGGACTTCCGTAAATGGCACGACACAATATACCTTGAAGAAAATCCCACCCAATGTCAAAAGTAAAATCAAAAACTTCATTTGTGGTGATATTTCGAGTCATGATTCCATTGATTTAATAAGAGAAAATTCTCCTCAGATTATTCTTCATCTAGCCGCAAACGCATATGTGCCATTTTCGTTCCAGCATCCAATTGAAGTGATGAACGCAAACCTTATAGGAACGCTAAACGTCTTAGAGGCATCAAAACAGATTCCTAATATAGAAAGGATAGTATGTACTTCCTCTAGTGAAATATACGGTACCGCTCAATATGTGCCGATGGACGAAGGGCATCCGCTTAATCCCTCATCTCCTTACGCTGCATCAAAGCTGGCGGCAGACCGGTACAGCTATTCCTACTGGAATACTTATGACTTACCCATTGCCATAATTAGACCATTTAAT
This sequence comes from Planctomycetes bacterium RIFCSPLOWO2_12_FULL_40_19, assembly GCA_001828595.1. GTDB lineage: Bacteria > Planctomycetota > Brocadiia > Brocadiales > Scalinduaceae > Scalindua. Next base: position 11,878 of record MHZA01000004.1, read on the forward strand.
ACTTACGGTCCGAGACACGTATACGACGTCATACCCTTTTTTATCAAGCAGGCTCTATTGGGGAAACCGTTAACAGTACACGGGACGGGGGAACAAAGCAGGGATTTTACATATGTTGATGATATGGTAGACGCTTTTTTACTTATGGGTATACATCCTAATGCTGTCGGTAATGTAATTAATTGTGGGAGCGGGAAAGATTACAGCATCAAAAAAATTGCAGAATTAATTAGAGAGATAAGTAATAGTTCTTCGCAAATCATCTTTGATGAAAGAAGAATATCAGAGGTTGAAAGGTTGTTCTGCAATAGTTCTAAGGCAAAAGAATTATTGGGTTGGGAAGCCAAAATTGATATTGAAGAAGGCTTGAAAAGAAATATTGCATGGTGCAGGCAAAATTTGAATCTTGACGACTTGCATAAAAAGTAAGTTCACGTTTGTGAGAACAAATGGCAAAAGAAGTTTACAAATCACTTGATGAACTAGGAATTTCCTGGTCTGATATAGACAAGGCAATATCCCTGAGTGAGAATTGGCTATTAAACTCTGGGATACAAAATATGCATAACAGACCAAAATTGTACGGATCTTTTAATTCATGGTATGACAAAGATTTAAAAATATATCCATACATTTATTCAGAAGTGACAGGATACGGCATCACACTTTTTCTATATTTAAATAATTTATCAAAGGATGATAAATGTTTGACTAGCGCTGTTGCTGCTGCTAACTGGTTATTAAAGTATGCCTTTGAGGAATCATCAAATACTATGAAATTTCGGTTTTACTACCATATTGATGATTTTAGCCCGAGACATGCGTATACATTTGATACAGGCATCATTATAAATGGATTTATTAATCTATACAAAGAAACAAAAGATGAGTTGTTATTAAACAAATCAGTAAATATGGCAACATGGGTAACCGATGTAATGCAAAGAAAGGATGGGGAGTTTCTTAGTTTTTATGATATAGATGATAATATAAGACTGCTTTCTCCTGATAGATGGTCTAAACGTCCTGGCGCTTACCATGCTAAGATGTGTTTTTGCCTGCTTCGTTTGTATGACATCTTAAGGGAAGAAAAATATCTGAAAGCAGCAAAACAAATTTGCAATTGGGCATTGAACCAGCAATTGGAAGATGGAAGATTTTTGTCCATTTCCGAAGAAAATATCACTAATGCCCATCCTCATTGTTACGGCATAGAGGGTATTCTTTATGCAGGTATATATTTGAATGAAGAAGAATATATTAAAAATGCAATCAAAGGGATCGTATGGTTGTTAGATAAACAGTTGCCTAATGGCGGGGTTCCTTCTGAATTTATTGGAGACAGCCCCGTGCTCAAGGAAAGATGTGATGCATTGGCTCAAATGATCAGATTAAGTTTAATAACATTGGATATGAAAAAATTAAGTGAAAAGTACATACCATCAATAGCAAAGATGATCAAACGGTTATTAGAATTTCAATGCCAGGAGTCAGATCCTTCTGCAAAAGGAGGTTTCTTTTATATAATAGATAGTAATAGGAACAAGGTAAACCACATTAATTCATGGGCAACGATGTTTGCACTACAGGCATTGTGTATGCTTAAGCAAATGACAAATAAGAAAGAAAAGTTTGATATAAATTATTTCGTATAAAGAAATTAGCTCCTTAAGTCGCTAATTTCTTGGTTTTGTTCCGCAAAATGCAACAGATTCTACATTCATCAACCACTGTTATTAAACCATCTAAAGGTTGGGTTTCGATTAGGCTGAGAGATCTTTGGGAATATCGTGAGTTACTCTACTTTTTGACCTGGCGGGATATCAAGGTACGCTACAAGCAAACTGCATTGGGAGCCTTATGGGCTATCATACAACCTTTTTTTACTATGGTGGTCTTCAGCCTGTTTTTTGGCAGACTGGCAAAAGTTCCCTCTGATGGTATTCCCTACCCGCTTTTTAGTTTTGCAGCCCTTGTTCCATGGACTTTCTTTGCAAATGGACTGAGTCAGTCGTCAAACAGCCTGGTGGGAAGTACTGATCTTATTACAAAGGTATATTTCCCACGTTTAATC
>MHZA01000005.1 GCA_001828595.1 Planctomycetes bacterium RIFCSPLOWO2_12_FULL_40_19
TATAGTCTCCCTCTTTTACTTTACCTTTGTCCACAACGGTTAGTTGAGTCTTCTGCCTGCTTATAGTATTCAATGCATTATCTATATCTTCATCAGTAATAGACACAGGCTTCTTCTTCAGTTGTATCCCCCTGTATTCTCCCAACTCAAATGTTGGTAAAACCTCCAACGTAATCTCAAATTTTAAAGGCCTGCCCAACTCAAGGTCAATGTCACCTATATTTGGATCACCTATGGGTGACAACTTGTTCCCTTCTACTGCTTGCCGGTATGACTCGCTGACAACAGCCCGTTTTACCTCATCTTTAATTTGATCACCAAACTTTCTTTCAAGAAGCTTCCTGGGAGCCTTGCCCTTTCTGAAACCGGGTAAATTGGCCGTCCTGGCTACTTCGCTTAATTGCTTTTGCCACTCATCCTCTATTTTTTCCCTAGGTATCTCAATCTTAAGCAACTTTTTACATGGCCCTACTTCTTCTATTTCTATATTCATTGTTTTATTTTAACCGTTTCTGTTAATTTTTCCCAGCCTTCAAACTATATAAGATATAAGGATGGACTGTATATCCAAAAGATGGAGCGGGTGATGGGGTTCGAACCCACGACATTCACGTTGGCAACGTGACGCTCTACCACTGAGCTACACCCGCTTACGATTAATTATAATTAACCAATAATGATTTACAATATATTTTTATCTGGTGCGAGAGGGGGGAGTCGAACCCCCATACCTTGCGGTACTAGATCCTAAGTCTAGCGCGTCTGCCAGTTCCGCCACCCTCGCTCACAACCGTATGCCAAAAAATACCTTATGTCTTTCTATAGAAGCCAAATCCCTGAATTATTAAACATAAATGTACTTTGATAGCTTTTACCAATTTCCCGGTTTAGTTTCAAGTACTATATTTTGCAATCATTTAATATAGATTGCAAAATCTAACTATTTTAGTATATTAACGATCTATAAAATATTTTACAATATTCACAAAGCTTGCTACTGAGACTGTTGATTCTCTAATATGTACTCAAATAGTATCATTACAAATAGAAAGGATAAACAATGAAAGGTGTTGTTCTGGCCGGTGGTCTTGGTACCCGATTATTGCCTTTAACGAAAATTACCAACAAGCACTTGTTACCGATTTTCGACAAACCAATGATTTACTATCCATTGCAAACTTTAATCAATGCCGGGATTGAGGATATTATGGTCGTTACCGGTGGTAATAATGCCGGTGATTTCCTCAGGCTTTTAGGCAATGGGAAACAATTTGGATTAAAGGACATAAGTTACACATATCAGGAAGGAGAAGGCGGAATAGCAGAAGCCCTGGATCTTGCCAGAAATTTCGCGGATGGTGAAAAGATTTTGATTGTCCTGGGAGACAATATTATCGAAAAGAACATTATCAAAGAAAAGAAAGAATTTGAGAAACAAAAGGAAGGCGCCAAGATATTAATAAAGAAAGTCCCGCATCCGTCAAGTTTTGGTGTTCCCGAACTTGAAGGGAATAAAGTGATTGGCATCGAAGAAAAACCTGAAAACCCCAAAACAGACCATGCCGTCATAGGTATTTACATGTACGATAGCCGTGTATTTGACATCATCAAAACACTTGAAAGATCAGACAGGGGAGAATTAGAAATTACTGACGTCAATAATGCTTACATAAAAGATGGAACAATGACATGTTCGGTTTTAGACGGTTGGTGGATTGATGCAGGCAGTTCACCGGAAAATTTAGCCAAGGCAACACAACTTGTTATAAAAACAGGCGCTAACAATTTAACATAATTTATGCGTATTATTTCAGGCAAAGCAAAAGGTATACAACTATCAGCATTAAACAGCAAACGAACCAGGCCTATATTAGACAGCGCGAAGGAATCTTTATTCAATATTTTAGGAGACTCTATATTGGATAGTGTTGTCCTGGATTTATTTGCAGGTACCGGATCATTAGGAATAGAGGCTCTTAGCCGGGGCGCAAATAGATGTTTATTTATAGATAATAACACAAACGCAATTCGGGTGATTAAGAAAAACCTCCAGGATACAGGATTTCTAAAAAAAACTGTTGTTTTAAAAATAAATGCGTTTAGATTATTAGGATTTTTAAAAAATAAGCATATAAAATTCGACCTTATACTGGTAGCTCCCCCATATAAATTATTGGATATGGATTGCAGAGATAGAAAAAGAATCTTTTCTCTTCTGGATGAGTGTGTTTCCAGAGAAATCATAAATGAAAAAGGAATCATTGTACTTCAGCATCATAAAAAGCAAATGGTCAGCCAGGAGAGTTTCAAACAGTTGAAGGTAATTGACGAAAGAAGATACGGCACTACACAGTTTACCTTCCTTGGAACAATCTCAGCCTCAAATCCTGAGATGCAAAAATCGTAATTACCCAATCCCACTTGATATTGGGGCATACTTGCAAAGAATGTGAATAAAAATAATCGTGAAATAAATGGAATAAGCCTTAAAGCGCCTGCCAAGATAAATCTTTTCCTGGAAATTTTAGGCAAAAGAGATGATGGTTATCATGAAATTGAAACAGTAATGCAGGAAATTGATCTTGTAGATAACCTTCAGTTTGAAGAAATCCGGGAAGGCGTAAAGCTTAAATGTAATAATAAAAATATTCCTTCAGATGAAAATAATCTGGTATGTAAAGCTGCAAATCTCATGGTAAATGAGTGTGGGATTAAAAAAGGTGTATTAATAAGTTTAGAGAAAAATATACCTGTGGGAGCAGGTTTGGGTGGCGGGAGCAGTGATGCTGCAACTACCCTTAAGGCATTGAATTCACTTTGGAAGATCGGACTTAGCGATGTTGATCTAGTGGAGTTCGCTGCAAGGCTGGGATCAGATATTCCCTTTTTTATAAAAGGCAAGACTGCGTTATGTAGTGGGAGAGGAGAAAAGATAACTCCGATTGAAGTGAAAAGCGAAATGAATTATCTTGTCATTTTCCCACACATCAATATCAGCACAGCTACAATTTACAGAAACCTGAAAATTGACTTGACAAAAAAAAGAAAAGATGTTAGTTTTTTTTTGAATGCACTAAAGAATTCTAAGGTCGCAGATATCAGTAAGTTGCTATTTAACCGTTTAGAAGAAGTAATTTTTGCGACATACCCTGACTTGCTGCATGTGAAAAGTTCTTTAGAACATTTTGATTTTTGTGGTTTGTCAGTTTCTGGTAGTGGGTCGGCCTTCTTCGGTCTGTGCAACGATAGGCGCCAAGCGGAAGCTATCAAAGGAAAAGTAGAGCTAAGCGGCATAGGAAGTGTATTTGCGGTTACAAATGTTATAACACCATAGACAACGAGACTGGAAGGAGACTTATTACTATGAATATTACAGAAGTCAGAGTGAAACTAACCGAGGCAAAAAAGAATCGTTTACAGGCATTTTGCAGCATAACAATTGATAATGACTTTGTAGTAAGAGATCTGAAAATTATAGAAGGATATAAAGGCGCTTTTGTTGCTATGCCGAGCAGAAAGCTCGCTGACAAATGTACTAAATGTGGATGTAAAAATCACCTTCGTGCACGCTTTTGTAATGATTGTGGAACTAAGCTCGATGACAAACGCGCTTTAGGAGAATCCAGAGGTGAAGCTAGAGAAGAATCCAGAGGAAAATTTAAGTTATATGCTGACACCGCTCATCCAATAAATTCTAAATGCCGTGATGAGATTGAGCAAAAGGTGCTTGCTGCATTCAAAGAAGAAACCGAAAAAGCTAAACAACCTGGCTATAAACCACCAGTAATGGATGAACCAGACACAGATGATTACGGCATTGTAGATAATGAATGATGCAGAAAACAGTTAAGTTGGAGGGGGACATCCATCCTAAAGGGGCTTAAAATCATCCCTCCAAATCAATTCAAATAACCGATCAAGAAATTGACATCTCTTAAAATACACGCTAAACTTGTTTCAAGAAATAATTCTTTTCCAATAAATCAATGTCTTGTCGGATGTAATAGACATGACAATTTTAGTTGTTACCTGAAGCTTTCTAAAGACTCAGTATTTCTATCTTTTTCAGACTGGCGCCTGGACTGAAGAACTTCCAAATTGCCAGCTTGAAATAAAATAATTGATAATCTAAATTTCCAGCACACACGGTTTAACAAAAATGTCAAAAACTGGCTCGCAAATTCTAATTGATACCTTAAAAAATGAGAATGTGGAATACATTTTTGGCTTACCTGGCGGTGTAGTCATACCGCTTTTCGATACACTGTTTGATAATACAGACTTAAAGTTCATACTGACACGTCACGAACAGGCGGCTGGTCATGCGGCTGATGGTTACGCACGGGCGACAGGAAAAGTAGGTGTTTGTATCGTGACATCCGGTCCCGGCGCTACAAACTTAACAACCGCTATTGCTACAGCCTACATGGACTCTATACCCATGGTAGCCATAACTGGGCAGGTCAAGACACATCTTATAGGCAGTGATGCATTCCAGGAAGCAGACATTACCGGTATAACCCGCCCTATAACAAAACATAACTATCTCGTAAAAGATATAAGAGATCTGGCAAAGATAGTTAAAGAGGCGTTTTATATTGCGTCAACAGGCAGGCCGGGCCCTGTTGTTATAGACCTGCCTGTAGATGTAACGACAGATAAATGGAATGGGGATATTCCTGAAGAAGTAAACCTGCCCGGGTATAAGCCGTCATATGAAGGTAATATACGACAGATAAAAATAGCAGCAGATGCAATAAACAGATCAAAAAGGCCGGTAATTTATGCAGGCGGTGGAGTTATATCTTCAAACAGCTCAAAACAGCTTATTGAGCTTGCGGAAAAAGCTAATTTACCGGTAAACACGACACTGATGGCGCTGGGAGTATTTCCTGAAGACAACGAAAAGGCGCTGGGAATGTTAGGAATGCACGGGACGGTTCCTGCCAACTATGCCGTTCATGAATCAGATTTATTAATTGCAATTGGAGCAAGGTTTGATGACAGGATTACGGGTAAGATAGATGAGTTTGCTCCCCAGGCACAGATTATTCATATTGATATAGATCCAACCTCTATAAGTAAGAATATCAGGGTTGATATTCCGGTTGTTGGTGATGCCAATAATATTCTTACTGAATTGATAAAACACGTAAGTTATGTTGAAAGAAAAGAGTGGTTTGAAAAGATTTCTGAATGGAAGAAGAAATATCGTTTATCTTATGATAACACAGGTGCCGTTGTAAAACCCCAATACGTAGTTGAACAAATCTGTCAAGCCACCAAAGGCAAGGCAATTATCACTACTGAAGTCGGCCAGAACCAGATGTGGGCAGCCCAATATTATACCTATACAAATCCCCGAAGTTTTATATCTTCCGGCGGCCTGGGTACCATGGGATTCGGTTTTCCTGCCGCAATAGGAGCCCAGCTTGGATGCCCTGACAAAATCGTTATTGACATTGCCGGTGACGGTAGTTTTCAAATGAATATTCAGGAACTCAGCACTGTTGTTAAATATAAGCTGCCAGTTAAAGTTGCTATCCTGAACAATGGCTATCTTGGTATGGTGAGGCAGTGGCAGGAGATGTTTCATAACAAGAGGTATGCGCATACACTACTTGATGGTAATCCTGACTTTGTGCAGGTAGCAAAGGCCTATGGCGCTGAAGGCTTCCTGGTTGAAAAGAAGGAAGACGTCAGACCGGTAATTGAAAAAGCAATTTCAATAAATGGCCCTGTCGTAATCGATTTCAAAGTAGACCCGGAAGAAAATGTATTTCCAATGATCCCTGCAGGCCAGGCCATCAGCCAGATTAAGGGAATTGAGTTAATCTGAGGAATGGCATGAGTATCATCAGGTTTTTCAGGAAACCTGCATTTCAAATATATCAAACCATATAATTAATATCTATAATTATGCGATTTTGCAGACGCTGATGCCTTCGGCGGCTCTGGCGGAGTAATTCGGGTTGATCCTTCAACAGGGGATCAGGAAGTGGTTACAACGGAAATGTTGGAACATGACTTCGACGAGACTCTCGGTGGTATTGCAATTGACAAAATCGGTGACATTCTACTTACCAACATAGACAACTTTGCCTCCGGCACCGAGACGAGTGGTATACTCCGGATTGCCCTTCCTATTGTTGGAACTCAGACAGCAACAATAGATAGTATCAGCCGCAGGCCTCCTAGTAACTCCCAGAGGCATTATAATTGCCGAGGAGACTACTATTGTTCCCGAACCCACTACCTTTGCATTAATGGTAATCGGGATAATAGTTTTTGGTGGCGTATACTTGAAGGTGAGATTTTGGGATAGGAGAAGGATAGGGAAAGGAAGCGTATCAATTCTGATAAATTATTTCACCCGTTGTTAAAATTTCGTTTACAAAACTAGCTTTTTCATAATCTTTTAATTCTTCTGAGTAGAATAAAGTTGGCTCAATTCTGACATCTATTTTTCTTACTAATTTTAGTAACAAGGCAGATTTCTCCAAATAATCAAATTCGTTTTCATCTTTCTCAACAAAAACTGCAATGTCAATATCACTATATTTTTTTGAATTGCCCTTCGCATACGACCCAAATAAAACAATAAGCTTTACTTTAAAATATTGTTTTAAAGTTTCTATATAATTTTCTAATTTTTCTGTAATTTCGCTATTATCCATTCTTGGAACTCCTTTGTTTCTTTTAAAATTAATTCACATTTTTCTTGAGTTAAACTTCTCAAAAGTTCTTCTTTGTATTTCGGATAACGAGCCTCAATATTTAAAGGTATTAGTTTTTCTAATAATTCCAATTGCTTTTCTGACAACTCATTCTGCAATTCTGTTTCTTCAGCAAGTAATAACAAATTATGGGTATATAATGGGACTTCATTTCTTAGTTTCACAAAATAAGCTTTCAGAATTTTTTCGATTGTTTGATGAGCCATAAAACCAACATAAAGAAATCGTTTAGTTATTAACATGGCATTTGCTGTTTCTAAATCATAGTTTGATAAATCAGTCCAATATTTTATTGTTTCTTCATTCATTCAATTTCTTACCTTACCATAACAACGTTGCCACGATTGACAACATGATAGAAAGCACACTCATATTCAATTCATAATATTCTATAGTATAAAATTACTTTCATATTATTGAATTGATTAGTACAATCTTACACTCTGGCAGTTTTTTGTCAATTGATTTTCAATGCTTGTCTGCAAACAGACTTATAGAAAAAGAATGAAATATTCTGCATTAAAATGATCGAAGGATAAGTATGAATCGTTTTTATGTTCCATTTCATGCCGGTTTGAAGAATTTATGGATCGACAGCTCAGAGAGCCATCACATGGTACATGTTAAAAGATTAAAAAATGGTGACAATATCGTCCTGTTTAATGGCATGGGAGATGAATGCAGCGCCGAGATTGTTGAAATAAGTGGAAGCAAAGTTAAAGTAGAACTTAGTCAAAGCAAAACTATCAGTAAAGAAACCAGGGTAGGCATAGATTTAGCATTTGCTATTCCCAAGGGGAAACGCTCTCACTTTTTAATACAAAAATGTACTGAGCTGGGAGTTAACAAGCTAATTCCCACAAATTATGAACGAAGCGTAGTAAAGCTTAAGTCCGAATCTTCTGGAAAAATTGAGAAGTGGCGCAAGATTGCGATTGAGGCAGCAAAACAGTGCGGACGCAACACGATAACAGAAATTGGCGATGTTATGGACTTTGGCAATATCCTCGAAAATGTAGGTATTTACGATCTTTCTCTCTTCGCCTGTAACCAATCTGATTCAAATAATCTGAAAAATACGTTGCAAGAACACTTGAAACCAAATAATATAATTAGTTTTATTGGTCCGGAAGGGGGATTTACATCACATGAAATAGAGATGGCAAAGGAAGCCAGGTGTAAGTTTGTAAGCCTGGGACAGAGGACTCTTCGGGTGGAAACGGCTGCAATTGCCATTTCTGCAATTCTTTCATATCACTATTCAACCTAACTAATTACTGAGGTTATTTATGTTATATGCCGTAATTATGGCAGGTGGCTCTGGAACAAGGTTTTGGCCCTGGAGCCGGAAAAAAATACCAAAACAACTCTTGAAGATTACAGGACAAGATACTATGATTAAGCAGACTGTTGATCGTATTATTGGTGAAATTCCTTCAGAGAATATTTATGTTGTAACAACGGCTTGCCTCGCTGACAGTATCAAGGGGGAACTGTCACAGATACCTGCAAAGAATATTATATCAGAGCCATTTGGCAGAAACACTGCAGCGTGTATTGGCCTCGCAGCAACCATAATTTTCAATAGAGACGCAGACGCCGTCATGGCCGTTATGACGGCAGATCACATAATTGAACCCCCTGATCTCTTTTTTAAAGCGTTACAATGTGCGGAAAAACTCGCAACAGAAACAAATGCTCTTATAACGTTCGGAATTAAGCCAAATGAGCCATCTGTAAATTACGGATATATACAAAGAAGCGAAGATAGGATTAACCTTCAGGATTTCCAGATTTACGATGTAAAATGTTTTACTGAAAAACCGGATCGTGCTACAGCCGAAGGCTTTGTACAAAGTGGAGAATATTACTGGAACAGTGGTATCTTCGTCTGGTCGGCAGGTACAATCCTGGATAATATAAATACCCTTATGCCGGAACTGTCTCAAGGCCTGGCAAGGATTGGAAAATCGATAGGTACGCCTGATGAGTCAAATACTATTTACAATGAATACGAAAAGTTTGATAATATATCAATAGATTACGGAGTGATGGAAAAGGCTTCAAATGTAAAGATAATCGAGGCAGATTTTAAATGGGACGATGTTGGTTCCTGGCTTGCTATAGAAAGATTGAACAAGCCAGATCAAAATAATAATACCATATTAGGTAAACATTGTGGCCTCGACACGCAGGGAAACATAATAATTGGAGACAAAGAACACTTAATAACAACTATAAACGTGGCTGACATGATTATAGTAAACACAAAAGATGTCACCATGGTTTGCAACAAAAACAATGCAGAAGACATTAAAAAATTAACTGATCTCCTGAAAGAAAGAGGTTACAATTGCTATCTATAATTTTTATCTCGCAACCATGAGAGGGGGTTGAAACAAAAAGTGTTATGGAAATTAATAGAAATACGATAATTAAAAATCTGGTCAAGAAACACCCGGAAACTCTGTCAGTCTTCAGAAAATACAACCTTGTTGTAGCCGGAGGTGTAAGAGGGCCTAATGAACCTCTGGCATTCTTTGCAAAGGCACATGAGGTAGATTACGACGAAATTGTCAAAGAATTAAAAGAAGCTATTGAAAAAGGTGTGGACGAAAACACTGAAACGGTAGATCTGGTAGAAGATAAGGTTTATGAAAAATTCTTTAAGGCAGCTATCTTAATGGCGTTGACAATAGGGGTAACGGTTGGCGCCATTGTATTAACTTATATTGGCAAAAACCAGAATTTCCATTATGTGCTTCATAAACTTGTCCAGACACATGGGCATGCCCAATTGTTTGGATGGGTAGGCCTTTGTATCATCGGTTTTGCATACTATATCGTCCCCCGGGTTAAAAACGTAGAGCTCAAATATCGTGAATTAACAACCTCCTGCTTCTGGCTGATGGTCACAGGAACGGTTATAAGGATATTCGCTCAGCCATACGCAAATGAATTAACAAACATCCTCCTGCCAATATCCGGGTTATTAGAATTTATGGCAGTTGCGTTATTTGCCTTCATTATTTTCAGCACCGTCCTTGCAAGTCAGGAAAAAAAGGAACCATACGACAAGTTTATAATGGCAGGGGTACTATGGTTTCTGGCTTGCGGTATTATGAATCTGTTTATGGATATCTTTATGTTTTTCACAGATACAAACGAAATTGTAAGGACATTTTACAGTCCTTTTGTACATGTATTTCTCCTCGGTTTTGTTTTCATGTTCATATTTGCCGTAAATATAAGAACTGTATACGCATTCCTTGATGTTGGGACAGCAAGGGTTCGCGCCGTAAATACTACATTCTGGCTGCTAAATCTAACTATCCCCGTATACTTTATTTCACATTCTTTTAATTACAACTCTCCCTTTTTCTTGAAAGTTTCATACCTTACTATTTATCTGGTCGCTATCAGCCTTTTACTATTTGTCTACGGTATCAGGATATTCGAAAGCTCTACAAGGGAACTCGATGATGTTGTAATGGATAGAAGCTATTCAAAAACTATCAGGACTGCTTATGTCTGGTTGATTATCGGTGTGCTTATACTCGGGGCAAAACCTTTTTTAAAGGCATTTTCAGAACCGCAGTATCTGTTTCATGGCGCCGCTAATCACGCCATCGCCGTTGGATTCGTAACTTTGATGATTATAGGATACTCATCTAAGATGGTTCCAACTTTTAAGGGTGTCGGCATGTACAGCATAAGGCTTGCAGATGTATCATTTTACCTCATAAACATAGGATGTTTTCTCCGGGTTTCTACTCAGATAATGATTGGACTATCAAAAGATTCTTATTATTCTCTCATAGGATTCTCAGGCTGGATCGAACTGACGGCAATCGGAATCTTCGGGTATAATATATGGAAGACTATGAATGCAGAAGATGAAGAGGAAATTGAAGAACCACAGAAACCTTTAACTGAGATTACTGAAGATACAAATATCGCTAATGCAATAGATCAGTATCCTGAGATGCTGGACGTGTTTCTGGAGTTTGGGTTTAAACAACTTAGTAATCCTGTTGCAAGGAAGACGGTTGCGAAGATGTTTACGATTAAACAGGCAACAAAAATACATCCGGTTAAGATAGATACACTACTTAAAGCCCTGAATGAAAAAATTAAAAAATCATGAAGATATTAAAGAAAGCCGTATTTCTTGTAATGTTCAGTTTGTTGTTATCTGATGTTTGCATCGCCCAAGATGCCGAAGAATATTTCAAGAGAGGAGTCGGATATTTTGAAACAAGTCTCATAGATAAAGCGATCGATGAATTTAAGATGGCTCTGCCTCTATTTAAAGAAGATCAAATGCAGATGAAGGCTGAAACATATGCGACGCTTGCAAACGCATACAACAGGACAGGTATACACAAAGCTGCTATTACTGCATGTAAAAAAGCAATAGAAATTAATCCTGACCTCGCCAATGCACATTATAATCTGGGATTTGCCTATAGAGAAGAGGGAAACGATGAACTGGCAAAGCAAGAATTTGCACTTTATGACAAACTACTAAAACAAGAGGGAGAATATATCGAAATCCCTGAGAAACCAGCCTCAGATGATATTGATAAATATATTACCCTTGGTGACAATTATTCTAAAGAAGGCAAGCTTGATGAAGCTATTGCCGAATACATGAAAGCCCTGGAAATAAAACCACGTGACGATATTCTTAATAAACTTGGCCAGGTTCACCAACAAAAAAGATTAGCAGACAAATCTGAAGCCCAGCCTGTAAAAATTGATACATTTACAAGCGAAAAACCTTCGGCCACAGTAACAGGATTAACAGAATCAGATGAGATAGTTCAGGAAGCTTCAATAGACGAACTCTCTGACAGAGCAATTTCATATTACGACAAAGGTATGCTTGATAAGGCAATTAAAGAATTTAAAGAAGTGCTTGAGCTTGATCCGGATGATGTAAAAACTCATTATCATCTTGGTAATGCATACGCAGACAAAGGAATGTTTGACGAGGCCATATCAACATATAAAAAGGCAATAGAGAAAAATACTGCATTTATAAATGCTTATTTAAGTCTGAGTACGCTGTATTTAGATATGGACCTGATTGATGAGGCAATTTCCCTGTGTAAACAATCCATAAATGCAAACCCAAATGATTCATTTTTATGCTTCCATCTTGGAGAAGCATACGCCCGGAATCAGCAATACGAAGAAGCCATTGCAGCGTATAACAACGCCATCTCCATAAACCCCATGGATCCGGAAACACAGTACCGGTTAGCGGAGTCTTATTATCAAACCAAACAATATGACATGGCATTAAAGCATGCAACACAATCTGAAGAACTGGGATACATCACCGACCCGGCATTTATGATAGATTTGAAGAAAAAGGCCGGCGCTGAATAATTCACTCCATCATCATTCGATTTAATTTACAATCGATTTATTTGCTAATTGTTCCCCCTTAATTATTAGAAATTGTATGAATTCTTGTGATTAGTTGTGTAGAAATAATTGAAAAAATGCAGTACCCAAGAAAAAAATAAAACCCCACTTCAAATTGAGCTCTCAAATTTAATAACTCCCCCATAGTGGATGCATTGGCTGCCATGAAAGCAACAATAATAGCGACTAGAAATACATCCGCCATTGACCACTTGCTTATCAAGCCATTTATCAAGATCGCTTTTTTGCTGATCTTCAATTCCTGAAAATATGTACCCAGCAACAGCAGCAAAATCTTTGTTACCGGAATAACTATACTAAAAAGCATCACAAGAAAGGCAACAAACCCGTTACCGGAACGAAAAAGTTCTTCGACTGTCCCTACTATACTTCTTGTTTCTTTATATGCCTCAATTTCTCCTGTGATATTCTTAAGCCCAAACATTCCTAAAACCGTATCTATCATTCTTCTAATTTTATTTCTCTCGTCCTTCTCAGACTTCTCTTTATCCATATTTAGTGACTTGCCAACTACGGAATCGATAATAAGGTCTATCCCTGTCTCGGTTACTTGGGCTTTGTCTATCGTCCCTGTCAGCGTAAGCATAGGTTGCGTGACTCCGGGGACAAGCAGCGCCAGTGAAATTATGATAACAAATAATGGAATAAAGGGTTTTAAGAATTTCACGAAAAACAATCCTTTTCAAAATTTATTTCCGAATGCTAAGTATTTTAACATCTTACACATCAAAAGTGGTAACTTTAATTGACATATTCGTAATCAATACTATAATATGGGCTTGCCGGTTCTGAGGTTGTTTCGGGTGTTTTAAGGCCGGCGGGAATAAACACTAAGAGAAAAACCTCATATTGTTCAAAATATTTAATCAAAATAAAGAGAACGTAAATAATGAGCGGAGAGATCAAAAGTCTGGATATTGACGAAATTATTGATAATACCGTTTTGCGATACGTAGGTAATACACCCTTAATAAAGGTCAAAACTTCTCAAGGTATATCAGATAAAGTGGAAATATACGCAAAACTCGAGTATTTTAATCCGGGAGGCTCTGTAAAAGACCGTCCGATATTGCGGATGATAAAAGAGGCAATAAAGTCCGGAGACCTGACTCATGACAAGGCTATACTGGATTCTACCTCCGGAAATGCGGGAATAGCGTACTCAATGATAGGCGCTGTGCTGGGATATGAAGTGGATTTGGTTATACCCGGCAATGCAAGCGAAGAAAGGAAACGGAGCATCAGGGCTTACGGGGCAAAGATTATCACGACTGATCCCATAAAGGGGTACGATGAAGCGATAAGAAAGGCACACGAGATGTTAAAAGAGAATCCGGATAAATATTATATGCCGGATCAATATGCAAACAAATATAACCCAATAGCCCATTATGAAACAACCGGCAAGGAAATTCTGGAACAAACTGAGGGTAAAGTTACACATTTTATTTGCGGCGTTGGTACAGGCGGAACTGTAATGGGTGTTGGAAGAAGGCTGAAGGAACACAATCCGGATATAAAGATTTATGTTATTAAGCCGGAAGACTTCCCGGGAATTGAAGGGCTGAAGCCGATGGGCGCAGAGTATATAAAACCGAAAATTTACAGGGAAGACTTTATAGAAAATCACACATTCTTTATAACCTCTGAAGATGCAAAAGACACATGTAATTCCCTGGCGCTGGAAATGGGCCTCTTTGTCGGACAGTCCTCCGGTGCATTTATGAAAGGCGCATTAGAATTGGCAGAGAAAATTAATAAAGGTATGATTGTCACTATCTTCCCTGATACCGGCAATAGATACTTCAGCACACAATTATGGGACTAGAAATAATGAAAATAAATTCTTTTGTACTTCTCGGTATTTTGTTTTTACCGCTGGTATTTTTTACACTGAACTCCGGCTGCAGTGGTAAACTGAGAGATGCGGAAGAGCATTATGATATCGGAACCATTCATTGGAAACAGGGAAGGATTGATGATGCTATCGAAGAATATAAGAAGGCAACAACCATTTTCCCTAATTTCGAAAAGGCACACTTTAATCTGGGTTGTGTATATACCCGGAAAGGAAACTTAGGTCTTGCTATAGAGTCTTTCAGGAAAGCATTGGAAATCAAACCGGATTGGATAGAGGCTTACACAAATCTGGGCGCTACATACGAAGCGAATGATATGTTTAATGACGCTATAGAAGAGTATCGAAAGGCGTTAGGGCTTAATCCGGGTATTCCGGAATCTCACACAAACCTGGGAAATCTCTATTTCAAGATGGAAAAATTTGATGAGGCCATTAAGGAATATGAAATGGCTATTAAACTTAAGCCTGACTTTGCAGAAGCGTACAATAACCTTGGCTATGTTTATTTCAAACAAGGTAAATACAGCTTTGCAATTAATGAGTTTAAGAAGGCCGTAGAACAGAATCCAGGTTACATAAGCGCACACAATAATCTCGGTCAGGCATATATAAATGTAGGCTTGCGGGATAAAGCAAAGGAACAATACGATATTGTAAGTAAGCTTACCGGCAAAACCAGGTAAATTGTTAACCTGCCCGAATAGATACGGGCGGGTAAGCGGAGAAAGACCTGCAATCTCCTCAAAAAAACAATACCATGCCTAAAAAGATTCTGGAGACGTCAGATGGCTTCTACCGTTGTCATATAGCATCCCCTGCAATCGTTACCGTACATATCGAGGATGTACTTTTCTACAATAAATATTCGACATGACAAATCTCTCTTTCGTGAAGATTCCAGTGCTGGAATCTTCACGAAAGGGAGATAATTTCAATTAGCCTTCTAGTAAGCAAACAACGACTTCACACCACCAAACTCCGGTGTAATCTACTGCCGTAACCGCTCTGCAGCGACTTTTCCCTTAACTCCCATATGCGCCGAAAAATCATTCACATAAGTTCCATAGAATGTATTTAGTAGAGTGTATTTAGGGTCAAACCTTCATATTTCAATTGACAATCAATGAGAAATAGATGAAATGTAAAACCATTAATTATTGAACAATGAAGGTTTGACCCTAAGACCTTTTTGTTAGCGAGCAAGCGCTTTCATCGCCTCAACGAAAAATGTTGTGGCCGAAGAAATTAGTTCTTGCCGTTTTGGCAAGTAGTCTTTAATGCTTGGCTTCACTACTTGGACGTAAGCCTTAATTACCTGTGCAGTTACATCTTCGGCGTCAGTTCGCAGGACATGTTCGAATCGTGTTTCGTACTGGTCACCGTATGTCTTCTGGATTTGGTGTTCGCCTCTTGTCATCCCGCGCTCAATTTCCAAGATACCTCTTCGTATGGGACTACAATTTCGTCAATAAGACGACCGAAGCTTAAATTCAACAGAACAAGTTGCTTCTGTCGCCCGTCCACTTCAGCAACGATACCAAAGAGGTCTTCCTTTTTTTCCGGTGCTGCTGCGACATCAGCCATGGTTTGGATCCTCTGCTCGCTAACGCGCTGCGGATTGCCATCCGCAGGAATGATTTGTTAGGCTTTCTATATGTCTTTCAGTCTATGTTTCCAATATGATGGATCTCTGCTAAAATGCATAACTGCAAGAATCAAAATATAATCTTCTTCTATTGTGTAGAGAATTCCATATGGGAAGCGTTT
>MHZA01000006.1 GCA_001828595.1 Planctomycetes bacterium RIFCSPLOWO2_12_FULL_40_19
CTTTTAAATGAACCTATCGTGGTTTCAATCAGTGCTATTTCTTTTGAGCCTGTTATTTTTTTTATCAAAGATAAGAAATCTGCGGTGAATCTTAATTCCTGTATAAAATTCAGTTTGTCAAAGCCGACCCTACTTCCAATAACTTTTTTTCTGTCAGCTATTTGATAAATTGACTTATCAATTACATTGTCAGCAATAATTTCCAGTGCCCTGTAAAGATTACTCTTAAACGCTCGTCTACCTTCTCCTGAATATCGCAAAAAATTTATGTGTCTTAAATCGCTTGGGATGTCTTGATAATCTCTTACAATTGCAAGTGTCGGTTTACTTTGCCCGATAGCTGCACCAACTTCAAAATTCATATATGTACTTCTTCTGTTGAAAATAGCGATTATTATGTCAGCTTGCCTTATCCCCTTTAAAATCGTATCTGCAATAGAGAAACCAGCCCCAACTTGTTCGTAATCAATCCAAACATCCAAGCCGAAATCCAAAAGAATAGGCACTATTTCTTCTCGAACAAATTCCTTATCCACGTGTGCATAGCTTAGAAAACATTTAGATTTGTATTTCATGCTTTATTGCCTTTGCCTATCGCTAACCATTGATTATCACAATTAATTGCCCTGATAACTTGAGAAAAGCGCTATTATCAGGTAAAAATATCGTGTAGTATTTAAAAATTACCTTATATTATTTTAAAGCAATTCTTCAGAAAAACAGGATCATCCATGATGCCGACATGTGAAGAATTTTATTACTACGAGCCGGATAAAGCCAACAATAAACTATTTCTCACTTTATCGCAATCCATTTCTTAGCCAAGTAGAGTGGGCAATGCCCACCACAAAACTACAAACTGAAATCTTCAATTCCATAATCCTCAGATTCCCGATCGTTGTCGGGAATGACAATATTGTCATTCCTTTGATTCCTCATTTCCATCTGCGCCAATCAACGTCCCAAAAATATTGCAAATTTAGATTTGACAATCTGTAATGATTGTTGTCTAATAATTTTTATAGAACAAATTTATAATTTTTTATGGTGATAAAATGAATACAGCAGATAGTTTAGTAGAGAAGTTCAGGGATAAAAGATTTAAGATTACACCGCAACGTATGGGGATATTTAAGATTCTTGAGGGTAATCTTGAGCATCCTTCTGCAGAAAATGTTTTCGACAAAATAAAGAAGATTTATCCTACCATATCTTTTACCACCGTTTACAAGACGCTGGATATTTTAGAAAAGATGGGCGAAGTCTTAAAGATTACCATAGATGATGAAAGAAAGCACTACGACCCTAATACGGCTACTCACCATCATATCATATGTTTAGGATGCAACAAAATCTCTGACATTGAGGGGGGGCACATAAACCCGACACTGCCGGATGGAATCCTAAATGAGTTTATACCTTCCAGATATCACGTCTCTTTCTATGGTACTTGTAAGGATTGTTTAAACGAGCAATAAACAAGTCTGAATCGAGCTTGTATAATTTGTTTCATTTTAACAGAAAAAATAGTATAATTTGCGTATTTCAATACTACATGGATTGAATTTCACTTATAAAATTTGAAGGAGATGTTATGGACTGGGGCACACATGTTGTTTTGGCTGCGAAGTTGTTGGAAAGTTGTTCTCTTGATAAAGGCGCTGCAATATATTCAGTAATACCTGTTATAGATAAGGAACCGCCGCATTTTCACAGGGTGTATGCGCATATATTGGAGAATCAACCGGATTTTCTTGATGTGGCAATGGAAGTCTTTAATGGCGGTGGGGCAAACGAACGTGACTTTTCTATTTTAAATCGGAGAAAAGATGAAAAGATAAAGCAGTTCAATACCGAAATAGCAAAACTTCCTTCTGATGATTTTGAAGGCAAGAGAAGGTTAGAGAAAAAGATTTACGCACATAGAAGGATTGTTGAAGAAACACCCTGCTTTATAAATCATGCAGAAGATGCAGTGGATATTGTCGAGGATGAAAGTGTAAGTAAAATCAGTACGGATAAACTTAGCGCTGCAGTTAGTCTCTTGAGCCACACTTATTTTGATGTCTGGAATAATCCTGTACAGATTTTTCTTCCAGCTTGTTCACATTGTTCGGCTCAATGGGAATTCTGGAATAATGTGGACTATATGAAATTCAGGAGTGAGTTTTATAAAACTGAAAATATTATTCCTTTCAGGAAGGAAATAGCAAAAAGTAAGGTATGGGATACGAAATTAAAGCCGGAGGCTATTATAAAGGCAATGATAATTCGCATGGGAGAAATGGGACAACCGGCAATCCCTTACGAAGTTGTAGACATGGGCATAAGGGACATTATGAGATATTTGGATATAGATGATTATCAGAGGGCTGATAATGAGTTGGAATTCTGTCACAAACTGGAAAACGAGATTCGGGAGATCATCTATAAAGATTATCGACGCGAAAAGATTAAAAGCATTTAGAATTGATAAAAGAAGTAGCCGCAACATTCAGGTTGCGTGATTTAAAAGGATCTCCCGGACAATAGTAATTACTTTGAAAGGAATGAGATTGAACGTAAATATAGTTGTGAAAACAATTAAGATTTCATTGTTAAGTACATTCGTAATGTTCTTTCTTGTGTTCTGTACCACAGAAGATGTACTATTTGCTGAGATTGAGACAGGTATAGATGTTGGCAAGAAAGCATCTACGTTTAAACTGTTGACTGTTGACGGTAAGGAAATAGAGTTGGAATCTTTTGCTAAAGACAAGGTTACATTACTGGTTTTTGGCGCTACATGGTGTCCAGCATGCAGGCATGAAATACCGATCCTCAAGGAATATTACAACGAGCTTAAAGATGATGGTTTAAATGTGTTAGGTATCGATATTCAGGAAAGTGCAAAAAAAGTCAAATCCTTTATTGAGAAGATGCAGATAAATTATCCTGTGGTTCTTGATTCCAGTGCTGACATAGCCAGTCTATATAAGGTTGTGGGTATACCCTTAAACATTATCCTGGATAAGAACGGGGTAATAGTATACAAAGAAAACGGACTGCCTGGCAAAGAGTTCTTAGAGAAGTTATTGTAAGTTAATTACCTCAAGACAACCTTGTTAGTTCTGTAAATTATATCTGTTTAAGCGGCGCCTACTCGTTGACATTAAAAAGGAGGGATAGAATATGGTTTTTCAAACGTTAAAGGAAATATTGGATAGGGCTATCCAGAATGAAGACGAAGCTAATCGATTTTATTCTCAAGCGGCAAATACAGTGAAGGACCCTTCGGCGAAGGAATTACTTAATGAATTTGCAGAAATTGAATTAAAACATAAAACTGTATTGCAGAATTTTGATTTAAGCAAGGTTGATGAAGAACACCATACCGTCAAAAAAGCACATGACCTTCACTTAAGTGATTACCTTCTTGATAAAGAAATTACCCTTGATTCATCCATTCAGGACATAATGATACACGCAATGAAGAGAGAACAAAAGGCATATCAGTTTTTCAAAGACATGGCTAAGGTTGTCAGTAGTATTGAAGTAAAAAATCTTTTTGAAGATCTGGCGGCTGAAGAATTAGACCATAAAGGGAGGATCGAGACAGAATACGACGATGTAATTTATAAGGAGTTTTGATAAGTGGTGGGATACGTTATTATTGGAAATGGTGTTGCCGGTATAAAAGCGGCCGAGCAGATCAGGAAGACTGATAGTGATAATAAAATTACAATGGTAGGGGAGGAGAATTATCCATTTTATTACAGGCCTCAACTTCCGGGATATATCTGCGGTTCAGTCGATGAAGGAAAGTTATGGGGAAAAAAGAAGAGCTTTTATGCAGATAACGGCATTACTTTACTCCTCGGACAAAGGGTGATCAATGTAAATGACAGTAAAAATGAAGTTGTTTTAAGTGATAGAACAGTGATTAATTATGATTCGTTACTGATTGCAACGGGCGGTTCTATCAAAAGCAGGAAATATCCGGGTAGTGATTTGAATGGCGGAATTGTTCAATTAAAGACGATAGATGATGCAAAAAACATAAAAGAAAGAATTAAGAATGCTAAAAATGCCGTAGTAGTTGGCGAGGATTTCCTGACTTTATCACTGGCAGAGGCTTTGAATAATAGTGATATTGGAGTAACGTACTTATTGCGAGGGGACAGGCTATGGCCTGATGTGATGGACAAGGATGCCTCTAAGGTTCTTGAGATTAAGCTGCGTGAGAAGGGTATAAAAATAGAGCATGAAACTGATATAAAGGAAATTGTTATTAAAAAGAAAGCCGTTCAGGGCATTATTACCACAAATGATGTATTTTTAGAATGCCAGATTGTTGGCGCTATAGATAAACTGAAACCCAATATAGGCTTTTTGGGTGATAGCGGTGTGAATGTCAGCGACGGTGTTCTGGTAAATAATAATATGCGTACTAATGTTGATAACATTTATGCGGCTGGAGATGTTGCTCAGTTGTCAAATGATAGGGGAAATGATATTCCAAAGATTAACATCAGGTGGCTGAAAGCCTGGAAACAGGGACAGGTTGCGGGTGCGAATATGACGGGCAATGATGCCGAATATGATGATATCTCGTGCATTAGTTCAACACAAGTATGCGGGGTTGACCTGATTTCAATAGGGATTTCAAATCCGTTAAATGGTGGTTATAAAATAATGAGAGGTGATTATCCTCACCCTGAAATTGATGTTTATAAGAAGTTAGTCTTGAAGAATGATACGGTAGTAGGCGCTTTATTTGTTGGCAATGTGCTCGAGGCCGGAGCGATTATAAAGGTCATCAGAAATAAAACAAAATATTCTGAAATTGATGAGACTCTTTTGAAACAGATGTTTGACTTCAATTATCCAAAGAGTCTTTTTCGCGGGTTTATGTGTCCGGTGTGTAAGCTTGAGCTTAATATTTCACCTGATGCGAAGGTTGGGGACAAAATTGTGTGCCCCGCCTGCGGTATCGAACTTAAGGTAACCGAACGGATGCTGAAGTAACAGTAAACGTCATTTATCTGTCATTCCCGTGCCCGCTAGGATGAATCCTTGCCCGACGAACGGCAGGCGGGCGTTCGGGACGGGGAAACTGGAATCTGTTTCTGTGTTAAAGTGGTTGTTATATGAATAGCTGGAAATGTGCTGAATGTGGTTATCAACATGATGCGATGGAACCTCATGAAAAGTGTCCTTCATGCGGTAAGGAATGTGAATTTATAGATGTTACAAATTATATTCCTAAAATGGACAGGACAGGTAGAGAATGTATATGTAAGGTATGCGGGACTGAAGTCAGGGTCATAAGTGAGGGCGGTGGTTTCCTTAAATGTTGTGAGCAACTTATGGTGTTAAAGTAAATTTATAATATATCTATGGAGCAATGCAAAACGAGACAATGGAATCAATATTAAAGAAGGCGGCTGATAAAGAGAATGGCACTTACTTACTTTATAAAAATGCTGCAGACAATGCGCACGATGCTCAAACAAAGGCCGTCCTGATTAAATTTGCCGAAGAAGAACAAAAACATAAACAGGCATTGGAAGAATTTAATATAGAAGACTTAAAGGACCAGAAAATAGATATAACAGAGGACGAGCATCGACAGGGGATAACAGAATTTCTGGTAGATACACATGAAGGCATCGGCGAGGATTCAGACTTTAAGGATGTCCTTGTTTACGCTGCTAAGAGAGAGAAAAAGGCTTTCGGTTTTTACGATAGTATGTCTAAGAATGTGGATGATCCCGAATTGAAAAAACTTTTTGTCTGGCTGGCGCATGAAGAATCGAAACACAAAGAGGATATCGAGGCTTTGTTCTGGGAGGTAATGTATCGCTGATAGACTATCATATACATACAAATTTGTGTGGTCATGCAGTAGGGGAAATGGCCGATTACGTTAAGGAGGCAATAAGCAGTGAACTTGATGAAATAGGGTTTAGTGACCATTTGCCTTTGAATGGTGACAGCGGGAAGGAACAGAACCTTTCAATGGCATTTGATGAACTCCCTGATTATGTAAATGAGGTTATAAACCTGCGTAAAGCATTTCCAGAGATTCGAATCAAGTTGGGAATAGAAGCCGACTATATTCCTGGCACCGAGTCTTACACCAGAGAGCTTTTAACAAAATACCATTTTGATTATGTAATGGGTTCTGTGCATTATATTGGTGAGTGGGCTTTCGATCATCCGGGAGAACGTAAAAAGTGGGATAATAAGGATGTGGATTTAGTTTATAAGGAGTATTTTGAAATATTACGTAAATCAGCCCGGACTTCACTTTTTGACATAATCGGACATTGTGATCTCGTGAAGAAATTTGGCAACCGTCCAACTGATGAACTCTCTGGGGATTTAGATGATACAGCGAAGGTCTTTAAAGAATGCGGAGTAGCTGTAGAGATCAATACCTCTGGCCTGAGAAAACCGGTGAATGAAATCTATCCATCAAGTGAAATTCTTAAGGTGTATAAGAAATACGATATACCTATTGTCTTCGGTTCGGATGCCCATACTCCTGGGGATGTGGGCAGAGACTTTGATAAGGCGATATCACTTGCAAGGCTCGCTGGTTACAAGGAATTTGTAACCTTTGAGAATAGAAAGATGAAGCATCAAAAACTTGATACTTCGACGGCGCACAAACCCCGCCTTTTCAAGGCGGGATAAAAAATCGCCGCTCAGTATCAACCCTGAGCAAACCCCGTCCTTGAGGTTGGGGAAAGTCGAAGGGTTGATTATAGTAAATCAATCTTTACTAGAAAATGTCCTGAAAGATTAAATGATCGGACTGTGTGAATTCAGGCTCAATGCATTGCCGACGAGCGGGAAATTATTATGTACATTTTTCCTGATTTGTATGGGGATAGGTTATGTATTTTCTCAGTTGAATGTTTTTTTTACATACAACAGGGCAGATGGGGAAGCCGGGTTGTCATTACAAGACATAATTGTGACTTTTTATGGGCAGCCTGGCGTGTTACTTATCGAGTCAAAACTCAAGGGTGCTATGAGGGAGCATCTCGATAATGAGTATGATAGGAACAGCCTGATTAATTGGGCTAAAAGGGGCGCCAGAAAAGAGAAATTTAGCGAAATCAAAGGAATCATTATAAAGAATTGTCTGCGATGTCATACTGCCGGAGGGGAGTCGTCATTTGCACCATTTGATAAATTTTCAACCGTCAGTGATATTTTTACAAGAATTAACTACGGAGTACCTGTATCCAGGCTTATAACGTTAAGTCATATTCATATGATCAGCATAGGTGTGATATTCGCATTAAGCGGAATAATCTTTTTGTTTACACCAATTAATGAGAAGCTCAAAACAGCCTTGTTAATATTTCCTTTCGGTTCCCTGATGTTGGATATTTTCTCATGGTGGCTAACGAAATTAACACCTGTCTTTGCCATTACAGTACTCATTGGAGGTGTTTGTACGGTAGTTAGTTTCACTATACAGTTTGTAATTTCCTTACTAACAATGTGGACATCTTCCAGAAAATCTTTGCTTACTTGAATAACTAGTTTAGTATGTCAAAATGAATATACAAATAATTGTTGGGCTTTCCGTTATTTTTCAGTTGAAAGGAGTTTGATTTATGTCTAAAGACGATATGCTTGGGCCATACAGCGAAAAGGTGATGGACCATTTTATGAATCCCAGAAATATGGGTGAGATAAAGGATGCAGATGCTGTTGGGACGGTGGGAAATCCTGCTTGTGGTGATGTGATGAGGCTGTACTTAAAGGTAGAGGATGAAAAGATATTAGATGCAAAGTTCAAGACCTTTGGTTGTGGGGCTGCGATTGCGACAAGCAGCATGGCTACTGAAATGATTAAAGACAAGTCAGTAGATGAGGCATCAAGAATTACGAACGAAGCAGTTGCTGAAGCGCTGGATGGTTTGCCGCCAAATAAGATGCATTGTTCTGTCCTGGCTCAGGAGGCTATAGAAGCTGCAATTAAGAATTACAGGGAGAAAAAGCAATAACAGGCGGTATCTGGCGTGACTTCATAAAGTGTTTACTGATAGAAGTGTAAAAGCGCCTCCACATAAAAATGGAAGGCGCTTTTTTCATGTTTTTGTGTTGGATATAGAAACGGACAGATAAAAATAGAAATTTCAGGTTGTTGATTTACGACTTATTTAATTTCTTATATAAAGACACTTCTCTCCTTGCCTGCAGGAGCATTCCTTTTTCACGATAAACTACCCCCAAATTGTAATGAACATCAGGTAAACCCGGGTTTGACTCAATTACTTTCTTGTATTCGAGAATTGCATCATCGTACAGTCTCTTCTTGCTGTAAACGATAGCCAGGTTGTAATGTGCGGATTCATCATCAGGGTTTAATTCCAGGGTTTTTCTGAATGAAGCAATAGCGTTGTCATACATCTTCTTTTTGTTATAAGCAATTCCAATGTTAAAATGGGCTTCTGCATATTCAGGATTAATCTGAATCGCTTTTTTGTATTGCGAAATTGCCTGTGTGAACATTACTTTCCTTCCATAAACAGCGCCGAGATTATTGTATGCCGCAGCATATTCTGAGTTATTTTCAATTGCCATTTTATACTGTTCAATTGCTTCATCAAACATTTTTTTACTATCGTATGCTACTCCCAGATTATTATGCGCTTCTGCATAATGTGAATTTAAATCCAGTGCAGTCTTGTAAAACGATATTGCTTTGTCTATCATGCCCTGCTTAGAATATACTACCCCAAGATTATTGTGCGCCTCGGCGTAATCAGACCTGGTCTTAATAGCTTTCTGATAATTTGTAATAGCGTCTTCTAATTTTCCATTGTCATCACATATAATACCAAGATTATTATATGCTTCTGCGCATGAAGGATTTATCCCTAAGGCTTTTTTATGTGCATGGGTGGCTTCATCGTGATTTCCTCGTTCCCTGCAAACAATACCGAGAGCATTCCAGGCTTCAGCGTAATCCGGGTTAATTTCAAGCGCTTTTTTATAAGCATCGTATGCTTCATTCCGTTTTTTATTTGCCCTGTAAGCAATGCCTAAATTAAAATAACATGACTCATTATCAGGATTATGTGTTAAAACCTTTTTGAACAGAGAAATGGCTTTTTCGTGTTTTCCTGTGTTATTGTATGAATTGCCCAATTCAAATAAGGCTTCTACATACTTGCTATCAATCTTTAGCGCACTCTTGTAAGCTGAGATTGCATCTTCAAATAACTTCTTTTTGTAATATGCGAGTCCCAGGTTGTAATAAATTTCTGCATTGTCTTTGTTAACATCTGATGCCTCTTTATATTCGGAAATAGCTTCATCGTATTTCTCTTCTTTATAATAAAGAAGCCCCATATTATAATGTGCATCCTGGTTTGTAGAGTCAACGTTTAGGATTGCTTTAAAATTGGAAACGGCTTTGTCATTGTCTCCCTCTTTTTTGTAAATAACGCCAAGGTTATAAAGTGAATTAACGTGGGAAGGATCAGCCTTCAAGGCATTTTTAAATTCTTTCTTTGCATTTGGGACCATCCCTTTTTCTTTGTAACAAAGCCCCAGATAGTAGTGTGCATTTACATCAGAATCATTAGCGTCTATGACCTTTTTAAATTCAGCGATTGATTGATCAGTTAATCCTTTTTTTCTATAAAGAACGCCAAGATTAAATGTTGCATTAATATGCCTGGGATTGAGTTCTATTACTTTATTGTATGTGTTAATTGCCTCATCGGTTTCACCATTATGATCGTAAGATAAACCAAGGTTGTAGAATATGGCTTCGTCATTGGTGTTATATGCTAAGGCTTTTCTAAATTCGGGAATAGCAGAGCTGTAATTCTGCTTTTTGTTATAAGCAAGTCCAAGGCAATAATGAGGAGAATGGTCTTTTGGGTTATTCTTTACAACTGTATTTAGTCTGGAAATAGCTTCATCATACATTCCAATTGTATAATAACAGATTCCAAGATTATGGTTGGTGTCCATGTTATTTTTGTTCAGGTCTATTACCGTTTCCCATTGCTTGATTGCATCTTCAATTTTATCATTGTAATAGGCAATAAGGCCTAATTCGTAATATCCTTCCGGTGCTGTGGGAATTCCGGCTTTTGTCAGTCTTTCTATTTTAGCCTTCAGTTTATTTATCTTTATCTTAGACCTTTGAGATATCTTTACCTTTTTCTTTCCTAACTGTATCAATGCAGGGATGTTCGCGCCTTTGCGTTCCATCTTTAACATTTCTTCCAGGTCTCTCTTCTGCTCCTTCAAAAGGTTTCTTCCTTCTTCATACATGTGATTTACTATGTTTAATTGAGCCTTCAGATCGTCTATTTGTGTATCTTTCTGTTTTAATTTTACCTTAAGGGTTTCTTTTTGAAAGAAATACCAGGAGAAGATTCCCTTTATAAAATCTATAGATTTTGTAAAAAAGGTTTCCCTTATTAACTGAGAAGTGTTCTTATTTTTGTCAGTGAACAAATTTTCCATCTATATTTCTTCCTTTATTACGGCTTGAGCAGTTGCTAAACGTGCAATTGGCACCCTGAAAGGCGAACAGCTTACATAGTCCATGCCGTTCCTGTGACAAAATTCTATTGATGAGGGCTCGCCTCCATGCTCACCACAAATCCCTATCTTCAGGTCAGGCCTTGTTTGCCGTCCTTTTTTGATACCGGTTTTGACTAACTCTCCTACTCCATTCTGATCGAGAATCTGGAAAGGGTCCTTTTCCAATATTCCGAGTTTAGTAAACTGCGGCACAAAAGAACCAACATCATCGCGGCTATACCCGAATGTCAATTGAGTTAAATCGTTAGTGCCAAAAGAGAAGAATTCAGCGTGTTCGGCTATGCGATCTGCAGTTAATGCGGCCCTTGGTATCTCTATCATTGTGCCGATCTTATAATTTATCTTAACACCCTTTCTTGCCAATACTTTATTGGCAACCATTTCAACGTCTTTTTTCAGGAGACTCATCTCTCCAACTGTTCCTACAAGGGGAATCATTATCTCCGGTATAACCTTGATACCTTTCTTTTTTACGGCACAGGCCGCCTCAGTTATTGCCTGTACCTGCATTTGATAAATATCGGGATAGATTATACCCAGACGGCACCCTCTGAGTCCCAGCATCGGGTTGGTTTCATGCAGGCTGTCAACCCTGTCTTTAACTTCCTTAAAACTCATTCCCATTTTCCTGGCAAGTTCGATTTGCAGCGATTCTTCATTGGGCAGGAATTCATGTAATGGCGGGTCGAGGAGCCTTATGGTTACGGGGAGACCGTCCATAATCCTGAAAATCTTTTCAAAATCACTCCTTTGCATGGGCAACAGTTTTCTAAGCGCTCCATTATATAGTTTCTGCGATTCTTTCAGTTGTGCTTGTATTTTCTTTGCTTTGGTTTTTAATAAAGAAAGTTTTCCTTTCGGCGCTTTGGCAAGTTCTGATTCCGTTTCAATGGCAGCCGTCTCCAGGCTGGTTACGTTACCTGCCGTAAGTATCATCTGTCTGACGTAATCAATACGATTTTCACCAAAAAACATATGTTCTGTGCGGCATAATCCTATTCCCTCGGCGCCAAAATCTCTGGCCCTTTTTGCATCTTCAGGTGTATCGGCATTCGTCCTGACCTTAAGTCTTCGAATTTCATCCGCCCATTTCATAAGTTTGCCAAAGTCTCCGCTGAGTGCAGGCTCTACTGTGGGTACTTTTCCCAGCATTACTTCACCCAGGGTACCGTCAAGTGAAATGTAGTCGCCTTTTTTAATAACCTTTCCGCCCGCAGTAAATTCCTCTTTTTTATAGTCTATCTGGATGTTGCCGCATCCTGCCACACAGCATGTTCCCATCCCTCTGGCTACCACTGCAGCATGCGAAGTCATGCCGCCCCTGGTTGTAAGGATTCCCTGTGAGACATGCATACCTCCAATGTCTTCAGCTGAAGTTTCTATTCTCACAAGTATAACCATCTCTCCCTTTGCTGCTAATCTTTCTGCCTCGTCAGCGTGAAATATAACCTTCCCGTATGCGGCTCCCGGTGAAGCCGGCAGGCCACTGGCAATTACATTTCTTTTCGCTTTTGGGTCAAAAGCAGGATGCAGCAGTTGGTCCAATTGATTCGGATCTATCCTTCTGAGGGCAGTTTTTTTGTCTATCAGCTTTTCCTTTACCATATCGACGGCGATCTTTACGGCCGCATGTGTGGTTCGCTTGCCATTTCGTGTCTGGAGCATAAACAGCCTTCCTTCTTGTATGGTAAATTCCAAATCCTGTACATCTCTGTAATGTTTCTCCAAGGCTCTTCTTATCTTTACTAATTTTTTATATGCTACTGGTAATTCCTTTGCCAAATCGCTTATTGGTTTCGGAGTTCGTATGCCTGCCACTACATCCTCGCCCTGCGCATTAAGAAGGAACTCTCCATAGAATTTATTTTCACCCGTAGATGGATTTCTTGTAAAACAGACACCTGTTGCGGAATTATTGCCGGTATTTCCAAACACCATTGCCTGAATATTTACGGCGGTCCCCAATAATCCACTGATACCATATATCTTTCTGTACTTTATTGCCCTTGGATTATTCCAGGAATCAAACACTGCAACGATTGCTTTCTGCAATTGTTCTTTAGGGTCTGACGGGAAACTGGATCCGGTCCTCTTTTTGTAAATAGCGATGAAATCATTGCAGATGTCCTTCAATTGCTCAGCGCTAAGGTCTGTATCATTTTTCACATTTGCCTTTTTCTTGTGTCTGTCCATTATTTCCTCAAAGTCATGATGTTCCATGCCCATTACGACATTACCGAACATATTTATGAACCGTCTGTATGCATCCCAGGGAAATCTTTCGTTCCCGGTTTTTGTAATAAGGCCATGGACGGAATCAGGGTTCAGTCCTAAATTCAGCACGGTATCCATCATCCCCGGCATTGAAGCAGCGGCGCCGCTTCTTACGGAAACTAACAATGGGTTTTTTGCGTCGCCTAATTTCGCGTTCATTGCACGTTCAAGACGAGAGAGATTTCTGTCAATTTCGCTTTGAAGTCCGGCAGGGTAGGTTTTATTCTTTTTATTGTATGCATAGCATGCCTCTGTTGTAATTGTAAATCCGGAAGGAACGGGGAATCCAAGATTCGCCATTTCTGCCAGGTTAGCGCCCTTGCCGCCCAGTAAATCTTTCATATTGGCATTGCCATCAGCGCTGCCGCTATCAAAAAAGTATATATACTTCTTTTTCATAGATATACACCTCTTTTGTTAATTAATATTTCTTAAATTATATTCAGATATTTGTGAAGAAGTTGCTTATAAATGTCTTAGATATTCTCATTTTAGGATAATTTCATGATACTATTAAACAGCTTTTATGTCTAGCAAGAAAAATATTCTGTTTATTATTTTGAAATAAAACCAGAGCTTTGATAACATTATTGCAAATTGCAGGTTGTAATCTTGCAGATTTTGAAGTTAAGGAAGTGCCGAAGGCCTAACTTGATAGTAT
>MHZA01000007.1 GCA_001828595.1 Planctomycetes bacterium RIFCSPLOWO2_12_FULL_40_19
ATATGTGTGGAATTGTGGGTTATATTGGCGAGAAAATAGCCAGGCCGATACTCATTAATGGAATAAGAAGGCTTGAATACAGGGGGTATGATTCTGCCGGGATATCCATTATCCGGGATAACGAAATAATCTGTGAAAAATCTGTAGGGCGTATATGTGAATTAGAGAAAAAGATAAATGGTAAATTTAATGAGGGCACTTTAGGCATAGTGCATACCCGATGGGCTACACACGGAGCGCCGACAATAGAAAACGCCCACCCCCATCTTGATTGTTCAGGAAGGATCGCAATTGTTCACAATGGCATTATTGAAAATTATAACTATCTGAAGTCAAAACTCGAAAAAGCAGGTCATAATTTCAAAAGTGAAACAGATTCTGAGGTAATTGCCCATCTTATTGAAAGTTATTTTGAAGGAGTACTTGAAGATGCCGTAAGGAGAGCGTTGAATGAAGTTGATGGAGCTTATGGCCTGGCCATAATCAGCCTGGACGATCCGGGCAAGTTGATTGCTGCAAGGCGTGGAAGTCCATTAATAGTTGGCATAGGCAAAGGAGAGCATTTTGTGACTTCAGATGTTGCTGCTATCTTAGAATATACCAAAGAAGTTGTTTATCTGGATGATAATGAGATTGCTGTTTTGACCAGGAATGATATGAAAACTACTGATGTTGACAATGTTCAGATTTCAAAAAGTATTGATGAGGTGCTATGGAACCTTGATAAAATAGAAAAGGGTGGATACAAGCACTTTATGCTTAAAGAAATACATGAGCAGCCTCAATCCCTGCGGGATGCAATGCTGGGAAGATTTGAGAAGGATAGCAATCTTGTGCACCTTGGAGGCTTAAAGGATAAGGAAAATGAGATTCGTAATATCAGACGTATTATAATAGTGGCCTGCGGCACCTCCTGGCATGCCGGTCTTATAGGAGAGTACATGATTGAGGAATATTTGAAGATACCTGTTGAGGTTGAATATGCTTCAGAGTTCAGGTATAGAAACCCTGTCATTGAAGAGGATACAATGGTAATAGCCATAAGCCAGTCTGGTGAGACTGCAGATACGCTTGCCGCAATTGATGAGGCCAGCACGAAAGGCGCAATTATTCTGTCAATATGTAATGTGGTTGGCAGCAGTATCGCAAGGAAGGCAGACTGCGGCATTTTCCTTCATGCTGGTCCTGAAATCGGTGTTGCATCGACAAAGGCATTTACTTCTCAACTTGCTGTCCTATCTTTACTGACACTCTTTTTGGCTCGGATCAGGGGAAAAGATGAAGTATTAAGTATTGGTCTGGCGGGTAAATTGAGAGAGATTCCAAAACAAGTTCAGGAAATTCTTGATAGAAAAGATCAAGTAATTGAAATTGCGCAACTTTATAGTGATAGTAATAATTTTCTTTATTTAGGGAGAGGTTATAACTATCCTGTGGCCCTGGAAGGAGCGCTTAAGTTAAAGGAGATATCTTACATACATGCTGAAGGTTATCCTGCGGCAGAGATGAAACATGGTCCTATAGCGCTTATAGACAAAAATATGCCGGTTGTTTTTATAGCTACCACGGATAAAGTATATACCAAGATATTGAGTAATATTGAGGAAGTTCGTGCGCGAGGCGGCAGGGTAATCGCTATAGCGAGTGAGAATAATGACGAAATATCAAGACTGGTGGATCATGTTATTTACATTCCGGAGACAATAGACGCATTAACACCAATTTTGTCCGTAATTCCGCTCCAGTTATTAGCATATCAAATTGCCGTAATGCGAGGATGCGACGTTGATAAGCCTCGTAATCTGGCGAAGAGTGTTACTGTGGAATAAATGAAAAATACAGGCATATATCTATAACCTTTTGATTAATCAACTATCGTGTAGCTTTCTTTCCGTCTCAGTTAAAGCGAAAATAGTCTTGAATACTTTCTCCTCATTCCGTGTCATTTTCTTATTACGCCTTGCCATCATTCGTTTTGCTATCTGCAATTCTCTTTTTATGTCGTAGGTCCTTGTAACATTGTCAGAATACCATGAGAAGGACGGTATGAATTTAGGAGGCGTGCGTGTCATGAGTATGTTACAAGCAAAACCTATAATGCTGCCGGTCATAAACCTTGTGTTTATGGCTGTCTTTGTATGGTCTCCCATTATCATTCCAAGAAAAGTTTGACCGGTATCAATTATTTTATCGAACATTTGCACCTTAACCGTTCCATATGTATTTGTAAGATTACTGTTTACAGTGCCTGCCCCCAGGTTAACCCACGAGCCTATATATGAATCGCCAAGGAAACCATCATGTTGTTTATTGGAGTAGTCTTGAATAATCGTATTCATAATTTCCCCGCCTATTTTGCAAACTCTTCCTACGTTTGACCCTGCCCGGATTCTTGAAATGGGCTGAATGACGGCATTGTCCCCAATGAATGCAGGGCCTTCAATCACTGAATTCGGAGATATTTTAACATTATTGCCTATGAATATTGGGCCATTTTCCGCATCCAGAACACAACCTGGCTTTATTATTGTATTCTTACCTGTGAATATTTGAGAATCATTAATCAGGTGCACTCCCTCATATTTGTTTCTTTGTATAAGTCCGTTTTTAATGTACGATGTGAAGTCAGACGTAATCTGCTCTTTATTGCTATCAATCAAATCCCATGGATATTTTACCAGCCTTGCATTGACCTTTTTAATATTAAATTTCCTTTTTAATTCAGTTATGAAGTTTTGATCTAATAAGTTTTCTGGAGTAATTGGAAGCCAGTTTTTCCTGAGCAACCTTGCATATACTATTGTATTGTCCTGAATTCCAATCTCCTCTCTTCCTGAAACAGAGATTGGCGCAGACATTAAGAGCCTGCCGTTTATGAATAAACAGCCATTGTTATTACTTTCTATTTTATTTACTCTACAAGGATAGCTTTCGCTGAGTAAATCTTTAAGATATTCTCTGCAAAAAAGGTTAATCTCTGTATCGGGATATTGGAGGGCAATTCTTTCAAGAAAACTGTAGATGCCGCATCGCAGTTCATAAAGAGGCCTGTTGTATGTCAGGGGGAGGAAATTCTGATATGCTTTATCTTCGAAAACACATACGCTTTTCATTTGATACAAGATACTTTATGGAGTTTTGATTGTCAAGGTGAATGAAGTTATATTTTCCTTGTAATAAATTTATGGCATTTCTATAATAAATTAGCAGTGAAAATAGCGGCGAAAAGACAATTAAAAGGGGCTAATTTATGAGTTATAAGGCTTGGTTTCAGTGTTCTTCAGGTTGTGATGAACGCTATGAATTAAATGAGATAATATACAATTGTAAAAAGTGTGGCGACCTACTGGAAGTGCGTCATGATATTGAAAAGTTGAAACATCGTAGCCCTGAATCGTGGATGAGGCTTTTTGATGAACGTAATAGAAGGACTAAATGGCCTTTCGGAAGCTCTGTTTGGGGAAAGAAGGAAATGGTTTGCCCAAATGTGGAGAACCATAACGTGGTATCACTCTATGAGGGCGGGAGCAATCTGTTTTGGGCTGAACGCCTTGGCAAAATTATAGGCATAGAAGACTTATGGATTAAACAATGTGGCAACTCACATACAGGGTCGTTTAAGGACCTGGGTATGACCGTGTTGGTATCCATGGTTAAACAGATGATCTCAGAAGGGAAGGATATCATGGGTGTTGCATGTGCTTCTACGGGTGATACCTCTGCCGCTCTATCTGCTTATTGCGCCGCCGCAGGGATCCCTGCAATAGTGTTTTTGCCAAAGGATAAAGTTTCAACCGCACAATTAATCCAGCCGATAGCCAACGGAGCTTTGACACTTTCACTCGATACTGATTTTGACGGATGTATGGAGATAGTACAGAGAGTTTGCAGCGAGAACAATATTTATCTTGCTAATTCGATGAACTCTTTGAGGATTGAAGGGCAAAAGACTGTGAGCATTGAATTGGTTCAGCAGCTTGACTGGGAAGTGCCTGACGTAGTTATAATACCCGGTGGTAATTTGGGAAATGTCACCGCTTTAGGTAAAGGGTTTCTTTTGATGAAAGGGCTGGGTATGATTGACAGACTTCCAAGAATTGTATGCGTACAGGCGGCGAAGGCGAATCCGCTATATCAAAGTTACTTGAAGGGTTTTGAAGAATTTAAACCAATTCGGGCTCAAAAAACACTGGCAAGTGCAATTCAGATAGGAAATCCTGTTAGTTTTAACAAAGCAGTTAAGATATTAAAGATGTTTAACGGCATTGTGGAACAGGCAACAGAGGATGAACTTGCTAATGCTGCCGCATTGGCTGACAGGACCGGTCTTTTTAATTGTCCTCACACAGGGGTTGCTTTGGCAGCACTATTTAAACTCGTCAAAAGAAATGAGATTAAGAAGGATGAAAGAATTGTGGTGATTTCAACTGCGCTCGGCTTAAAATTTACAGATTTTAAAGTAAAATATCATGAGAATAAATTGGATGAAGTTGAGCCAAAATATGCTAATTCACCAGTAGAACTTCCCCCTGATTACAATCAGGTGAAAAGAGCCATTGTTGATAAATTAGCTCACTTTAATTAGTTGTTTCGAGGAATTTCAAATAGTTAGGCCTGTCTGCATGCTTTCTGCTCATCTCTTTCCTTTCATTCCCTGGTGGTGTTCTTCTGTATTGTGTTCCCTCGCCGCTTCCTTTCTTAGTTTTTTTGAATCTTTTTGAGAATGTTTTTCTAAATCTTCTAAATATTTGCGATATAGCTCTTGATCGTTATAACTGGAGCACTTTGAATGGTGCCATTTATCATGTGGCTCTTCGTATATTGCACATCGTTCTCCTAAATTTAATATGCATCCATGACATTTTCGTACGGGTTTGCCTTTCCTATTCATTTCTGCTCCTTATCTTCTTTGTTGGTTTTACCAAATTTAAATGTACTGTCCATTGAGACAATAAACTCAAAAACTGAAAAAATAGAGTTAAAGCATAAAACACCAAAAACAGCTTCTCGCCTCATGCAGTGTTTATGAGTTTCATGTGGGTTATCTTTTTTCTAAGCGCCATTTTAACTAATAATTTGTTTTAAATCAAGATGGTAATTAATTGGAGTTTTGGAGTTGCCGCATTAAATTTAATATAAACACTATAAAATGTACAAGCTTAATGAGTTGTCCCTGAAACAGTCTCTTTTTCAGGGACAACTAAGTAGAGTCAGCATCTAAAATTTGCTATGTTATTATGTTTAATAATAAGCATTTCTGTAGTTATTTATATCGTTATTCAGACAGTGAAAATTTGTCACAAATTAGGGTGATATAATTTCTGATTGTTGTAAGGGTTAAAAAATAAA
The DNA here is from genome assembly GCA_001828595.1 of Planctomycetes bacterium RIFCSPLOWO2_12_FULL_40_19. Taxonomy (GTDB): domain Bacteria; phylum Planctomycetota; class Brocadiia; order Brocadiales; family Scalinduaceae; genus Scalindua. The sequence continues at coordinate 5,350 of MHZA01000007.1, forward strand.
GGGGTTAACAAAGCTTATAATTTCTGAATTTTATTACTGCAATATGGCTGGGAATGTGCTCTATATGTCTGAATACATAAGGTTTACGACTATTCTAAGTAAACTATATATTAAGTTATAACAATGTGACTGAACTATATCCTGCAAATTCTAATGTACTTGACAAAGAACGGCATTTTCGTATAATTTTGTACTAGAGGCGAGAAGCAAAATGATAAAAATCTCGAAAACAACCCTGCAATTGAGCTTGTGAAAGGGAGAATTTTTAAAGCACCTCTTTTTTCTTCGAGTCTTATTTTTGAAAATGATTTCCAGCTAAAAGGAGGAATTATTAAATGATTAATTATAACTGTGATATGTGTGGAAAGGCACTGATTCCTGAAGAAGACGATAGGTATGTAGTAAAAATTGAAATTTATGCTGCGTGTGACTCTATGGATGTTGATGAAGATGAGGAATTGATAAACGATTTTGAAGAAGAAGATGAAGACGACGATGAAGTGGACAGCCTCGACCCTGATGAGATCGATAGTATTGAATATAAGACTTTTCGTTATGATTTATGTAGTAAATGTCATAATATGTATTTACAAGACCCTCTCTCGATTAAGTCGGTAAGGAGAGGCCGTTTCTCTGAAAATTAAATACTTCGGGGAATTTAATAGCCTTTTGTCATTATGCACAAGAAGGAGGCTCTTAAAGTTTGAGTCTTTTGCCTCTTACATTGGATGATGGAGCGGTGGAATATTTGAGAGATGGTTTTTGTAAGGGGTTTGCTTGTTTTTCACTCTGTTAGCTGGCGTTAGAAACAAGTATCATCGTTACAATTTATATACAATCTATTATAAAAGTGAGCTTCGTTTCAAGGTAGGCATAATTACCACATTCATAACATCCACAATTCCGCAACCCAATAGCATAGTGCACTTTTTGACGTTAAGCGACTAATTTAATGTATAGGAATTTCAAAGTTTAAACCATTATGGGAATGACAATTACTGAGAAGATTATCTCCGCACACTCTGGTCTTCAGGAGATACGTGCCGGTCAGTTCGTTTATGCAGATGTAGACATATGTCTTGGGAATGATATAACAGCCCCAATTGCTATAGAACAATTTGAGAGACTTGGTATAGACAAAGTATTTAATCCTGACGGTGTTGTTTTGGTTCCAGATCACTTTACCCCGAACAAGGATATTAAATCAGCCCAGAATGCTAAACTTCTCAGGGAATTTGCACAAAAACATAGAATAAAGAATTACTTTGAAGTCGGCAGAGTGGGGATTGAACATGCCTTACTACCTGAAAAAGGAATAGTTGTTCCTGGTGATTTGGTTATTGGAGCAGATTCGCATACATGCACTTACGGGGCCATGGGTATCTTTTCTACTGGCGTTGGAAGCACAGATTTAGCGGCATGTTATGCAACAGGAAAAGTATGGCTGAAAGTGCCGGAGACCATAAAGTTTGTTTTCAATGGAAAGATGAATAAATGGGTATCCGGTAAAGATTTGATACTTTACGTTATAGGTGAAATAGGAGTTGATGGCGCCGGGTACAAGGCGATGGAATTTTCAGGGCCCGTTATTACAGATTTACCGATGGATGACCGTCTTGCAATGTGTAATATGGCAATAGAGGCTGGAGCAAAGAATGGGATAATCGAGCCGGATGATTGTACTGAAAAATATATAAAAGACAGGGCTCAAAGGGAATATAAATTTTACTCCAGTGATCCTGACTGTGAATATCATAATATTCATGAATACGATGTGAGTACCCTTTCCCCTCAAGTCGCATTGCCTAATCTACCTGAAAATACACGTCCAGTGGAGGACTTGTCAGATATAAAGATTGACCAGGTTGTAATTGGTTCATGTACTAACGGAAGGATTTCTGACTTGAGAATAGCCGCGAAAATTCTTAAAAATAAGAAAATTGATCCTTCTGTACGTTTAATTGTAATACCAGCCACACAGGGCGTATATTTAGAGGCGTTGAAGGAAGGCCTGATCGAGGTCTTTATAAATGCCGAATGTGTTGTTTCAACACCAACCTGCGGCCCTTGTCTTGGAGGGCATATGGGTATTCTGGCAGAGGGGGAACGTGCGCTGTCCACTACTAATAGAAACTTTGCAGGCAGAATGGGCCATCCAAAATCCGAAATATACCTTTGCAACCCTGCAGTAGCTGCGGCTTCTGCAATTACCGGGAAAATTACTCACCCGGAACTCTTGGAGTGCAGTGACCTTGTCACTGCCGGTCATTGACAAGGATAGACTCGCTATGGCAAACATCGACACGCCTGCCTGTGCGTGTTCGCACGCAGACAGGGTCGATGCGCTCCATAATTGTACATAAATGTAGGTGTATTGCAACAGTTTGGGAATGCTCCCTTCGAAAATTATATGTTAAGTCTTTGAAGTTAAAGATGTAAAAGGAGACAGAAGCGATGATAAGAAGTTTAGAGAAAGAGTCACAAAAGGATCAGAAAAAATATATAGGAATAGATATAGGCTCTGTGAGTGTAAAAACAGTGTTAATGGACGAATACAAAGAGGTTCTGGAGAACCACTATGTTAGGTCACATGGCCAGCCGATAGAGACGGTGCTGATTGTTTTGAAGGATATCATCAATCGGGTTCCAATTGATGATATAGGTGGTATGGCAGTTACAGGGTCCGGAGGTAAGCTATTAGCGGAATTAATAGGCATAAGCTTTATTAACGAGGTTGTGGCGCAGAGCACGGCAACATCTGAACTTCATCCTGAAGTAAGGACCGTAATCGAAATTGGAGGCGAAGACTCAAAGCTGATAATGCTTGAACCTGATGAGGCAGGTGGGAAAAAGCTGAAGGTGTCCGATTTTGCAATGAACACGATGTGTGCGGCAGGTACTGGATCATTTCTGGACCAGCAGGCGACAAGAATAGGCGTCTCTATAGAAGATGAATTTGGCAAAATGGCCTTGAAATCAAAAAACCCTCCGAGGATAGCGGGCAGGTGCAGCGTATTTGCCAAATCAGACATGATACATCTCCAGCAGGTGGGAACTCAGATTCATGAAATAGTGGCAGGATTATGTTATGCCCTTACAAGAAATTTTAAGAGTAACATAGGAAAAGGTAAAGAATTCGTAAAGCCAATAGCTTTTCAGGGCGGCGTTGCCGCCAATACAGGCATAATCAAGGCGTTTGAGGATATACTGGAGTTGCGTGAAGGGGAGCTCATTATTCCCAAATACTTTAATACTATGGGGGCGATAGGATGTGCGTTGACATTGATAGATAAGGGGATTGATTCCCCATTTAAGGGGTTTAAGACAATTGATGCCTATCTAAAGGACCGTAAGGGGAAGGATACCAATCTTAAGAAACTGGTTTGCAACAACTACGCAATAAATGTTAAACCATTTAAACTTAGCGCCAGAAAGAAAGTGGATGCGTATGTAGGCGTTGATGTTGGTTCAATAAGTACAAATGTTGTCGTTATAGACAAAGATAAGAATATATTGTCCAGGCGTTATCTTATGACGGCAGGCAAACCTCTGGAGGCTGTAAGACAGGGGTTACTGGAAGTAGGAGAAGAGGTTGGTAAAAAGGTAATAGTAAAGGGAGTGGGTGTGACGGGATCAGGCAGGTACCTGACAGGAGAATTTATCGGCGCAGACATAGTAAAGAATGAGATAACGGCTCATGCAACAGCCGCCGCCTGGGTTGACAAAAATGTGGATACAATCTTTGAGATAGGTGGACAGGATTCTAAATATATAAGTTTGGAGAACGGGGCAATAGTTGATTTTACAATGAATAAAGTGTGTGCGGCAGGGACAGGGTCATTTCTTGAAGAACAATCTGAAAAGCTGGATGTTAATATTAAGAATGAATTTGGTAAACGTGCGCTGAATTCATGCTGTCCATCGCAACTTGGGGAGAGATGTACCGTGTTTATGGAATCCGACCTCAATCATCACCAACAGTTGGGAGTGCCAAAGGACGATTTGTTGGCAGGGCTGAGTTATTCCATAGTACTAAATTATATAAATCGTGTTGTGGAAAAAAGAAAGATCGGTGATACCATTTTCCTGCAGGGTGGAGTAGCTGCTAATCGAGGGGTTAAGGCCGCTTTTGAGAAGATTACCGGCAGGGAAATTATAGTGCCGCCACATCATGACGTTATGGGTGCAATAGGTTCGGCAATGATATCCATGGAGGAGCAAACATGGAGTGAATCGCGGTTTAAGGGCTTTGATTTAACGGACAGGAAGTATGAAACAACGTCATTTGTGTGCAGGGATTGTTCAAACATATGTGAAATCAGGAAAGTAACGATAACCGGAGAATCGCCTCTCCATTACGGAAGTCGTTGTGGTAAGTTTGATGATGAGAAAAAGGTGAAGAAAACAAAGAATTTCCCCAGATTATTTAACGAAAGAAACAGGCAATTATATGGCCCATATTATACTGACAGGAAAACTAAAGCAGTGCAAATTAAGCATGACAACGGCAGCAAATCTTACGGTCGGATTGGTATCCCGCAGGCGTCTACTTTCTTTGAATTGTTTCCCATGTGGAGGACGTTTTTCACAGAATTGGGTCTTGAGATAGTTATCTCAAAGAATACTAATCGAGGCATAATTAATAAAGGGGTAGAACATGTTAATGCTGAAACCTGCTTCCCTATAAAGGTTGCGCATGGACACGTTGCAGATATGCTTGACAAGGATATAGATTATCTGTTTCTGCCCAGTGTGATAAATATGACGCATGCTTCATCAGGACTGTCCCATTCTTATGCATGTCCTTATATACAATGCCTTCCATATATAGTTGGATCTGCCATAGATATTGATTCACAGAATTTTAAGGTATTGCAGCCAATAATTCACTTTGAGTATGGAGAATCATTTGTAGATAAGACATTCCGACAGATTGCCAGAGATGTTGGCAGAAGAGGCAAAAAGGTAGATGATGCCATTAAAAAGGCTAAGGAATCACAAAAGAACTTCTATAAACATCTTGAAGAGAGGGGAAAAGAGGTGTTAGATAATTTAGGTGAGGATGAGATTGCATTAGTAATTATCAGTCGTCCCTATAACGGCTGTGATTCTGGTGTTAACATGGATCTTCCTGAAAAGCTCAGGGATTTGGGGATACTGGCAATACCAATGGATTGCATTCCTATGGACCTGGAGGACATCGCCAGGGATTACCCGAATATGTATTGGAAATATGGGCAGAAGATACTCGCAGCGGCGAGGTTTATAGCACGCGATAAGAGGTTATATGCCCTTTATATAACAAACTTTGGGTGCGGGCCTGATTCTTTTATTTCCAAGTTCTTCCCTAAAGAGGTTGGCGGCAAACCGTATTTGATGATTGACATAGATGAGCATAGCGCTGATGCCGGAGTAATGACACGTTGCGAGGCATTCCTGGATAGTTTGAAAAATGCGAGAATCAAAAAATATAAGGAAGAGACAGAGTTGGAATGTAAGTCTGTATCTAAAAAGAAGAGGACTATGTACATTCCTTATATGAATGATTGCGGGTATATTGCTGCTGCTGCGATGAGAGTCAATGGCGTTGACGCTGAAGCCCTGCCGATGCCGGATAAATTGAGTCTGGAATTGGGGAGAAAATATACGTCAGGAAAAGAATGTTACCCTGCAATCCTGACAACAGGGGACATCGTAAAGAAAGCGATTAGTCCCGATTTTGATCCTGACAGAAGTGTTTTCTTTATGGCAACAGCATCAGGCCCTTGCAGATTTGGCCAGTATAATAAGATGCACAGAATGGTTCTGGATGGCATTGGTTTCCCTCATGTGCCAATATATACTTTAGATCAGGGAGACGATTACCAGGAAGATACGAAAAATTTAGGGTCAAGTTTCCGTAAACTAACGTGGAACGGAATTGTATTTGTTGACTTTATGCAAAAACTGTTGCATGAAATAAGACCGTATGAAATACATAAAGGTGACGCAGATACCGTATACAAACAACATATCAGGAAAGCAGTGCACGCAATAGAATATGGACACGACCTTTTACAGGTTGCGAGAGAAGCACGTGATGCTTTAAATAGGGTTGAAGTGGACAAGAGCGTGAGGAAGTCTGCAATAGGCATCATCGGTGAAACATATGTGCGCGGCAATGAGTTTTCCAATAATTTTATTATCAGAAAGATCGAAAAACTTGGCGGGAAAGCAGTGATACCTCCTTTTGGTGAATGGATGGAATATATTGCTCACGTCCGAAAGGAAGATTGCATAAGAGAAAAAAACTTTAACGCTTTTGCAATAGAGATAATTACTGAGGTAATTCAGAAATTTCATGCAATCAAGATGTCGCGTCCTTTTAGAAAAAGCGGGACAAACCTTTTTAAAGAAAACTCTATAAAGGGATTGATTTCGAAGGGGAGACCATATATCCACGACTCATATAAAGGCGACCCGGTTCTCAGTATGGGAAGGGCGGTAGAATACATAGAGGAAGATTTTGATGGTATTATAAACGTTATTCCTTTTCATTGTATGCCGGGAACCGCCGTTAATGCCGTATTAGAGAAATTCCAGAGAGAACATGACGGAATCCCATGTCTAAAACTGACATTTGACGGCCAGGAAGAGACAAATGAGGAAACTCGTATAGAAGCATTCATGCATCAGGCACAACAAAGAATGGAAAGCAAGCTGAGTGATAGAAAAGATTATGCCACGGTGAATTAGGTTGATTGTAAATAATTGTGATTGTTCAAATTTACAATAAAAACAGATGTAGCGGAAGGCTTCCTGCCCGAACTGACTGGTCAGGCGGGTAGCCTACCACTTGTGAATCAACAGGAAAAGGTTTATTTATGAATGGAAAGTGTTGGAAATACGGGGATAATGTCAACACGGATGAGATAATTCCTGCCAGGTATCTAAATACAACTGACGTAAAAGAGCTGGCATCTCACTGCATGGAGGACATTGACCCGGAGTTTGTTAGAAAAGCAGGGGAAGGCGACATAATCGTAGCGGGGGACAACTTTGGCTGCGGATCATCCCGGGAACATGCGCCAATATCTATCAAGGCATTTGGAATCTCCTGCGTGATAGCAAAGAGTTTTGCAAGAATATTCTTCAGAAATGCTATCAATATCGGCTTGCCAATTTTTGAGAGTGAAGATGCAGGCGCAGAGATAAGTG
>MHZA01000008.1:0-9431 GCA_001828595.1 Planctomycetes bacterium RIFCSPLOWO2_12_FULL_40_19
CGCGCTCATTCCAATTCCGCCAATCCCCACAAAATGATATCTTAATTTTTCTTTTGTACCCGGCATATCAATAATGTAACACTTAAAATTTTGTAATTACAAAATTTTATCTCAATTGCTTATCAATTCAGTGAAAAAACTTTTTCCTTTATCAAGCCTCGATTTCAGCAAGGCCTCTGATACAGTAGCGCCGACATCAGCGAAGGAGTTACGAATGCCAAGCGATTTTGGCTTATTCAATTTCTTTCCAAAAACCAAAAGAGGAACGTACTCTCGAGAATGGTCAGTGCTGGGTGTAGTAGGGTCACATCCATGATCAGCCGTAATAATGATAATATCTTTCGCTTTTAATGCATCAACAATATCCGGCAGGCTACGGTCAAATGACTCCAGCGCCTTTGCATAGCCGTCCGGATCATTTCTATGCCCGTATTTCATATCAAAGTCAATTAAATTTGTAAAGATAATGCCCTTAAAATCTTCCTTAATACATTCTATCGTCTTTAAAATACCATCATGATTATTAGAAGCATATATTTCCCTCGTTAGTCCCCTGTGTGCGAAAATATCACCAATCTTACCGACACCAACGACTTCAAGTCCTTTTCTTACGGCCTTGTCCAACAGCGTGTCTTCGGGTGGAGACAGAGAAAAATCTCTCCGCCTCTCTGTCCGTGTATATATGCCGTTTTCCACTATGAATGGCCTGGCAATAACCCTGCCTACATTGTGTTCGCCTTTTAATATATCTCTGGCACAATTACACATTTCATATAAAGATTCCACAGGTATAACATCCTCACACGCAGCGATCTGGAAGACACTATCGGCGGATGTATATACAATCGGGTAGCCTGTTTTAATATGTTCTGCTCCCAGCTCCTTTATTATTTCCGTTCCAGATGCTGTTTTGTTGCCCAGTATTGGCCGGCCTATAGCCTTGGTAAATTTTTCAATAACCTCGTCAGGAAACCCTTTTGGGTAAGTCGGGAACGGTTTTTCTGATATAACGCCCATAATCTCCCAATGTCCGGAAGTTGTATCCTTGGCCGCTGATGCCTCGATCATCTTACCATAAAAAGCCCTGGCACCAACTTCTTTGGAGACGCCAGGTATATTATCAATCTTTCCAAGACCAAAACTCTCAAGGTTCGGAATGTTCAGGCCTCCAATCGCCTTGGCAGTATTTACCAATGTGTTGCTGCCTTCGTCCCCGAATTTATAAGCATCCGGTAGTTCGCCGATTCCAACGCTGTCAAGAACTATAATAATTATTCTGTCTACCTTCAATATGATTAAAACCTTTCTATCTCACTATTAACTATCTCCGGAAGAAGACATGCTTGATCAATAAGACTTGCAGATTCTTTGTGTGTGTGTGTAACTATGATAGTATATGTTCGTGCAGATAATTCTGATCGCGTGGACGAAGTTATAAAAACAGCTATGAAATCAGGTATGTAGTAGAGAAATGCCCCGTCTCGTTAAGGCTTTTTATGTTTATAACGTTGTACCTAAATAAAAACCCTCTTGATAAAATGAAGTACAATAAACACAACTATGGGAGAAACATCTATTCCCCCTATAGAAGGAATTACACGCCTGACTGGCTCAAGGACCGGTTCGGTTATTTTATAAAGCAATGTTGCCGCCGAATGACATGGATTGTGAGGAACCCACGTTAAGACAATTCTTACGATAAGCACTATTTCGTAAAGTCCTATAAGTTTTCCAACCCAACTAAGTTCCATAGAATATATCCAAATATTAAAAAAATTTGTTAACTTAACACCGGAGGGATACTAACAATTATTTTCATTCATGGCAACAAAAAATTTAGGTATTGAGGGATTTAGGAATTTTTTAATTCCTCAATCGTAATTCTTTTTCTAACATATCCCCTCATACTCACACCACTTACATTTCTGGCCACTCGACTTTTTAAATTCTCCATCCTTATGTGCCTTGAAGAAGCTGTCCAGGGTTGAGTCTAATTCTTTGCAGGCTTCCTCTGTTGTATCAACTGCTACTGGTTTGTTTGGGACAAGAAAGTAGAGTATGGTTTCATCAACCTTCTTTTCATAAATCGTTTCAAGTGCCCGGGCGTAGAGTTGCATCTGGAGTTGATAGAGCTTTACCTTCTCAGGTATTTCATCAAGGGCAATATCATTTGCCTTATAATCAATGATTTTTAATAAACCTTTCTTGTTAAAATAGAAAAGGTCTATCTGTCCCCTTATCAGGTTATGTCTGTAGTTAAATATAAATGACGTTTCCCCTTTATGCAGTTTACTTGAAACTACTTCCTTACCAACATCACTATTGTAGAAAGAGTTTACCCAATTCGCAACAAGTTCTATACTTTTCTGGTTTGTGTCCAATCCATAGACACTTAGTTCATTTTTAATATATTCTTCGAGTACGTTTTTGTCTTTTGCCTGCCCGAACCTGCCCGAATAGGTACAGGCGGGTAGGTTCAGGCGGGAAAGATGGTACTTCTTGAATACCCGGTGTACGATATTTCCCAGCTCGCGTCCGGGTATTTCATCGTCATTCAATTTGTTTTCATCTTCGACATAATCCGGCTCAATCCAACATCTTTTATTTATACCCTGTAACCCCAGAATAGAATTAAAATAATATAACTGTGGGCAAAAGTGGAACTTGAGTATCTCTGTGACGGAGTATACATAGTGGCTGTTATCAATCTCTACAGTGTGCATGATTGTTGATAATATATTTGTGCCTGTATCCATTATCTCTTTTGAAGGTGATGGGGTCTGGATTTTATTACATACTGCTATCTCGTCTTTGTATTGAGTCAACAGTTTGATTCTTTTGCTTTCCTTCGGCGGTTTGTTTTCTTCTTTTATGCGCGTATGTCTTATCTCGATCGTTTGTGATAAATTCTGTCCGCGTTTATTGTCATTAAGTTTTATGATTTCCGGGTTCTCTTCGGGGTCCGGGTTCAGGCCGAGAGTTGAAGAGACATAACCGTACCAATTGCCTTTGTCATTATCTCCTATGGCTCTATCTTTGTTAATGCCTCCTGAAATTATCAAATGTTCCTGTGCCCTCGTCATTGCTACAAAGAGTAAGCGTCGTGATTCCCTTAATTCCTTTTCTTTTATTTCATCATTAATTCGTTCATAACTCAGGGGCACTTCCGCTTCATTGGTCAATGGGTTTAGTATCTTAAAACTGATTCCATGGTTTTTTGAGTATACAAGATAATCTGATGGCCTTGTGTTGTCTCTATCAGTGTCTGCAATTATAACTACCGGAAACTCCAATCCTTTAGCGGAATGGGTTGTAATTAATTTAACAACGTCATCTTCCTCGGATTCTACCGGCGCTTCGGATTCTCTTATCTCCCTGAACTTATAACCTTCTACAATCTCAATAAAATTTCTTAATGTCAGGGGCTTGAAGTCCTCCTGGTTCTTACACAATTCCACAATCTTCAGGAGGTTTGCATACCTCTTCTTTCCATTTGAGAAAAGAAGCATCTTTGATTGGAATTCCGTTTTCCTGAGGATGAAAGAAATCAGGTTCCATAAAGAGGTTCTGGGTTTGATGACTTGTACCTCATTCATGAATTTCATAAATTGAATAATCCTGTCCCGTGAATGTGCCTCGATTTCTTTTATGGCGCCAACTTCATCCAGAGCCTCGCAGAGAAGTTTCTTTTTATTACTGCTGTGAGCGTGGTCTGTCAGCCAGAAAAGGGCGTCATCGTTTATTCCGACAAACGGTGACTTTAATACGGCGGCCAGGTTTATCTCATCAAGAGGAGATTCTATGACCTTCAGGAGGTTGATCAGGTCGGTGATCTCTGTAGTATTAAAGAATCCCCTTCCGCTAATGACATAATACGGTACGTCAAGATGTGACAGACTGTGTTCGTATAGTTTTATGTCTGTTGTACTCCGAAACAGGATGGCAAAGTCTCTATAAGATATATTCCGTTCCCGTTCTCTTTTGTTTGTTATCCTTATCTCACCTTTTTCTACAATCTCTTTTATTCTTTTTGCTATTTCCATTGATTCCCATTTCCTGGCCTCGGTTTTATCTTTTCCCTCTGCAACTATTATCTCAACTGATGGAAATGGCTTGTCTGAAAATTCTGCTCCTGCTTTTAACTGCTGTGTACTGTCCATGGAAGGAGCTATCTCATCAATATGATTCCCCTTCCGGTCGGTCTGGCTGCCCGGCCATAATTCATTAAATATATGGTTTATGAAATCGAGTACCTGTGGGCGGCTTCTGAAGTTTTCAATCAGGCTTATTAAGGATTCCGGGTCTGTATTCCTTTGAATATCTTGAAATATTTCGACGTCTGCATTTCTAAAACCATAAATGGATTGTTTCTCATCACCCACAATGAATAAATTATTCTTACTTCTTATGAGGTCTATTATGATCTTCTGCAATCCGCTTATATCCTGAAATTCGTCAACTAATATGTATTTGAACTTTCGTTTTATTTCATCGGCTATATATTTTTTGTTTTCCAGTAATTCTATTGTTTTGACCTCAAGGTCAGTAAAGTCTATGAGGCTCTCAGCCTTTTTCCGTTCCGAGCAGGCTATATCGAAGTTTACGAGAAAATCTCTTAGTATTTTCTTAATACTTGTCGAATAATCCTCTGCAAGTAATCCAATGAGATTTTCAAGTTCATCGCGAAGAGAACTGCAGGCTTCTTTTACATCTTTTGATAACTGCAGATTTATGGAAGAATGAACACATTTCACTTTATTTAATAATGCAAGGGTGATACTGTCTAGTTCAGGAGTCTTTATATCTATAAGTTTATTTATATTCTTTTGCAGGTTTGAGGTAGCCCACTGATCCAAAACGTAATCAACTTTTTCTCTGGTTTTATCGGGCAATTTCTTTCCTGAGCGAATTTCTTTAATTTTGTTTATCAACTTCTCGGCCTCGTTATAAGAATTAACGATGTCCTGAGACAAATCACTCTGGTTTGCGGTTTCTGAGATAGGCACGCATGCATTCCTTATCTTTTCATAAAGCTGTATGAGGTTTTCCTTGAATGACTTTAACCTGCTTTTGTTCGGATCCGTTTGTTTCCAGAAGATGCCGTTCAGGAATGTATCCAGGGTCTTTTCATCTGTCTGCTCCCTGAGTGTGTCTTCGAGTGTTTGTTCTTTGAGTCTGCCGGTTTCGAGTTCATCCATAACGCGAAATTGAGGGTCTATGCCTGCTTCTATTGCGTTTTCTCTGAGTAATCGGGCACAAAAACTGTGGATGGTGGAAAGGTACGCAAACTCTATCTCCTGGCGTTCCTTCTCCATTTCTTTTTGTTCGAACAACCTGGCGGTTCTTATCTTCATCTCGTTTGCCGCTTTCTCTGTAAATGTGAGAGTGAGGATCTCATTGACAGGCACCTTATGTTCGATTACAAGGTTCGCAAATCGTTCCACAAGTACACGTGTTTTCCCGGAACCCGGTCCCGCTACAACACAGATATCTCTGTCCGTAGTCTCCACACCTTTTATTTGAGAATCAGTAAGTTTGTTAATCATAATCCTTGTCCCTACCTTAATCTCCATTTATCAATCCGGCAGACGTTTGCGAAATCGCAGTTTCCTTCACCGCAACGATCAATATTTGCCGGTGCAAGTTCAATTCTTCCATTACGGATTTCCTTTGAGAATTGCAGAATATGGTTCTCTGCATCTTTTATCCGTTTATTAAACTCTTTGTTATTGACGGAAAGAGATTTTTTAGCTGGTTTTATATTGAGCTTAAGTTTGTCAATTAATTCCCGATTGTAAATTCCAGTCTTTTCAGAGGTCTTCAGCGCGTAGAATTCGGCAGCAATGGGAACAATCTTAAACACATCTCTCAAGGCAAGTATGTAAATGGGCAGTTGTAAATCAAGGCCTTCTTCAAGTTCTGTTAACTTGAATTCTGTTTGTCCGTATTTGTAGTCAATAATTATGCCGACTTTTTCTCCATTAACTTCTGATATGTCAACCCTGTCAATCTTGCCGGAGATTTCGATATGGCTTTTTTTGCCATCACTAATTTCAAGGTGTTCTCCATTCCCAAATTTCGTTTCAAACATGGAGGGTTTGAGTGTTGACAAGTCAGATTTCCTTTCCATGGATTCAAATGTCAAAAGAGTCTTAAGCATCTCATTTTTAATCTTCAATTCTTCAAAACCTGTAACCATTCCCCTTGTTTTTTGATCAAAAACGTCATTAAATATTTCTGCGATGTCTTTTTTTTGCGCATGTTTAAAATATTCCTCAAGAACCTTATGGATGATGGTTCCCTGCATTAGTAAATCCAGGGATTTAGGAATGGCATGCCTGAGTTTTAGTATGGAACTGCCAAAATATTTATAAGGACACTGAGCATAGTCCTTCAATCTTGTGGGTGAAAACCCTGTGCTCGGTTCACTGATCTTTTCTACTATCCTTTTGTCGAAAAATTTGAGCTTCAGGTTGTTGTAGGAATCTATCAGTTTAGTTAATGAGCAAAGCTCCTTCCTGAGTGAAGCGTCATCTTCTGTATTGTTGTATAGCCAGAGTGCGATATCCTTTTTGTTTTGTTCCTTTTCAGATACATAAGGCGTATTAAGGTGGTAATAAACAAAGTTTTTTGAATCAGTTGAAGTAATGATGTCTTCCGGTTCGGGAATCATCCTGGAAAGGTTTCTCTGGATTGTGATTCCTTGAAGTATTTTTTCCGGGAATAACTTTTGTATGTCAGAAAGGAAAAAGGACGGCAGCGTTGGATTGCCGCTGCTGTTCGCTGACGGATAGGATAAATAAAGCCTCTCCTTTGCGCGCGTAACTGCTATGTAGAACAGGTACCTTTCTTCATCCATCTGTCCGGATGCCTCTCTCAGGGCTATCTTTCCAGTGGCATTAAGTTTTCTTCTGTAAAAATCCTTCAGGAACAGATCTTCCTGTACCTGTCCGGGAAATTCTTTCTCAAGCAGGCCTCCGACAAAGACGACGCGTATTTCCCACTGTCTGGCTTCCAGAGCATTGATAACATTAACCACCTCTTTCCTTCTGTCTGCTTTCCTGTATGACGATAAGGCCATCTGTGAATCAAGGATGCTACTAAATTCTTCAAATGTAAGGATTCCCGCATCCATGGAAAGTTCATTCAGGGTGTTGTTATTAAGAATTGCCATGAATTCCTTCAAGGAGCCTGCATCTGATTTGATTAAATCTGAAACTTCCTGATGATGATGATTTCCTTCAGCGGTGTTGATGTTAGCTTCATCAATCGATTCCCTGAATGGGGCGAATGCCGCTTTGTAAAGCAGGTTTACGATGTCAATATAGTATTTGCAATAATAGCTGAATGGATGTCTGCCTTCCAGGTTGCTGAAAATTTTCTTGAGTTGTTTCAGGAAATTGTTAACAGGCTTTAATTCAGGGACCGAGGTAAGTTTTAGCCATTTATTACAGTCGTTTATGTTGCCTCTTTTTAAGTATTCGTGTTCTAATCTATTTACAAGGTTTCGGTCTATGCCTGTGTTAGATTTTAAAACCTTCCAGACCGCTTCATCCTGCCATTTTTGCATAAAGATTCCTGTAGTATTCATTATAGCCTTAATCAGTGGATTGTCTTTTAAGGGTTTCTTGCCATAAATTCTTACCGGAATGCTGAACCTTTCGAATGTGTCTTCTACTATATCCTGATACTTCTCGATATTTCTGAATATTACCGCTATCTGACTGAAGGTGTATCCATCTCTATAAGTCAGTTTTCTTATTCTGCGGGCGATTTGTTCCACCTCATCCTGCACGTTTGCAGCGGCCGTAATCTGTAATGACGTATCCGAATGCTCAGGTTCAGGTGAGCCTGCCCGAATAGGTACCCGTCCGAACGGCATTGCCGGGCGGGCAGGCGGGAACGATCTGTTATAAGGGGAGAATATATTTGCTTCGATGTGCCTTAACATCTGGCAGGGTGTTCTTTTGTTCTTCTCAAGCCGCAATTCCTGGAGATTCAATTCTGAGAGACTGGAATATGTCTTGTGAGAAGCCTGGAATGCGGGTGATACAGGATCAGATATTTGATATGGTAGAGTGACGTAAACATTCGGTATAAGAGAGGTTAATTTCTTTATGAATTTTAGTTCAAGTTGTGTGTAATCGTGGAAGCCGTCTATTAATAATAGCTCAACTTCAGAGAAAATATCCTTGTTCAAGCGTGACAGGGCTTGCGCCAGGAAATCTTCCTTGTCCATCAAACCCTTCTTGTTCAGAGTTTGTTGATAGTGCTCATAAAGTTTTACCAGTTCGTTGCATTTCAGGTTTAGGGGTGAATGGATATTGCCGGTTTGTATTGTTTTGAGTACGCCCTTAAAGGAAAGTGGATCAAGCGAATTTTCCTTGATCTCTCTTACAAAATTCAGAAAGGCGCTTTTGAATCCTGCATAACCTGAGACCTCTGAGAAGTAGCCTTTATCGGAGTCTTTAAGGATGCCTGAAAGGATCAGGTCCTTCTCACTTTCATTAAGCGGTTTTTGCAGAGTCGTGTTATCAACACTATCAAGTATTTTATTTGCCAGTACGGAGAAGGTGACAAGCCCTGTGTCAAGATAACCATTAAATTTTGAACCCTGAACTTGTTTCAGGGTCAGGATGTGGTCTCTGATGTGTTCAACCTGACTGTGGGTTGGCAGGATAAAGATTACGTTATCTTCTTTGTGTTTCTTAACATATTGAAGAAATTTCTGAAGGATAAGATGCGTCTTGCCGCTGCCGGCTTTTCCTGAGACTAAAAACCTTTCTTGCATAGTGGGAACTATATGAAGGCGAATAATACTTGGAATATCTTCATCTTTGTCAAAGTGGCATTTTAAGGCATCTTTAATATTCTTTTTCAATTTTTCTAAAGTCCCTGCTTCGGTAAAAACAGATTGTCCAAGAGCTTTTGCGGTATAGCCCCCTTCAGGATCTTGCTCTACCATAAAGATTATCTCTTTTACTTTCATTTATTATACCATACCTCCTTAGAATTTTTCTGGTTACTCTCTTAAGCTCAAAAAGTGTTTTAATAAAGAGTATCATTTAAGTAAAAAGAATAAAAGGGGTTTTTCCATAGTCAAGATATGGTCAAATCCAGCTTTAAATGGCCGTTGTCCTTTTGGCAATTCCTTATTCTTCACCATGCTCCCCTCATATCAATCTTACCGGCATTAAATGTGGCAATAAGATACCCTTGGATTTTCTTAGTGAAATATCTAAATCTAAACTTCCAATTTCTTGAGAAATTCTATCTACTGTTTTTTTGCTTCTTGAAAACCTTTGTCTCTGTACTTTTGATAAATTTCGTGTATTTTCTCAAATGCATGAACTTTCAACAAGGCATCCGAATTAGTGCGATCATTTTCTTGAACAAGAAGTGATGAAAACAGTCCTTTCGTGCAATTCGTG
>MHZA01000008.1:9441-9907 GCA_001828595.1 Planctomycetes bacterium RIFCSPLOWO2_12_FULL_40_19
AATTCGTGTCTTTCGTGGTTAAAAATGTTGCCGTCTCCTTAACTTATTCATCTCCTGTTTCTGTCTCGTTCTCTCCAAACAGAGCTTTGCCCATGCGGTATTTAATGTCGTAGTTGATGATGTCGAGTTCTTCTTCAAAAAACAGGCGTTGACCTTATTTCATCAATAATTATCAGTGTCAATCTTGTAAAAGAACTATTTGATTACCAGGCTCTATGCCTAATTTAATTTGACATATTAGACTATATGTCTAATATTATTGCATGCAGACAATTCGAATTGGATATATCAGGCGAGTTGTAATAAGCGGTATTTTCTCCGCGGTATTAATGCTGACGGCGTATGTCGCCGGTATGTCAGTCGTGTCTGCGCAGGAAGAGGAACTGCCGACCGAGATACAAGTGGATATATTAATAAATGCGGCAAAAAAAGATATCCTGGCGGGAAAATGGAAAGATGCAGTACA
>MHZA01000009.1 GCA_001828595.1 Planctomycetes bacterium RIFCSPLOWO2_12_FULL_40_19
AGCTTTCGTCCTTTAGCCCGAACAAAACAATTGAGGGTGCAGCGTTCGGCTTGTTCAGTAGTCTGGCGATCGCTGTTGGGCTGAATACTCTGCCGGGAATGGAGATTTTGCCTTTTTACATAATAGCTCCTTTTGGACTATTGGTCGGGGCTTCAGGTATATGCGGAGATTTAATAGAATCTATTATAAAAAGAGATATGGAGGTCAAGGATTCAAGCAGCGCTATTCCGGCTTTTGGCGGTTTACTTGACATATTAGATTCATTACTCATAAGCATACCTGCAGCATATTATTTTTTAGTAATTATAGGATATTGATCAACGTTATAATATGGGTGAAGTATCAGGAAACAGCAGAATAGTTGAGGAGAAAATTCATCTTGAAAACGACAAGGAAGCTTCTATCTTGTTTGGCATCCATGATAAGAACCTTAGAATTATGAAGGATGTATTTGGCGTTAAGATTGTTGCCAGAAACGGAGTGTTAAAATATGAAGGCGAGTTTGATCGGGTTAAAAAGCTGACTGATGTTGTTAACAGCCTATTAAAAATAATAAGAAGGTCTGGCAAGCTGGATGAAGACGACATTGATATTGTTATTGCGGATCTAGACAGGGGGGGGCGAGATCATATAAAACCAGAACAGTCAATTGAGGTATTTATAAAAGGGCAACCTGTAACACCCAAAACTGAGGGACAGGCCAGATATATTAATGCGATAAGAAATAACGATTTGGTCTTTTGTATTGGTCCTGCAGGGACAGGAAAGACGTATTTGGCTGTTTCTCTGGCCATTTCTACAATGAAAAGCTGTTATCTAAAGAAGATTATCCTGGCTCGTCCTGCTGTAGAGGCGGGAGAAAAATTAGGTTTCTTGCCGGGTGATATTCAGGCAAAGGTAAATCCGTATCTGCGGCCGTTGTATGACGCCCTTGCTGACATGATTGAAATTGGGCAGATGAAGAAATACATAGAAAACGATTTAATAGAAATACTGCCTCTGGCATTTATGAGAGGCAGAACACTTGATGATTCATTCATAATACTTGACGAAGCCCAGAATTGTACTATAAAGCAAATGAAGACTTTTTTGACGCGTTTTGGGATAAGAACTAAGGTTGTTGTTACAGGTGATATAACCCAGGTTGATTTACCTTCTGGTGAAAAGTCAGGACTTATAGACGTCCAGGAAAGGTTGAAGGGTGTTTCCGGGGTTGATTTTGTCTACCTTACACGCAGGGATATCGTACGGCACCGGCTTGTCCGGGATATTGTTGATGCATATGATAATTAAAAAGTGATTATAGAAATAGCCGATTTACAAAAGCATTATGAGATTAAGAGAAGTAAGATTAAGCGAGCCGTCATGGAGGTCTTAAGCAGAGAGGGAAAGGATGCCAGGCTAAGCATTGCACTTGTTGACAATAACGAGATTAAAAAGCTTAACAAGCGGTATTTTGATTCTGATGAAATTACAGATGTGATATCTTTTCCATTAAGCAATAATAAGAATTTCTTAAGTGGAGAAATTATTGTTTCGGTAGAAACGGCAGTAGATACGGCAGGTGAAAGAAGCATAAGCATTGAAGGTGAAATAATCTTGTATATTGTGCACGGTATATTACACTTATTGGGATATGATGATGACAACGAAAGAGATGCCGGGATCATGCATGAAGAGGAATCAAAAATACTTAAGGTACTGGGTTATGATGTGCCAGGAGCAGAAGATGGATTTTTGTAAAACCCCTGCTATTACTTTAAGAAGAACCGATTATAAAGATCCCAGTCAAATAATTACATTCTATACACGTGATTATGGTAAGATTCAGACATTAGCCAAAGGACTAAAACGTTCTGTAAAGGGCATAAGCGGGAGCATAGATTTATTTATCGTTTATCTTAAATAAAGAACTTAAGTTGTGGAGATACTTATGAAAAAAGAATTGCTGGTGTTTTTCATTCTTACCTCTTTCATTTTTATTGGCGCAAAGGCGTCATATGCAAAATGGGTATGGAGCAGCGAAACAAGTTGGGTTGATCCTGAACAACTGCCAAAAGAGACGACTGATCAACAATTCAAATATGCCATTTCATTAATGGTTAACAGGGAGTATATAAGTGCTGTAGGGATGTTTAAGAATATTATTAAGAATAATCCCGGAACAGAACTTGCTGTTGAATCTCAAATGAACATGGGCAGGTCATATTATCTGTTAGGTGATTATAAAAGTGCCTTCAAGGCATACGAATATTTGATAGAACAGGACCCCGGTACACGTAGGTTACAGGAAATATTAGAGAAGGAGTTTCAGGTTGGAATTGCCCAAATGGAACGTGATGAAAGGGGAGCTATCAGGATATATGAAAAGATCATAGAACGAAACCCTCTCGGATTTATAGCTGCTGATGCACAGGTAAAGATTGCGGATTGTCATTATCAATTACGTCAATTTAAGGAGGCGGAAGATAATTATCTTGCTGTAATGGAAAATTATCCTAATAGTGAATGGGTTCCATATGCTCAGTTCAGAATTCCGTATTGCAGATTGAGCAATATCCGTATACAGGAAAGAAATTATGACCTGCTTTCCAGGTCAAGAGAGGGTTTTGAAATATACATGGCCAACAATCCTCGGGGAGTATTGGTTAACACTACAATGGAAATAATTGGAGAGATAGATATAGCCATGGCAGAAAGGGATTATAAAGTTGGTGAGTTTTATTTGCGCAGACAAAGACCGGATGCAGGGCTTATATATTTTGAGTCCGTGATTAAAGATTATCCAAATACTGAATGGGCGGCCAGAGCGGAGGAAAAAATCAAAATGCTTAAGAATGCAGGCGCAATAAGATAATGGGATGAATACTATGAAAAAGACAAAAATAAAGGAACAGATTAATCAACTATGTTTTCGTAAGGAGACTTTATTAAAACAGCTAACGTGTTTTATAATTGTATTTGCATTAATTTCAGGATGTGGATATTCAACTAAGTCATTAATGAGCAGTAAGATTAATAGTATTTATGTTCCTGTCTTTGATAATATTACGTTCAGGAGGGGCCTCGAATTTGAACTCACAAAGGCAGTTAAAGATGAGATCATGTCTAAAACAAACTTACGAATTGTCCAGAAAGATAGCGCAGACACAATCTTATACGGAACAATAAAGGCTGTTAATGAAGGCGTAATCACACAGGATATTACGGATAATATAGTTGAAAGCCGGGTTACAATATATGTTGATATGAAACTTGTGGATAGAAGGACAGGCCGGACATTGAAAAGCGAGAGTGACTTGAAAAAGTCATCAGAATTTATTGTAAAACGGGGCGAAACTATAGAATCTGCTGCAGAAGAAGGGCTTATCGGCCTTGCTCAAATAATAGTGAATAATTTAGAGGAAAAGTGGTAAGGTTTTTTGATTATAAGACACGATAAGGGATATCTTGAAATAGGCGGGAAAACACTGGTCGCCGGCGTATTGAATGTAACTCCGGACTCTTTTCACGATGGAGGTAAATATAATAACATAGAAAATGCTTTGAATCGTGCTAGAGAAATGATTGAAGATGGCGCTGACATAATAGATATTGGAGGCGAATCTACCAGACCTGGTTCAAGTTATGTTTCTGCCGATGAAGAAATACGGCGGGTTATACCAATTATTAAGGAATTAAGCAAAGAAACAGATATACCAATATCCATTGACACTTATAAGGCTGAGGTTGCTGACGAAGCGATTAAGGCTGGCGCACAAATAATCAACGATATTAGCGGATTACAGGCTGATAATGAAATGGCCAGAGTTGCGGCTGAAAATAACACACCCGTAATTATCATGCACATTAAGGGTCATCCACATGATTTCCCAAAAGATCCGGTTTATGCTGATCTGGTTCCAGAAATTATCTCGTTTCTTGAAAACCGTATTGAATATGCTGTTAAATCAGGGATTGCACACAATAACATAATAATTGATCCCGGTATAGGTTTTGGTAAAAGGCCTGAGCACAACATTGAAATTCTTAGAGAATTGAATAAATTTAAATGTCTGAATCTCCCGATTATGGTAGGCGCTTCCCGTAAGTCTTTTATTAGTAAAGTGCTTGAGCTTTCGGATAACAATAACATTTCGCAATTAGATTCCCGGCTTGTAGGAACATTAGTGACACTGGTAATTGCCGTAACAAAGGGTGCAAATATTGTCAGGGTTCATGATGTAAAAGAGACTGTTCAGGTTATCAAGTTGTATAGAGCCATAGAATTGACAAACTGTAAGGAGAAAGCTTGATAGATACATTTTTCGGATTTTTTGAAAATCTAAGCGGATGGATGATAATAAAATCATGTGGTGAAATATTTATAATATTTGTACTTTTATATACAATTTTGAGAATTATACAGGGAACGCGCGGGGCAGGCATACTCCGTGGTTTGGCTTTTACGTTGGTTATAATATCCATAGTAATAATGTTTTTTATAAAGAAGCTTGAGCTTTATACCGTTAACTGGCTTATTACTGAATTCTTACCGGTTTTTATTATTCCGATAATTATACTTTTTCAACCGGAATTCAGGCGTGCGCTTATTAAATTGGGGCATAGCCCATTTTTCAGAATGTTTGTGAAGTCGGAGATACAAGTTGCCAAGGAGATTGTAAAAGCTGTAACAAATTTGTCTAAGAACAAAATAGGAGGTCTGATAACAATAGAACGAGAGGATGGACTGGATCATTATATTGAAGGCGGCATAAGGATAAATTCTAACATTTCAAGTGATCTTATAAATACAATTTTCTGGCCGGGGACACCACTTCATGATGGTGCAGTTATTGTTCAAGAATTGAAAATTGCCGCAGCGGGCTGCCTGTTTCCGTTAACAGAAAATGATAACATATCAAAAACCTGTGGCACGCGTCACAGAGCTGGTATTGGAATTACAGAAGAAACTGATGCGATTTCAATTATTGTTTCTGAAGAGACAGGATTGGTATCCATTTCAGTTGGAGGAAACTTGAAGGAAGACATTACTCAGGATGAATTAAGAAGAGTATTAGAAGAAGCGACGCCCGGGACAGTTAAAGATACACGGAGTAGTTAGACTTGCTGAAAAACCTCTTTTTTAGTAATTTGAGAGCGAAGAGTATGGCCCTGATAATGGCCATTGCACTCTGGATTTATGCTATCAATAGACATACCGGTGATATTAAAGAAGATATCCAGTTAACAATTAATGCTCCTCCCGGCCTGACTATACTGGACACCAGCAGTGATATGGTAACTGTTGGCTTAAGTGGTCCTCAGAATACTATTGAGAGGATTTCCGATATGATTAAGGACGAGAAAATTAAAGCAAGATTTGATATGCCTGATATAGGTGTTGTAGATGATGATAATTATAAAAAGACTATCCATTTAACAAGGAGAAATTTTAATTTTCCGCAAGAGATAAGATTGAATTCAATAGTTCCCAACGAAATTGAAATTACGCTTGGCAGATTAGAGAGTAAATATATTAAAGTACAGATACAGAAAAAGGGGGTTCCTGCAATTGGATATGAAATAACCAGCGAATTCTTTTATCCCAGCAGAGTTCTTGTAACAGGTCCTGTAAATATACTTAAGGAGGCTGCTGCGATTAATACAAGTCCAATAGATATGAGCGGAATAACCAGCGATCAAAACAGGACATTTCCATGGACCGTAGACATAGAGGATAGTGTATCTGTTACAAAGGGTGGCAAATATGTTTCTGTGCCAGTTCAGTGTGAGGAAAGAGTAAATGTGTGGTTTCAGATATCAGAACAAAGGGGTATTAAGACATTTGAAAAAGTTAAGGTAAATGTATTTCATCCTGTCAAATACGGTTTTCAGGTGAAGCTCAAGGAGGAATATATTAACTTGAGCCTGAAAGGTTCAAGGTTAATTCTGGACATGTTGAGTTCAAAAGATATCAAGGCATATATAGATGTCAGTTCATTAAGCCCTCCCGGACCATACAATCAAACGGTTATTTGTAATATTCCTGAGGGACTGGAAATAGAAGGAAATCTGCCCGAGGCTCATGTTAACATTGTAGAGCCGATAGTAGAAACGAAATGATATTTTGGCAAGAAATGTTTATTGTATACAACTATGATTAAATTGGGTGTTAACGTTGACCATGTTGCCACATTAAGGCAGGCAAGGTTGACGTATGAACCTGACCCGGTAACGGCTACAGGGCTTGCGGAATTGGGGGGAGCTGACATTATAACAGTACATCTCAGAGAGGATAGAAGGCATATCCAGGACCGAGACCTTGATTTGCTACGTCAGACAGTCTTTACCAAGCTGAATCTGGAAATGGCAACTTCTCAGGAAATTATTGATATTGCCATTAAGGTAAAACCTGAGCAAGTGACCCTTGTGCCTGAAAAAAGACAAGAAGTTACTACAGAAGGCGGACTGTCTGTTACTTCACAAAAAAAACTACTTACGGATATTATTAAAAGATTCAAAGATAATGACATATACGTAAGTCTTTTTATAGACCCTGATAAAGACCAAATAATTGCATCTGGTGCGGTTGGAGCACAGTCAATTGAACTTCATACAGGAAATTATGCTAATGCCAAGAGTGAAAAAGAAACTGCCGAAACACTGAAAATATTACAGGAAGGTGTAAAGATTGCGCAGGATGCAGGCTTAAGAGTGAATGCAGGCCATGGCCTGACATACAAGAACACCGGCCCGATTGTTGAGGTTTTGGATGTAGAAGAGCTTCATATTGGACACAGCATAGTTTCAAGAGCAATTTTTGTTGGGCTTAAAAGAGCAGTAAAAGAAATGAAGGATCTCATATATAAACATTACCTTATAAAACAAAACTTTTGAGTATCTTCCACCGTAGAAACTGAATTGAAAAGAGGGCATTAGATTTATGTTTACCGGATCAATAGTTGCTTTGGTTACGCCATTTAAAGATGGATTGGTAGATTATGATAAGCTTGGCGAGCTGGTAGAATATCATATCGAAAATGGCACAAACGCTATAATCCCCTGTGGAACAACCGGTGAATCTCCCACCTTGACACACAAGGAGCACGGAGAAGTTATCGGCAAAGTGATTGAAATAGCAAAAGGACGGATACCCGTTATAGCCGGAACCGGCTCTAATAGTACGAGTGAGGCATTGAGTTTAACCAAACATGCGAAAGAAGCAGGCGCCGATGGCTCATTAATGATTACTCCTTATTATAATAAACCTACACAGGAGGGTCTTTATGAACACTACAAGTCTATCTCAGATGCCGTAGATATTCCAATAATTATTTATAATGTTCCTTCCAGGACGGGCGTCTCAATCTCTCCCGAGACGGTGGCCAGACTTTATGAGATGAAAAATATCGTAGCGATCAAAGAGGCAAGCGGCAACATTGATCAAACTAGTCAGATTCTCAATCTATGCGATATTACGGTATTATCAGGAGATGATTCTCTGACTCTTCCCATAATGTCTGTTGGCGGCAAGGGCGTTGTTTCTGTTGTGGCAAACATTCTTCCTGGAGAGGTTTCTGAAATGGTTTCAAGTTTTCTCAATGGCGAGTTAGAGAAGTCTCAGAAAATGCATAAGAGTCTTTTCCCGATATGCAGGGCTATGTTTATAGAGACAAATCCTATTCCAGTAAAAACAGCGATGAAATTGCTTGGCAGAATAAATGGTGAGATGAGATTACCTCTCTGTAAGATGAGTGATGAACATGAGAAACAACTTCAAAAAGTGTTGATAGAGTATGGCCTGATTTGATTCTTGACAACAAAAATTACTGATATATAGTAAATCAATTCAGAGGATTTTTACATTTTTTGTATCAATTTAGTCTTTTGGAAATTGTAACGGTTTAAAGTCACCGCAAAGCTTGCTACTTGACTAGAATAAACCAGGCGCAAAGAACGCAAAGGATGTTATAGTAAAATAGCCAAAATCTTGCGGTTTTCAAAAACCGTTTTTTTGGAATGCCTTAAGATAAAATCCTAACCCG
Organism: Planctomycetes bacterium RIFCSPLOWO2_12_FULL_40_19; assembly: GCA_001828595.1. Lineage (GTDB taxonomy): Bacteria > Planctomycetota > Brocadiia > Brocadiales > Scalinduaceae > Scalindua. The sequence continues at coordinate 8,028 of MHZA01000009.1, forward strand.
CCCGAACGCCCGCCTGCCCGCCCGTCTACGACGTTCGGACGGGTACCTATTCGGGCAGGTACCGTTCGGTACGGGCGGGAAGGGTAAATTCCATTAAAGTTAGCTATGCCGGAATTTAGACATTAGCCTTTTAACTTGTGAGTAAAATGGACAAAAAAAAGATAATGAAGGGTGTTAAGTTATTTCTTGAGGGGATAGGCGAAGATCCGAAACGTGGAGGCCTCAAGGATACCCCCAGACGAGTTGCCGAGATGTGTGAAGAGATATTTGCCGGTATAGGTGTGGATGCGGGGAAAGAGATTAAGGTTTTAAAATCTGAAGATCACGATGAAATCGTTTTATTAAAGAATATTCCGTTTTTTTCTGTTTGTGAGCATCATTTGCTGCCTTTTGTCGGGAAAGCGCATGTTGCATACATACCAAATGGTTCCAGGGTGACAGGCTTAAGTAAGCTTGCGAGGGTAGTGGAGACTGAGGCAAAGAAATTGCAGGTACAGGAGCGGCTTACCACGGCTATAGCTGATGCAATTATGAAAGCCCTTAAACCAAAAGGCGTAATGGCGATTATAGAAGCTGAGCATCTTTGTATGACCATGAGGGGAGTAAAGAAAGCAGGCAGTATTGCCCAAACATCAGTGGTAAGAGGGATATTCAGGAAAAATCCGGCTACAAGGGCCGAGGCAATGGCCCTCATTAAGGGCCAATAAATTTGAAATGCTTTTTAAACTAAAAAATATATTAATGATACTTTTTATCCTGAATATATTAATGTATGCAAAGATCAATGCGGAAGCAAAGAATGTTTATATGGAAGCTCTTAGAGAGATACTGAACGTGGCTCCTGCAGACAAAATAGAGGCAATAGAAGACTATACAGAGGAGGAAAAACCTGATGTTGAGTTTAACATGAAAGATATGAAATTCCTAAATCTGACATTAAAGGATAGTATAATATTTGCTTTAAAGAATAACTATGACATAAGAATTGCAAAGATAGATCCGTTGATTAAAGATAAAGATATTACTGTTGCGAAATCCGGGTTTGATCCCACTCTGAAAGTTACAGGGGAAACCGAAGATTCTGAGGTTCCTTCCAATAGTCAATTGCAGATTGGTTTTGGTGGCCAATTATCAGATTTTAGACGAGATAGAAATACATTAAATGCCACAACAGAAAAACTTTTAGAAACCGGAGCTACCTTTACGTTAGGTTTTATCCTGGAACAACAATTTCTAGACCCCTCTCCTTTTGC
>MHZA01000010.1 GCA_001828595.1 Planctomycetes bacterium RIFCSPLOWO2_12_FULL_40_19
ACCGATAATTCTGTCCGCATTGAAACCGGAGAAGTTGAACAGACAATCGAACTTGGAAATTTGATTGGTTCTCTTCTTAGGGCAGGTGACGTAGTGGCGCTTATAGGACAATTAGGCGCAGGTAAGACGTATATAACAAAGGGAATTGCAGAAGGACTGGGCGTGAAGGATAGAAAAGAGGTAACAAGCCCGAGTTTTGTGTTAGTAAAACAATATATGGGAAGGGTACCGATATATCATTTCGATGCATACAGGTTGAGATCGCCTGATGAAATGTACGACATCGACTGTGTGGGATTTTTCTGGGGTAATGGCATATCAATTGTTGAATGGGCTGATAAAGTAATGGAATGCCTGCCAGATGATTTCATAAAAATTACGATTGAAACAGTAGGTCAAACGTCCAGATATATCCACATATCTTATAAGGGAGAAAGGTACAGGAACTTTATGGAAGACTTTAAGGAAAAGATCAAATGGCTAGCATAAAGGTTTTACCACAAACCGTTGTAACCAAAATAGCTGCGGGTGAGGTCATTGAACGTCCTGCTTCTGTTTTAAAAGAACTGATTGAGAATTCTATTGACGCCGGTGCAACGCTTATAGAGGTTCAACTGGAGGATGGCGGTAAGAAACTCATAAAGATTTCTGATAATGGTATTGGAATGGATAGAGATGATGTCGGGATAGCATTCTTAAGTCATGCCACGAGTAAATTGAGAAGCGATGAAGATCTTTTTTCGATTAAAACGTTGGGGTTTCGGGGTGAAGCTCTCCCAAGCATAGGGGCAATTTCACAGACAAGGATAATATCCCGTACAAAGGATGCATTAATCGGCTCAGAAATCAAGATTGAGGGAGGAAATCTTAATAAGGTTAAAGAAAAAGGATCGCCTGAGGGTACACAGATTGATGTGCATAACCTGTTTTATAATACTCCTGTCAGACGCAAATTCCTTAAAAGCACACAAACTGAAATGGCACATATATCAGAAATGGTTACAAGATTTGCACTGGCATACCCAAACATACATTTCAATGTGACCCACAATGGCAAAAAAACCTTAAATTTTCCAACTGCCAAAGATTTCAAGGAAAGAATAACCACTATTTTCGGGAACGAAATAGGCAAAAACCTTATCACCATAAATCTGAAAGAACCTGACATCGCTATATACGGTTATATTCTGCCGCCTACACATAATCGTCCAAATACAAAGATGCAGTTTATCTTTCTTAACGGAAGGTATATCAGGGATAATATAATTTCCCATGCGATAAATTCTGCCTACCAGAACCTTTTGATGTCAAGAAGGTCTCCCATTGTCTTTTTGAATCTTCAGATCAATAGCAGTGACGTGGATGTTAATGTGCATCCGACGAAGATTGAAGTCAGGTTTAAGAATACGGGGCTTATCCACGACCAGTTATATTCCGCAATACATTCAGCCCTTATGCAGACGGAATTTCATTCTCCGCTTCAGTTTACGGGCAGGCATAATTATACCGGCATAGAGACCTCACCCGTGACTGTTACCGGAAGAAGTGTGCCTGATGGTAATGCCGGAATCCCACAAAAACAGGGAGAGGGGGTATCATTGAATGAAAAGAAAGAAACTGTGATGAAATCCATGTCCGATTTCTTTTCAAGGTCTCTGGACAAAGAAGCCCCTTGCCGCAAAGACGAACATAAACAGACACATTTGCCATCTTCAGAAAATGAAGGTTTATTCAAACGGGAAAGCAGGCTTACTTCCTGCATACAGGTACATAACTCATACATAGTTGAAGAAACAGCCGATGGCTTAAATATAATTGACCAGCACGCCCTGCACGAGATTATCCTTTACCACGAGATATGGGAACGTATTAAATCGTCAAAACTCGCAATACAAAAACTGTTAATTCCGGAGTTAATAGAATTAACGCCTCGTGATTTTGTTACCATTATGAGTCTCAGAAATGAATTTTGTACCTTGGGTTTAGAGATAGAAGAATTTGGCAAGAGTACGACAGCTATTCGCACGCATCCTCAAATTTTGAAGAATTTAGATTTTCATGGGCTTATCCAAAGCGTTCTCGAAGAAATTGATAGTGATGAAATTAAAGGTGAAACAGATAATATTTTAAGGAAAATTGCAAAAATAATGGCTTGTAAAGGCGCCGTAAAGGCAGGCCAGCGACTGACCTCACAAGAAATCCAGTCGCTTCTGGAACGAAGGAAAAATGATATTGTCACTGATTTTTGTCCACATGGCCGCCCTACAACACTTGAATTTAAAATGTCTGAACTTGAGAAACAGTTTAAGAGGACATAGGCAGTAGTTTGAGTGTTATTTTTTCAAGCCGTGTGATTAGCCCACAACCTGCTATATATGGGGCTATTTCATGAAGTTATTACAACATATAGTTATTCCCAGACTTTCACAAGTACTATATTTGTCATAATGTTAACTTTTTTCTTGACGGTCTTTGAGTTTATATATACTATAATGCACTTAAATGGCATTTTAACTTTAAATAGGAACGGAGTTGGTTTTTATATGGCAAAAATTCAGATTTCTGAGAATGAAAGCTTGCGTGAGGCTGTTAGAAGATTTAAAAAGATGTGTGACAAGGAAGGCATAATAAATCAATCAAAACGTTATGCTTATTTTGAGAAACCTTCTGATAAACGTCGTCGTGAAGCGAGCAGGAGAATAAAAAATATAAAGAAGGCTCAGAATCCAAATGCCAATATTATTTAGCTCATAAAACCTGCGAATTATTAGCGATTTCGAGAAACAATCTTAACTTCAACAAAAACTGCATATCATATCAATTGTTTTAAGTTCATATTAAGTTGTTATACAGGAGAGTTTGTTCCCTAAAAACCTGCCAATACCCTGGTTGTTAATTTCTCATTCCTTTCAAGAAATATATCACAATATTACACGTTTAGTAATAGAGAAATTTAAGGATTAAGAAATTTTGAAATCCCTGGATTGAGTTAATATCCTTTTTCCTTTGACACCAAATTTCTACCTGATAGATTATATAGAATGACTACAATCACAACACAAGAAACATGGTTAAAGACGCACAGGTATTATCCATTCAGTTATTTTCTAAGGGAAAATTTCCCCGTTAAGGTTCACAAAATTTCAATTCATGCCGGTTTCACATGCCCTAACAGGGACGGATTGGCAGGAGTCGGTGGATGTACTTACTGTGCCAATGAGAGCTTCAGCCCTAACGTCCGTGAAACAATTGCGCCCATAAAAGAACAGGTTGAAGATGGCATTAAATTTTTAAAAAGAAGATACGGCGCCGAGAAATTCATTGCATACTTTCAGGCATTTACGAACACGTATGCCGACGTTGACACGCTGAAGGCCAGATATGATGAAGCCTTGTTAAACAAGGATGTAATCGGCCTCTCTATAGGTACAAGGCCCGACTGTATCACCGATGAAATCCTGGATCTTATTCACAGCTATACTGAAGAATACCATGTATGGGTTGAATATGGTTTACAGTCAATCCATGACCGTACATTACAATTAGTGAACCGCGGGCATGATTACAAGGCCTTCGAAGATGCTGTATTGCGTACGAAAAATAAGGAAGGCATAAAGATTTGTGCTCACGTTATCCTCGGCCTTCCCGGAGAAAATTGGAATGATATGATGGAGACTGCCAGAACCGTCTCTGCTATCGGCATTGATGGAATAAAACTCCACCATCTATATATTGCGAAGAACACCGCAATGGCCGGTGAATACTTTAAGGGTGACATAAAAACAATGAAAATGGAAGAGTATGTCTCGCTTGCCTGTGACTTTCTGGAAAGGATTTCTCCGGACATAGTCATACAGAGGTTAGTAGGAGATACACATGGAGATTTCTTAATTTCACCCGTATGGAATTCAACCAAAGGTGAGGTTTTTGCTGCAATTACCAATGAATTAAAACATCGCAATTCATACCAGGGCGCAAAATGCGCACTATAATCTATCTTGCCGTGAACGTAAGTTGTAGGGGAGAACGGCTGTTCGTCCCTTACTTCCGATGTACAGCAAGCATACAGATACAATAAGGCTTGACATGATAAAGTTTGGATAGATATAATCCTTTATCAATTATCAAACAAACTAAAAGCGGGCGTAATTCAGTGGTAGAATACCAGCTTCCCAAGCTGGGTGCCGTGGGTTCGAATCCCATCGCCCGCTCTATACAAATAAAAATTTAAGGAATAAATTAATGAGGTTTTCAGCATCAAAGGGTTTTGGCTGTCTTGTAATTATTTTCTTAATCATGAATATGATTACAGGATGTGCTACAAGCCACAGAACAAGTATAAACCCTCCTCCAAGATTAAAAAAGGAATTAGACTCCTTAAAATCTGATACAACTACTTCGAAATCTGCAAAGTCTACAGGATATACGATTAAGAAGGGTGATACTATATGGCGAATAGCGTACAATCATGGTGTATCCCCCGACGACATTATAAGAATTAATAATATCGAAAATGTTGCAAATATAAAACCGGGACAACAATTAATGATACCGGCAGGCGGTATTACGGGCACGAGGGAAGTGACTTCGCAGGCAACTTTACCACCAGAGCGAAATACAAATGAGTCATTTATATGGCCTTTACGTGGTAAAATATTATATGATTTTGATAAATGGGTAGATGGTTATCAAAATAAAGGAATCGATATTCAGGCTTTTAACGGGCAGGAGGTGAAGGCGTCAAAAAGAGGGGTGGTTGCGCTGACCTCTGACAGGCCGGATGGATGGGGCAAGGTTGTTGTGCTTCAACATGATGACGGCTCTTACACATGGTACGCTTACAACTCCAGGATTCTTGTTAAAAAAGGAGACAGCGTTACACAGGGACAGACAATTGCGAATGCCGGCAGTACCGGAAGGGCAAAACAGGACAAACTTCATTTTAAGATATTTCTACACGGAGTGCCCGTAAACCCGACATACCTTTTACAGTAAAATACCTAACCCTAACAAGTCGGCCTCTAAAGTCACCCCTGTGAGCAACTCTAGGTCAGCCTCAGACGGGAATTATAAATCTTGAGGAATTTAAGGATCAAGGGATTTCCCAATTCGCAAATTCCAATGTAAGGTGGATTACCAGTCCTTCCAGGAATGCATGCATGCCTGCCCGGATAAGCCGTTCGCCAGCCCGGCAAATCCGTTCTGGCGGGGACGGATCGAGCTGGCGACCGAGTCATCCGGGTGGAAGCGAAACAAATCCACATTATGTGTCAACCTATTTCAGGACAGGTTACTGTAGCTTGGCATTGCCCACTAGTTCGTTTACAATTACAGAACGTTTTTGATGGGCGATGCCCACTCTTACGCTAATATCAAAGAAAGTTGCCGAGGTCTTAACTTCTATGAAAAATATATGGGCGCCCTGGCGCAAGGAATTCATCTTGAGTAAGAAAGAAGAAAATTGTTTTTTCTGTGAGGCAGTAAAGGGCAATCAAGATCTCAAGAATCTGGTTTTGTACAGGGGCAAAGAGTGTTTTTGTATTCTCAACAAATATCCATATAATAACGGCCATTTAATAGTGGCGCCAAACCTGCATAAAGATGACCTGTCAAAGTTAAGCAGCTCGGAGATGCTGGAATTTATGACATTGACAAGAGACATGAAAAATGTCTTAAACAAAAAAATGAATCCGGATGGTTTCAACCTGGGGATAAACCTTGGAAAGGTTGCCGGGGCAGGAGTCGAAGGTCACATACACTTACATATTGTGCCAAGATGGAAAGGCGATACAAATTTTATGCCCGTTATTTCAGATACAAAGGTAATATCCCAATCACTCGACGATTTGTATCTTGAGCTGAAAGATTATTTTTAATTTTAAATAGAGGCATATTCAAAGTGTTGACAAGAGAAGGGCTGGAAGAGAGGGAAGGCAGTTACTTAGCTTCTTATGCTATGAGAAGCATGAATACGCGTGGTAGAGTATACCCGGAGGAGGAGCATCCATACAGAAGTGTTTACCAGAGGGACAAAGACAGGATTATCCATTCCACAGCTTTCCGAAGATTAGAATATAAAACACAGGTCTTTGTAAATCATGAGGGAGACCACTATCGTACACGGCTCACTCATACGATAGAGGTTGCTCAAATTTCCAGATGTATTTCAAGGGCATTATGTTTGAATGAAGACCTTTCAGAGGCAATTGCCCTTGCACATGACCTGGGCCATACACCGTTTGGGCATTCGGGAGAAGACGCCCTCAGAATATTGATGAAGGATCATGGCGGCTTTGAACACAACATTCAGGGTTTACGCGTTGTGGATATACTGGAAAAGCGGTATTCACAATTCTCCGGTTTGAATCTTTCATGGGAGGTGAGAGAATCAATCGCAAAGCATAAAATGCTATCTGATGATCCAAAGTTTACGCAATTTGATTTAACTAAACAACCTCTTCTTGAAGCAAAAATAGTAGATATTGCTGATTCGATTGCCTATGACAATCACGATATAGATGATAGTTTAAAAGCAGGGCTGATTACAGAAAACGGTCTGGAAAAAGTTGAATTATGGAGATATGCCAAAGAAAAGATCAGGGAACAGTATAATAATCTAAATAAAGAAATAGAAAATTTTCATACTATAAAATATTTAATAGATCTGGAGGTTACTGATCTGATTGAGCATACGCAAATAATGATTGAAAAGATGAAGATAAAAACAACTGATGATGTACAAAAAAGTAAAGAAAGCCTGGTCTCCTTTTCACCTGAGATATCGAAAAAGAAACGTGAATTGCAGGAATTCTTACAGGAAAACGCATATAGCCATTACAGGGTTGTGCGAATGGCCGATAAAGCAAAGCGGTTTGTTGAAGAGTTGTTCAAAACATTTGTTGAAAACCCTATGCAGCTTCCGCCTGAATATCAAAAATGGATAGAGGCGGCGGGGCTTTATCAGGGTGTCTGTGATTATATAGCGGGAATGACTGATAGATTTGCCCAGGACGAGTATTTGAAACTTTTTTATCCTTATGAAAGGGTATGATGAAAGCAGATGTTTCTGTAATAATACCCGCTGCAGGCCTTAGCCTCCGTATGGGGACAGATGTAAGAAAGCCATTTATAATGATAGGCGAAAAACCCGTTTTTTTTTATACACTGGAAAAATTTTATAAACTGAAAAGAGTAAAAGAGATTATTTTTGTAGTAAACAAGAAGGATTTATCTACTGTTATTGAAAAATGGTCAAATGAGCTTAAGGC
>MHZA01000011.1 GCA_001828595.1 Planctomycetes bacterium RIFCSPLOWO2_12_FULL_40_19
CCTTCTTTTCCAGAAACCTCTTAATCGGATCACATGCCCATACCTCGTCATCTACAACCAGTATCTTACTCATATATCAAGCCTCCTTCCTTATCAATTACTCTTTTCATTCTGAAGCAAAGCTAATCTTCAATCCTTTAATCCTTTAACCGGCAAATCAATTATAAAGGTTGTTCCTTTCCCTTCTTTACTATTTACACTTATTTCTCCGCCATGATTTTCTATGATCCCATGTGATATACTCAAGCCAAGGCCGGTTCCTTTGCCTTCCTTCTTTGTAGTGAAAAATGGATCAAACACACTATTAAGATTTTCTTCCGAAATACCTCCGCCTGTATCTTTAAATTTTATACTCACAAATGGTTTTCCTCGCTTTTCTATACTTTGTGTACTAATTGTTAACTTTCCACCCTCTGGCATGGCATCCCTCGCATTCATTGTCAAATTAAAAAACACTTGTCTTAATTCATCACTATTTGCCATAATCTCTGGCAGTCCCTTTTCAAACCTCGTTAATAATTTTATATTTTCTAACTTTATCTCAGGCTCAACGATGGATATTGTTTTTTCTAATAAACTGTTTATCTCAACCTCTCCGGTTTCAAGCTTTTCCCTCCTTGAAAACCTCAACAAATTGTCTGTAATCCTGACGATACGGCCAACTTCCTCCAAAATCTTTTTCAAGTCCTGTTCTGTCTCTGAACCCTCTTTTGTATCCGTCAGCAATAACTGAGTATAAGATGAAATGATATTCAGAGGATTCAACACCTCATGGCATACGCCTGCCGTCAGCGTCCCGAGAGATGCCATTTTGTATGACTCCCTTATATTTTTTTCCATCGCTTTACGCCTGGTGATATCCCGCATAATACCTACGAACATGCGCTTCTCTGCCAGATGCATCTCGGCGACCGATAATTCCATCGAGAATGTGGCGCCGTCACGGCGCAAACCCTCTACCTCGCGCGGTCCAATACCGATGATGTAACCCTTGCCTGTACTGATGTAGCGGTGGAGATAGCCGTCGTGCTCACTGTGATAGGGTTCCGGCATCAGCATCTTGATGTTCTGGCCGGTGACCTCGGCAACGGTGTAGCCAAACAACCTCTCTGCCGCTGGGTTAAATAATCGGATAATTCCCTGTTCATTAATGACAATGATTCCGTCCGAGGAATTATCAACAACAGATCGGAATTGTATCTCCAACTGCTTGCGCTCGGTGATATCTTTCATGATTTGAACAGTACCAACAAATTCACCATTATTATCAAAACGGGGGAAGCTTGAGATACTATAAATACCTCCCAAACAGAGTACTTCTATCTCGTTTGTAACGGGTTTCATAATTTCAGCCATCTCCATTACTGCACATTTGCTTAAATCCTCTTTCTTAATTTGATTGAAAATCTCAAAATATTTCTTCCCGATAATTTCTTCAGATTTTACATTAAGCCCTTCCAATAAAGCCTTATTGCATCTGATTAATCTTTGGTCTTTACCATAGAGGGCAATTATGTCTCTTACTGAATCAAACGTTGATTCCCACTCTTTCTTGCCCTCTTCAATACTCTTCAATAATTTCCCAAGCCGTATACGCATTGTATCAAAGGAATCGGCCAGAATGCCTATTTCGTCTTTTCGGGACAACTCGACCTTATGTCCCAAATCTCCGTCTGCAAGCCTCTCAGTTGCATGCGTCAGTTTTCTAATGGGCCTCGACAATGAAACGGCAAAGACAATGCCCACACCGATAATTACAGCAGTACTTGTGATTCCCACGATCATGGCAATGATATCCAGCACCCTTATAGAAGCAAAGACCTCTGCCTTATCTTTCTCCGCCAGGAGTATCCACCCATATTCTGGCATATACATAGAAGAGCCGACTATAGGCACACCCCTGTAGTCAGGATAGACACCGGTCATTGTAGCGCCATGTTCGAGAATTTTTTGAACCGGTTCGGTATCCACTACCTGCCTGAGGGGAGCATCTTCTATGAATCTCGATTCGGTTATCATAATCCTGTCACTATTGACCAGATATATCTCTCCCGATTCTCCAAGCCCAACCCGGTTCGTTGTAATATCGCTCAGTATGGACAGTTCGTAATGATTGATTAAGATGCCTGATACCTCGTCATTACCGCTGGAGATAATGGGTGCAGAAACATCAATGCATTTTGTATTCAGTAGAGGAGTGTAGTATGGTTGGCTAATACAAGGTTTATCGTAGATTTTGTCCATAATTTTTGCAATAGCTTCTTGGTCGGGGATGTCCCGCCCGATCAATGTTTCATTGGTGGACGCTACAATCTTGCCGTATCGGTTCACAATATTTATTGCAATAATATGATGGTCAATCGGCTTTTTATTCACAGAAAGGTGTCTATTCAGGGCAATGACAGCCTCTTTTTTGCTGTAAAAGTCACCGTGATTGATCGTCTCGAGCTTCTCTCTTATAAACCCGTCTGTGCTGTAATCCAAGGCCCTGTCCTTTTTTGCTTCCAGGAATGACATGATATGAATCTTCCTGGACTCAGCAATTGCCGTCAGGTCATCCAGTTTATGTTGCTTTATGATGTTATGGGCATTTATGTAATATAACGTTGTAATTGAGGCAATTGGTATAAGTGAAATGCAGAGTGTAAACAGGAGTAATTTACACTTTATAGATAAGCCTATAGATGTCTTTCTGGAAGAGATATTCATTTTTTTACAAACTCACTCTCTTAATGGTCACAGGCTCATCGCAACCCCAGTCTCTCTCATAGTAACCCCGTTTGACAGACGTTCCAAAAGAGCCATGCGGCCAGTCTGCCGGCCTCTTTACAAAACCATGTTTAACCCTGACTTTCTCATTGATAATCATTATCTTGTTAATTTATAATATTGCTTGGCAAGTTAGATTCCCCGACGCCGCTCGTCCGTCCGCCCAGGCGGAGAATGACGTCACACTGAGCGAAGTCGAAGTGTAATCAATATTGGTAACAATTTAGTTCTTTGCAAAACAGCGGTTTTCACTCAATTATGCATTTAGATTTGCGAATTACAAATAAAATCTAAAATCACAATGTTTTTAACCCTAATGTTTATAAAAGGCTAAAGCCTGAATTCCGCCGGAGTTAAGGTCGCGCCATCGGCGGATCTGCCTTGGGCACGACTTTAGCCTTTTATTCAATTGCAAAGGACTAAATTGATACCAATATTGAAATTCCTGGCAATAAATTAACTAAATATTCCCGTTCAGCTTAATTAAAAAAAGAAAGCTATGACACAAACTTCTACAGATTTACAGAAAAGACTGGTAGCTCTGACAAGGGACTTAATACTGATTCCCAGCGACGCATCCCGCCCGGAAGATATTGAGCGATGTTTTGAGTTTGTTATCAATCACGTTGAATCACTTGACAATATTGCTGTAAAAAAACATTATCACTGTGATATACCTTCGTTAGTTGTCCTTCCTAGAAATTTAGACCAGCCTAAAGTGCTACTCTGTGGACATCTGGACGTCATTACACACTCTGACGTCCATAGTTACCGTTCACATATAGCTGATGGCAGAATTATCGGCCCAGGGTCTGCAGATATGAAAGGCCCTCTGGCAATCCTTATGGAGATTTTCAGAAATTTACATGCGCAATATGACAACCTTCCACTTGGATTGGCTATTACGTCTGATGAAGAGCGCGGTGGAGAGTCGGGTATGCGCTTTCTCTTTGATGAAGTCGGACTCAGGTGCGACGTGGCTATGATACCTGACGGAGGTTCTTTGAATAAAATAACTGTGGAAGAAAAAGGGATACTTCATCTAAATATCCGGTGTGATGGACACTCCGCACATGCAGCACGTCCATGGTTGGGAAATAACCCTTTGGAACGTCTTGTTGACGCGACTGCCCGCCTACGGAAAAACTTTGATTCATTGAAGCAGGACGAAGGCCATTGGCACCCTACTTGTGCGCTCACAATCGTAAAAACACCGAATCAAACCGTCAACCGCATACCATCGGAAGCTGAAGGCTCTCTTGACATACGATTTCCATCTCCATACACCGTAAAGGACATGTTAAACCATGTTCGTAATTTATTAGGTAAAGAAGTTGACGCACGCACATTAATCAGCGCAGAGCCGACACTCCTATCACCTGACCCACTCTATTTTTCAGTCACCGAGGAAGTAACCGGAAAACCTGCCAGCCAGGAAAAGGAAGATGGCGGAAGTGATGCCCGCTTTATCGGGAGATTTAACATTCCCGTAATTGTTTCCAGACCCATAGTTGGCGAGTTACATTCTATAGATGAATGGATAGATATCAACTCGATGGAAACCTTCTACCGTATATATGAACTTTATCTGAAACGAAAACTGCTTATCTAGGAATTGCGAAAATAGGCCATGCTTTCTCAGGGAATCCAAAACTAGACTCCTTCCGAAAGGAAGGGCTTATGTCCTTTCACTGGAATTCCGGTTTCAATTATGTTTTATTTCACACCAACCCCTTGTGAGTGAGCCATCTTTCTGCTTCAAGCGCCGCCATACAGCCTGTACCGGCGGCAGTGATCGCCTGTTTGTAATAAGGATCCATAACATCACCGGCGGCAAAGACCCCGTCCACACTTGTTGCCGTCCTCCATGATTGGGGAGTACGGATAAAACCTTTCTCATCTAATTCAACCTGATCATTAAGAAATGAAGTATTCGGAGTATGGCCAATTGCAATAAACAACCCTCCACAGTCCAGGTCTGATTCCTCTTTGCTGACGGTATTTTGCAATCGCACTCCTGAGATTAATTTGTCTCCCAGAACATCTATAACGATAGAATTCCATTTGAATTCTATTTTTGGGTTAGATTTGACACGCTCCTGCATTATTGGGCTTGCCCTGAGTTTATCGCGACGATGAATCAAAATGACCCTGCTTGCAAATTTAGTCAGATATAAACCTTCTTCAATTGCTGAATCCCCGCCTCCAACAACTACCAGCACCTTATCCCTGTAAGCTGGAAGCGCTCCATCACACACAGCACATGCGCTCACTCCTCCTCCGGAATGTGCAAGCCGTTGTTCATTCGGCAAATTTAACCAATTTGCCCTTGCACCTGTAGCAATAATAACGCTTAAAGCCTCAACCTTGTTGTTTTCAGAAGTCTTCAACTGAAAAGGATGTGCGCCGAAATCAACAGACACAATATCTTCCGTAAGTACCTGAGTATCAAACCTCCGGGATTGTTGTTTAAATAGGTCCATCATCTCGGTTCCTTGTATACCGGAAGGAAATCCAGGATAGTTCTCTACCTCGGTCGTATACATAAGTTGGCCGCCCGGCACCATAATGTTTGACGGTTCTCCCTCATAAACAATTGGATTCAGGTTTGCCCTGGCCGCATAAATTGCTGCTGTCCAGCCAGCCGGGCCGGAACCAATGATTATTATCTTTTCTGTCATATCTTTTCTCCATTTAACCTGGAGAGTCCGCCAGACTGATAGGCGGATATCCCTACTCGTTAAAAAGAGAAATTCTATCATGCCTCTCATTAAAAAGCAAATGCGGATCAGAATAAAGATAGAATCTCAGTAAGGGTTTTGATATATTTACGGCTTAAGAATGGGTTTCCCTGTAATAACAACAGATATGACTGGAAGCAGTTTACGATTAAGAGATAATTCAAAGATTGCCATAATCGGTGGTGGTCCGGCGGGAAGTTTCTTTGCAAACGATGCTATACGATATGCAAAAAAACTTGGATTAAATATTCAGATAACAATCTTTGATGGCAAGGATTTCAACCGGAGAGGTCCCAGAGGATGCAATATGAGCGCTGCCGTAATTGCAAGTTCTTTACATGCAAAGCTGATAAAAGACGGCATTGAGTTGCCGGAAGGTATAGTTCGCCAGGAAATAAAAGGATATTATTTTCAAACGAAAGATTACGGCATCAAACTATACAAACCAATACCGAATGATAAAAGTAGTATATTGGCCGTGTACCGCGGCAATGGCCCACTTTATAGCACCCATACAGAAAGTCACAGCTTTGATGATTGCCTGTTAAAACATGTCATTAAACAGGGTGCAAACGTAATCTATGAGCCTGTTCAGGAGTTAAGACTGGCTTCTGACATTAACACTCCTGCAACTATAATCTATGGAAAGAGTGCCTCATACAAGGAGATGGAAGCAGATCTTGTAGTGGGTGCATTTGGTATTAATTCTACAATAGTTAATAAAATTAAAGGGTTGAATTTTGGTTACATACCGCCTAAAACCATTCAGACCTGTCAAATGGAAATACCCTTAAGTGATACTTTTATAAAGAAATCCTTTGATGATAATATACACGTATTCGCGCTTGGTCTGAAACCATTCAGATTTGCATCGATGGTGCCTAAAGGGAATTATGTTACTGTAAGCCTGGTAGGCACCAGAGATTTGACAAATAAGGACATGCTCAATTTTGTAAATCACCCGGTTGTCCGCATGAAACTGCCTCATGATTGGGAAGTGCCTGACAAATTCTGTATGTGTATACCGAAGATCACACTTTCACATGCAAAGAAGCCATTTACTGACAGGTTTGTTATTGTAGGCGATGCAAGTATTACAAGGATATTTAAGAACGGGATGGAATCGGCCTATATAACCTCACAGATTGCGGCACAGGCAGCATTTGAACACGGCATCTCAAAAGATGACTTTGACATTCATTACTATAAACCTGCAAAGAAATTACTTGCGATGGATAATCTGCTTGGCACAGTAATTTTGATGCTCAGCGATTTTATTACAAGACAGAATTGGCTGGTAAGGCCTCGTCTATCATACGTTAAAAGCAGAAGAGGCTCCTGGATTGCGAATCATCTTAATACACTTCTATGGAACATGGTTACAGGAGATGCTCCTTATAAAAAAATATTAATACAGGCGATCAATCCTGTTTTTCAAATTATATTGATCCCCGTTACAATAAAGGCGCTTATCAAAGACACCTTTCAACGAATTATGCACCACTATGGCATAAAGAAATAATTTAATTGTCATACGGATTAATATCAATATTTTCACTGTGTTTTATGTTGTTGCTTTTTTCTTCATCTATTTCAAATTCTCCATATTCAACCGGCTCTATCTTGTAATATCCCCCCCTGTTAATTTCAATTCCTTCATCACGTTCTTCTGCTTCCTTACATTTAACACAAAGGTTTACGAAGGGTATGGCTATTAGGCGCTGTTTGTTTATCTTCGCGCCACACTCTTCACATATACCGTAATTACCCTTTTTTATTTGGCTTAAGGCATTATCTATTTGTTCTATTTCTCTAGCTTCACCTTGTGCAATAGACATTACTATTTCATCTTCTATAAGGTTAGACGCTATATCTGCAGTGTCTCTAAGCCTGCAGCCGCCAGAGTCCTTAAACGCCCCTAACCTCAGATTTACCTCCTTCAAGAGATGGTGCCTTCTTTCTTTAAGTCGGTTTTTTAATTGCTTTAAGAATTCCTTACTCATTTTAAAACATCCTGAAAAGATTAAAATACTTAAAACTACATTTCCACTTTTACGTAAATAACATACCAATGACTTTTTATTTTTCGCAATTATATATAAATTTACATAGTTTTCAAGCGAAAAGTTGCAATATATACCAATTAATATGTATTATAACCGTAATACACAACTAAAAGTTTCATTAATTTTTAAGTAAACAGTAAATAATACAATGCTTCTTTAAGTGCCCATCATATAATAGCTTACCTTCGCATACAACCATATTAAACCTCTAATTTGACATCAAAAAATATGATCTGCCAATTTATACCATCTTTTATTTGTAAATCAAATGCGGGAATAATAATACGCATGCGCTGCACGAATTATTTTCGCTAATGTGGTCAATATTTAACTACTTCAGAATCTATATTTCCAACTTACAGGCTATTAGAAATAATATATGGTTAAGATAATATAATGATTACCTTCTCATAATTCACACATAAGCTTCCAACAGTCTCAATCCATATTTTTTAAAACTTGTTGAATTTACTCTGCATTGATGCTAAAAACCTGATAGGATGATCTTATTTTTTAACAACAACCATTGAACTCGATGAATCAATTAATAGCCGTAATAGATGATGAATCGGATATTGTAGAATTGGTGACTATTCATCTCAATAAGGCAATGTTTAAGACCAAGGGCTTCTCTGATGCTGAGAGTTTTTACAGTTTCATTGAAAAACAAATTCCTGATCTTATTATTCTGGATTTGATGCTGCCAGATTCGGATGGTCTTGAAATCTGTAAATACTTAAGAAAGGAAGATAAGTTTTCCTCGATTCCTATTATTATGCTTACGGCAAAGGGAGAGGAAACAGATAAAATCCTGGGATTGGAATTTGGTGCAGATGACTATGTTACCAAACCGTTCTCGCCAAGAGAACTGGTTGCCAGGGTAAAGGCAATCTTAAGAAGAAGACTAAAGGTTGAAGAATCAGGAAAATTAGATGTCGGTGGAATATTAATTATAGATACTGAAAAATATGAAGTTTTTGTTGAAGGTAAAAGAGTTGAGTTAACCTCCACTGAATTCAGGATATTAAAATTATTTCTATCAAAAAAGAGCAAGGTGTTTTCCAGGGATGATATTTTAGATTATCTCTGGGGGCATGAGAAGATTGTGTTAGACAGGACAATAGATGTACATATCAAACATTTGAGAGACAAATTAGGCAAGGCAGGCCGATTCATCAAGAACATCAGGGGCGTGGGCTATAAATTAGAAGAATGAAAAAAACGATATTTGTAAAAATTTTTGGCGGGTACCTGTTAGTTATTATTGTAACTCTCGCCTTAACATTTCCCCTCTCTTTCAGAGCAATAAGGCATCATCATATAAATACATTAACCGGCGACCTGAATAATCTTTGCCTTACATTAAAGCTGAATATATCCCCACTACTTGAAAACAACCGTATTGATGAGTTGGACACCCTTATAAAGAAATTGGGCAGGCAGATAGAGACAAGGATCACAGTCGTAAATCTTGACGGGATAGTTTTAGCGGATTCAGAAAAAGACCAGGCAATAATGGAAAATCATAAGAATCGGCTTGAGATAATGCAGGCCATAAGAGACGGTATCGGCACATCGCTGCGTTATAGCACCACCATGAAAGAAGAAATGTTATATGTTGCGGTGCCGATTGAAATAAATGGAAAGGTCTTCGGCATTTTAAGGGCAAGCCTGTTCTTAAATGAGATAAATACCCTGCTCAACAACCTGCAAATGACTATTATTAAGATAGCAGTGATTATTGTAGTTGTGTTACTGCTGGGAGCTTTTCTTTTTTCCCGTAATTTATCCCGGCCTCTTAAAGAACTGGGCGACGCTTCCAGGAAAGTAGCCCAAGGAGACTTTAATGCAAAAGTTTACTTAAAAAACAGAGATGAAATAAAAGAACTGGCGGACAGTTTTAATTACATGACAGATCAAATGAAAAACTTATTTACACAACTGTCCTACCAGAAAGAAGAACTTGACAGCATTATATCGTCAATCAAAGAGGGTCTTTGTGTATTAGACAAAGAAGGAAAGATTACAATCTATAATGAGAGCTTTAGAAAGATTGTCAAGAATGATTCTGTGAAAGGGAAATTTTACTGGGAAGTCTTAAGGAAGATCAAATTTGATGAATTGATAAAGAAGGTTAGAGGTGAGAGAAGCAGCATTGTTGAAGAAATTGAATTAAATAACAAAACATATTTATGCAGCGCCACTTTCTGCACAAATAAAGAAGAGATAGTAGCAACCCTGCATGATATAACAAAAATCAAGGATCTGGAAAAGACAAAGAAAGATTTTGTCTCAAATGTGTCCCACGAATTACGCACACCGCTTACGGCAATAAAAGGATTTGTAGAAACCCTGGAGGAGACTACTAACGATGACGAAAATAAACATTACCTCAATATCATTAAGAGACATACAGACAGAGTCATAAATATTGTTGAGGATTTACTGCTACTGTCAGAGCTTGAAGAAGAATCAAGCAGCCTGGAATTCGAAGACGTAAATTTAGAGGGTTTAATCGAAAATATTCTAAAGATATTTGATCAGAGGTTAAGAGAAAAGAATCTGGTTTTAAAATTTAAATCAGACAAGGATTTGCCTCTTATCAAGGCTGATCCTTTTAAATTAGAACAGGTGTTTATCAACTTGATAGATAATGCGGTTAAATACACTGAAAGCGGAGAGATTATAATATCTTTAAGCCAGAAGGATGAGAAAGTAGTAACAGAAATACAAGATACTGGAATATGTATTCCTCGTGAACACCTGTCCCGTATTTTCGAGAGATTTTATGTAGTTGACAAATCCCGCTCCAGAAAGCTGGGAGGAACTGGTTTGGGATTATCAATCGTAAAACATATAGTACTCCTGCATAATGGAAAGATAGATGTCGAAAACATCCCAGGAACAGGCACAAAGTTTATCGTAGCCCTGCCCATACACTTCTCATAAATTTCATTCAATTTTTCTTTGTATCTATATTAAACTATTCCCGTAGCCGCAACCTTTAGGTTGCGCAACGCTTGTGCTGTTTCAATCTTGCAGATCGAACCAAGACATTTCAGATAATAAAGGTGGATTCACTTTGTTTAATCCACCTATGGCACGACAGATCCGCGCCGTGGCGTTAGAGGCAGAATTCACATATACGCTGGAGCACACCAGTTGGAACGAGTGGCTTGGGTTGGTTTATATGAGTCTATTTTACATTAAGAGGACGCTTTGCGCTTTACGAGGAAGATTTCTCATAAAATACTCTATCTTTGGAAAGGTATTCAAACGCTGAACTTAAAATCCGAATATTCATTCAAACCTTTTCTTTAATTTTTTCTTTGCTATTTCCCAATCCATTTTCTTTTCTAAGCCTTCGGACAACCTCTTTTCAGTTTTTCTTAGTTCGTCCTTATGCCATTCAGGCGACTGAAAATCATCGTCTCTACTGAGATCCTCCCATAAAATCTCCATGAGCTTTATCTTCTCGATGCGTGACATATCTCTAATTCCTTCATGTATAATCGTATTCATTTATCTTCTCCTTTCATATTGGGGAATCGCTAGTTACCTGCTCCGGTTTGGTTGTTTTGGCTAACATAGATTATCCAGCCCAAGCGCGGTAATTATTTGCAGCAACTATATATACTCGTAAGTAACCGATATACAAGATTTTAAGCCAATGAGTATGTAATATCAAGTTGTTTTTCCCTGCCCTTAACCAAAAATTAATTTTTTCTTTATACTCAGTTAACATTCAAATCATATTATGTGCACATTAGTGTAGGACATGACTTTTTTGGCTGATTATAGAAATACAAAGGTTTTTAGTTACTTAACAAATCTTTTGCAAGATTAATGCTGATAAAAAATAATTTGGAGGATTACGTTAAATGATGAATACTTGGATGACAAAACATGTACAATTTGTATGGTATGGTATTAATGATGAAGCAAAACTGCGTCAATTTCTGGCATCTGACATTAACTGGGGTGAATGCGACGTACGTCTGAACCCAATTGATGGGACGCCGATACTCCGTCACGATTCCTTTAAAAACACTCCTCTTGATACGGATGAAAACTGGCTTAATCTGGACACCCTTCTCACTTGCG
>MHZA01000012.1:0-6933 GCA_001828595.1 Planctomycetes bacterium RIFCSPLOWO2_12_FULL_40_19
ATTCCAGGTTGCCTCAGTCCATTCTATAGAGGTTTGCGTGCTCATGTTATTTCATCTTCTTTAAAGATTCACCTTGGTTATAATTAGCTTTATAATTCACAAAAAGAGTTTTACGCCTTTCAATGTTTTTGGCATCAATATTCTCAACCTTACCTTCGTCATGCAATTTTTTAAATGCTATCTGAAAATCACTTATAAACCAATCGGTTTCTTCAATCATATCAGCAAATTCCTTAACTCCAAATTGTTTCGGTTCACATGATAACTTACTCAACCAATAATCTTTAACTTCAGACAACTTAAAATTTTCCTCATCATATTCTATATTTGTTGATTTCAGAGAAAATTCCCGCTGGCCTGTCCTTTCTACGCGTTGTGTCTGTTGTGCTTGAGCACGAGAATCTTTCTGAACATATTCCAGTTTACCTAATACTTCCATAAATACTACTATGCCTAGTGGCTTCCGTGTAAGATAGACCATATCATACATTGTCCTTTTCTTCAAGGGATGCAATATTTTTGAATAAGCTGAAAGTAAACTTTCTCCTGTTTTTAATTGCGCACTTTTCAGATGTTCACGGTACTTTCTCAGAAAATGTGTTTCCCTTTGTTCTGGTGTCATTTCAGAAGTGTCCAGGATCTCACCAAATATTTCTTTCATTTGTTCTTCTAACTCTGATTGGCAATGAAATCGTCGTAAAAAGTCTAACATAAAAGTTATAAGAAATTCTGAATTGTGACGCTGCAAAAGAGGACGCAAAGTTGGAATCTCTACTGCCTCTCTCCATCCAGTAGGGTCAACGAAGAAGAAGGTAAAATCTTTTGCTCCACACCATTTAAGAATATCATCACGAAGTTCATGAAATTCACCATGTAAAGGTTTAGCATCCACTTCATTTTCTTTTCTATCTGCCAGGAATGACTTAAGTCTTTCAAAGCTTTCTTTGTCTTTTTCGATATATAAAGCACGGAACTGAACATTTTTACCAAGCTGACTTAGCCCTTCTTGGCACTTTTTCATAATATTCAATGAAATTGCAATAGAGGTATCCTGAAGGTCATTACGACCTTCTTGCCAAGGCCCAGCAAAACAATCAACATACGAAATTTTTTCTTCATATCGGCCGATGATCATAAAAAGGCGTTCGAGGTAGGCCCTAAGCAAAGTATGTTTTATGAAGGTCTGTTCTCTACCAATATAATCCTCAGGATTCATTTTATCTCCATATTATTGCAAATGGAAGAAATAGGGCCGAATACTGTATATTTTCAGGAAAGCTTTTCTGTGGCTTGTTATTTTTGGGTTGGAAGGCTCTAAGTACTATTCACATAATACTTCATTATTGAATCGATAGCAAAACAAAATTTTAAAACACCTCATCCAGTTTCTTTGAAATCAGAGAAAGGTTTTTGCCTTTTGTTAAATATTCCACCTCACCCGGATGCACCTTTAAATCAGTGAGCATCTTCTTTATCTTCTTCCATCCGGTTTCCTTTTTCTTTTCACTGGTTTCCAGATATAAATTTGAGACTAATTCTCCCAGCCTTTGCACAAGGCGAAGGTCTTTATTATCGTAAAAATTCCTGATAACCTTTTTTTGGTATTCTGTGTAGCCTTTTGCGTTTTCCTGATTCATTTATTTCTTCTCTTTATTCCCAAAAGGTAAAATCTTCTTAATAGCATCAGCGGCCTTTTCTACTGTTTCCTTAGCAGTTTCTTTAACTTTCTCCCCTGCCTCTTTCCCGCCTGAACGTAGTCGGGCAGGTCCGACTTCTACCGCCTTGCCTGGGGTTTCCAGAGCCATCTCGGCTGTTTTCCTGACGGTCTCAGTAACCCCTTTCTGTAACTTCCCTATATCAAAATTTGCAAGACTGGCAATGGTAGTATTCTTAAGGGCCTTAAGTATAATAAGGCGGCCAAAAGTTTTAGGGTCTGTTATATTTTCATACCGTTCGTCAATATTTACGTTATATTCTTTCACCTTTGGCGGAGTTCCTTTTGAATAGTCTTTATATGTAACCTTGTCTATCTTTAACTCTAATACATCTATTTGAAGCTCGGGCATTTTGGTTTTCTCCTTTTTGCCATCGTCCTTTTCTTCTTCTGCCGCTTCCCCGCCTGAACGTAGTCGGGCAGGTTCCTTGACAACCTTTAATGAATCAAGGTTGAGTTCGCCAGCTTCATTCTTTACAACTATAAATTCCTTTAGATTTAGCCTGATCTCTTCAAGGTGTGCTTTCCCTGCGATAAAGGCACCCAGGTTATAATCTACATAAATTTCCGGTAAATCTATCATTAACTCATCTTCGAATCCTGACGGATTATATAATTGCAATTCCTTTATGCCAATTAAGGATTTAAATACACCAACATTCATACTCCCGATACTTAACTTAAGGCCGGTCATTGCCCCGACTCCGGTTGATACGGAAGTCTTAATTATGAAATTTTTGCCAAGAAAAAGTACAATCAATACAGCAAATACAATAAGCGGAATTATAATAACTTTTCTTTTCATAACGAAATTCTCCTTTCCAATTTCCCCGCCTGAACGTAGTCGGGCAGGCCCGCCTGAATGACATAGTCGGGCAGGTTAAATCTTCATGGTTGTAATATAATTGCATTTTAGTGATAAGTTCATAATAAAGAGGTTGTTTTATTGAATATTTAGTTCAAAATTTATCCTTTTGATCCTTTCAAAAAACGGAAATTACACGATTCCCAAAGCCATTCCAATCTTTTCGAAATGTCCTATCGCCCACGTAAGGTCTTCCTCACTATGTGTAGCCGAGAGCATTACGCGAATACGCGCCTTGCCCACAGGCACAGTGGGGTAGCCTATTGATTGCGCGAAGATGCCTTCTTCGAATAGCTTTTGGCTGAAATCCCTTGCTGTCCTGGCATCGCCTATCATAACAGGCGTTATAGGTGTCTTTGTATTACCGATATTGAATCTTATCTGTTTCATCCTGTCCTGAAAGAACCTCGTATTTGACCAGAGTTTCTTGACCAGATCGTCTGATTTATTCAGTGTATCCACAACTGCAATACACGCCGCCACGTCGGCTGCTGTTACAGCGCTCGAAAAGAGGAAAGGACGTCCCTTTTGCGCCAGTAAATCCGTCAATATTTTGGTACCTGCAACATAACCTCCCACAACTCCGAATGCCTTTGACATGGTACCCACCTCGATATCGACCTTGCCGTGCAGATTGAAGTGGTCAACAATACCCCTGCCGCCTCTGCCCAATACTCCTTCTCCGTGTGCATCATCTACCATCGTAATTGCGTCATATTTTTCAGCTATTTCTACGATTTCCGGCAATGGTGCAATATCTCCCTCCATACTGAAAACACCATCAGTTATGATTAGCTTGCGACTGGCGTCTTTCTCCGCATGAATCTTTGACTGAAGGTCTTCGGGATTGCAGTGCTTATATCGAACTACCCTGGTTTTTGCAAGGCGGCAGCCGTCAATAATGCTTGCGTGGTTGAGCTCATCTGAGAATACAACGTCCTCTTTGCCAACGATTGTGGGGATAACGGCAAGATTTGCGCAGAAACCTGATTGAAAAGATATGGCGCTTTCTACCCCCTTAAAGAGCGCGAGTTTCCGTTCTAATTCTTTGTGCAGAGTAGTTGTCCCCGCAATCGTCCTGACTGCCGCAGGGCCTACACCGTAATTCTCAATGGCTTTCTGTGCGGCTGACTTTATTTCAGGATCGTTGGCAAGTCCGAGATAATTGTTAGAGCAGAGATTAAGAGCCTTCTTTCCATCCACAGTAATCCACGCCCCCTGATGTCCTTCGATTGTGCGGATGTTAATCAACAGCCCCGACTTTTTTAGCTTCCCAAGTTCTTCGTTAATAAAGTTAAGTTTATCCATTATTACACTTTTCTTTATCTGATTTATACCTTTTTTACTTTACAAAAAAAACTCCTCATTTTCCAATACTAACTTTGCAACCCCACTCATATATCAGCAAACTCTTCAGATTTGAATGAGTAATGGAGTAATGGGTGACCCTGTTCTTTGTTCAGGAAGGTATTTAAAATCAATAGTTAGAAAATTTCTCATGGTACCATCTCAATGATAATTACAAATCAGACCTGATTCACGGTCAGACATAATACTTTTCAATAGTTGCTGCTCCTCTGTTGTTCTCAGAAATTCCTTGATTTTGATGACAATGTAAAGTATAGTTTTCGATATACATGTATAAACGAATATTAGATTTCAAAAGCGCCGGTAATGAAAGTTGTTTTCTATGGGGGCCCAGGCAAACGGGAAAAAGTACTTTGTTGAAGCAGTTGTTTCCCGGCTCAAAATATTATGATCTGTTATTAGCCGGAGAATACCAAAGGTTACTGAGAAACCCCGGAATACTCAGA
This sequence comes from Planctomycetes bacterium RIFCSPLOWO2_12_FULL_40_19, assembly GCA_001828595.1. Lineage (GTDB taxonomy): Bacteria > Planctomycetota > Brocadiia > Brocadiales > Scalinduaceae > Scalindua. The sequence goes on from MHZA01000012.1 coordinate 4,394, forward strand.
GAAGAATACTTAGCGCTTGATAAAACCAGCCGGAAAAAAAGCCAACCCATAATAATAGACGAGGTGCAAAAGATACCATTTCTATTAGATGAAATACAGTGGCTAATGGTTAATGAAGATGTTAGATTTATTCTGTGTGGGTCGAGCGCCCGGAAACTTAAACGTGGACATGGAAACTTATTAGGCGGCAGGGCCTTGCGATATGAGCTCTGCCCTTTAACATACAAAGAAATTCCCAATTTCTCATTACAAAAAGCGCTTAATTCCGGATTGCTTCCCAGACATTACAATAGCAACTCTCCTAAAAGACTCATTGCATCCTATATTGGTGATTATCTCAAGGAAGAGATACTTGCCGAAGCGCTAACTCGTAATATAAGCTCCTTTAGTAGATTTATAGAAATTGCAGGGCAATGTAATGGGGAAATCTTAAACTACCAGAATATTGCCAGGGAATGTGGCGTCAGCGCTCCAACGGTAAAAGAGTACTTTCAAATATTAGTAGATACTTTAATTGGAAAAATTGTTCCCGCCTTTACAAAAAAATTTAAAAGACGTTTAATTCAGGCGCCTAAGTTCTATTTTTTCGATGTAGGAGTAACTGCAGAACTAACGAGAAGGGGTATAGTAGAACCCGGCTCTGAACTATTCGGCAGAGCTTTTGAACATTTTATTTTCCACGAAATTTCTGCACACTCCTGCTACTCAGGAATGTTTTATCCCATAACTTATTGGCGGACGTCATCAGGTTTTGAAGTAGATTTCATATTAGACAATGAAGTGGCAATAGAAGTAAAATCTATAACGAGCGCCAATAGCCGGCATCTAAAGGGCTTAAGAGCTCTAAAAGAAGAGTATTCGACAAAATATTCCATCCTGGTTTCCTGTGATCCAACTCCCCGCCAAACTGAAGACGGTATTCAAATTTTACCCTGGGAAACTTTTTTAAACCGGCTCTGGAGTGGTAAAATTATTAAACACCTTAAGTAACCGTTTTTCAAATTTCATAATGGTTATTGAGTTAACGCAGCTTTCAGTATCATTATTGTATCACGAGCATCCTGCTTGTGGTATTTAACACTCAAGCCAGAGGCTTGAGTTACTTTGGTGATAACAACAAAATGTTTCGATATTCTAACCTTGTGAAAATTTAAAACTTTTCTGAGTAATTTTATCTTTTCCCTTGTATCTTGTCCTTTAATCCTGAAAAGAATAATTCCAGAGGATACTAATTTCTGTCTAAATACAATCTCTCCAAAATCCTTATCATTGGTTAACAAGATACGGTTTTCTTTTTGTGCAATTTTATTTAAAGATACTCATATCATCCAGATGCGGATTTTCTTCAGCCATCCAGGTTATATCATATCCAAGCTTTCTGAATTCATCCACAATCAGTTTCTCTAATTCTTCCGTGATAAAATCTAATGTGTTCATATAAATCAACGAAATATAATTATCCAGCCTCCATCTTTACGGAATGCTGATTTATATTACCTTCTTTAAAATCTTGCGGGATCGTTGCAGATTTACCATAAGAAACACCTGTAATAGTAAGTAGCACATCTCCCTGTTTGAGTTTTGACCTCACTGATTTCCCCACAGACTTACTCCCCAACGTATCCCCCAACATTTTCACTTGACAAATCGCTATTGATATTGTATATTTTGGTCGAATCACGATGAGAGGTTATCCAAAGGGCTCGTCCCGCGGTAATGCCTCTCTTTTTATTTATACTCAAGCTTTTCCTTCAAATCATTCATAAAAACCATATCCAAAGCAAATTTTCTTAAAAGCGAAGAAAATTTATAGCGGTTGGGAACAATGAGCTTTTCTAACTTGCTCTGTTTCTTAAGGTATTCAATCAAACAGTGGAAATCTCCGTCTCCGGTAACAATAACTGCTTTATCATATTTAGAATACTCTATCATTGTATGAAGCACTAATTCAGCATCTATATTGCCTTTTACTCTGCCATCAGGTAAAGATAAAGTCGGTTTAAAAATCAGTATGTATCCGTATTCCTGCAGGGAAGTATATAAACTTTCATTAGTGGGTATATAACCGATAAAGATAAAAGCCTTACTGACGCTATATTTATCCGCTAAGTATCGCCTGAACCTCTTAAAATTAAGGGCCCAATTTAATTCGCGAATGGCAAGGTTTAAATTCTGGCTATCAATAAAAGCATAATTATTTCTTAACTGTCCCGTCATCTACTCCACCATTCAAACTTTTCTTTCCTTGCAAACTTTATAAATTCTTCTGCGATTTCATCTAAATCGTCATCAAGTGTTAAATGCGCTTACGTTTCAAAGATGCAATTTTTAGCAGTTATTCTTTTCCCTTCAGCATTTATAAAAATATATTCACCAGAGTTATCCTTGCCCGATTTCTTAGAAACAGCCATAAATATAAGATAATCTTCTAAGGGCTTTTCGTTTCCGTTCCAGTTCCTTGTGCAGGGTCGTTGTTCCGGCAATAGTCCTTACGGCTGCAGGACCCACACCATAAATTTCGATAGCCTTTTGTGCAGCCG
>MHZA01000012.1:6970-9108 GCA_001828595.1 Planctomycetes bacterium RIFCSPLOWO2_12_FULL_40_19
GATAAAGAGGCCCGACTCTTTCAGTTTCTCTAATTCTTCTGTGATAAAATCTAATTTGTTCATATAAATCAACGAATAAAAATATGGGCTTAACTATTCAGGTAGGAGCGAAGCATTTGCCAAAGTTAATAACGATGTGATATCACATCGTTATTAACTTTAATGTTCAGGAATTTCAATCTTGTCATAAATAATGTAGGGGCGTATTGCTATACGCCCCTACGTAGTGGTAAAAATTCGTTGGGTTTTTAAAAGACAAAAACCCAACGAATTAACCATTCTCTGTCATTCCCGCAATCTGTTGAGCGGGAATCTAGAATTATCATTACAAGGACAATTAGACTCCCATTCCCCGATCTGGGTCGAGGACAGGTTTCATGGGAATGACATAGGGCAACTTTGAAATCCCTGAACATTAAATTATACACTATAAGCTGCAAATTAAATCATCCCTTAATCTCTATTTTGACCAGACTGCTTTTATACTCATAGTCCATTAATGATATTTGTTGCCGAATTGTTGTTCTCAGTTATTTTTCAGGATACAGACACCATTCACCAAATTGATCATTATTAAGTAAATTTGAACACTCAATCAAGCTTTGAATGGATTGGTAATAGTCAGATTACTATCAATAACCTGTCCGTCTTGCATGTCTTCTGTATACAGGATTGAGCAGTTATTTTCTAAAGCAGATGCAATGATAAGACTATCCCAATACGAGTATTTTGAATCCTTCTTTATCTGGAGGGCTTTCTTTATGGTACTTTCTTCTACAGAAGAGAAACGCAGCGCTTCTATCAGATCATTTACCAAAGTTATTATCTCTTCCAACCCCAATAATTCCTTTGAAAAACAAACACTTATAAATTCACTTATTACCTGTGAACTGATATAGACATCCTGACTCGAAAAGATTGCTTCTTTTGCTTTTATCTTTTTGTCTGCTTCAGCACTTATAAAATAGATGAGAACGTTTGTATCTACAAATACCTTATCTGCCATGTATTTCTTCTCTGTTAAATTTGTAGTTTTTGGGAAGTTTTACTTTGTACTTTTTAAATATAGCGTCTAATAACTTCCTTCTCTCTTTTTGCGTGCTAACAATTGTGATGCTTTTTCCTTTAAAGGCTTTTTTAACTATTTCCAGTTCTTCATCTTTTTCTATTTCTATAATCACCTTCATTGACTATCTCCTTAACTATGTTTTGTATAATTTATTTATTACCAATTGTACCAAATTACACACATTTTGGCCTTATCATTTGATTTGCCTTATCTTCCCAATTTTTCATAATCTGGCATACTCAGTTACATAACCGTTACATAAAAAAGTCATTGATATTCAAGACATCTTCACCGCTCGATTTCAATCTATCTTCAAGTTCGCTCATAAATACGCCTTTTAATAGCAGCGCCTCTTTCAGTTTCTCTAGTTCTACCGTGATAAAATCTAATTTGTTCATATAAATCAACTAATAAAAATATTTTCCAAAAGCAATATATTCAAAAACTTCTCCGGATAATCCTTCCAAGTCAATGGTATACTGGATTTCAGAAACCTTGCTGTCCAATGGTTGTTTAAGGTGATCTGAAGTCAGTTTTGGGAAATTTTCATTTACGGTGAAAAATTTACCATCGTATATGTCAAACTTTACTTTTCTGTATTCCTCTTTGTGAATTCTGCTGTACCCGCATCCTGCAAGGAGGTTATAGAATCGTTCGATTAGATCTGCTCTGTTATTGAGAAATTCTTTTTCAATATCTTCAATTCAATTCTGTAAACTTTTAGAAAGCGCGCCTTCGGATTTTGTTGCAAGAAAGGAAATCAGGGCAAGATATTTTCCTGAAGGTGGCTTTAGCTGATCTAAACCATTGGTTGTGTGAATGTGACCGTCCTTTCTCGTACCCTTAACTTCAAAAACCCAGTCGGAAAAGATAAAATCATACTTTTCCTTCAGAGGCCCTTTCCATGAACTCAGCGCATAGAAAGGGTTTATTTCACATAATTTTTCAGCACTTAAAGTACAATTTCTTAAATCTATTCTAAGATGATCCGGCACTGTCAAAACTCCGATGTTATTATACTCAATAACCAACAGACTAAATTTTCAAAAAGCCAATGTTTTCTAGATAA
>MHZA01000013.1 GCA_001828595.1 Planctomycetes bacterium RIFCSPLOWO2_12_FULL_40_19
GCCTTCTTGATCGAATTCAAATCCGATGACTGGTTTAATATCTTTGCGGTCTGGGAAAACCCTTGTAAGGTTCTCCCCTGTTACTTCGATCTTGTTTCGTACCAGAAACCAATCCTGGGTTTCTGCTTCTTCCCCCTTCTTCTTCCTGAGCCAGTGCTTGTAAAAACCCGGCACAGGTTTTCCTGCTTTAGCATCACTATATTCGCTGCTATCAGGAGGGGCAGCCAGTCTGAATTCAAGTTTTCCGAGTCGGGTTATTCGCTGCTTCAGACTCTCGGTTTCGCTTTTCGTCGCACCGGGAACCTGTATTAGGATCCTTTGCATACCCTGTTGCTGAAGCCTGTACTCCAATACGCCTTGTGGGTCTATCCTTTTTTCTAACAATGAGATTATTTCATCTGTCAGCCCGGGGTGTTGCTCACCTTTTTCTGTCTTTATCTTGTATAGGAGTTCAGAACCTCCTCTTAAGTCGAGGCCAAGTTTAATTTGTCCTCTGGCGATGTACTCAACATTCTTATGGATTTCGGTTTCGCCTTTATCGTTCGGTTCTTTCTTTATTATTGTTTCTTTTATTATTGGGCTTTTAAACAAAAAACTAAGAAAAGAATCATTTATTATAGAACGGTCAACTACTTTGCCGTTTATTTCTGTAATTCTTTCTGACTTTATTGGTGTATCCGATGGTGGGTATAATGCCATTATGGCAATAGCAATAATTATTACGATCAATGGTATCTTCCATCTCAAATTCTTTGGCATCTAAATTGTCTCCTTAGCTCTTAGTATAGTATGTTTATTCTGTTCAGTTATCTTCTTGTTCACCTTTTGATACCGTTACGGCTGTTATAGCGCTTTTATCAATTTTCAATTTTACATCTTTGGCATCGTCTACACGGACTATGACTTCATTTTCCTTTACTGATATGACAACACCGTGCACACCTCCAACTGTTACTATCTTATCATGTTTTCTTACGTTTGAAATCATTTGCAGCCTTTTCTTCTCTTTTTGTTTCTGGGGTCTAATGATTAGAAAATACATAATTGCAAACATTATAACCAAAAGCGGTAAAAATTGCATCATGGGATTTCCCTGTTGTGCCATTAAGAAATTCATTTAGAGTCTCCTTTTAAAAAATGTGAGGTTTCCGAGTTCAAAATAAACTATAAATTTTATTATAGTGCAAGAAGTTGAGATTTAAAGTCTTTAAAATTACCATCAGTTATCGATTGCCTTGCTTTTTCCATAATATCTTCAAAATAGCTTATATTATGCAGGGACATAAGACTCAGTCCCAGTATTTCATTTGCTGTGAATAAATGCCTGATGTATGCTCTTGAAAAGTTTTTACAAGTATAACAGTTGCAATTTTCATCAAGAGGTCTCTCGTCCTCTTTATAACGGCTATTATTAATCTTTAATTTGCCTTCAGACGTAAAAGCACAGCCATTTCTGCCGTTTCGGGTCGGTATTACACAGTCGAACAAATCTATTCCATGCTCAATTCCATCCAGAATATCCGCGGGGAATCCGACTCCCATCAGGTAACGGGGTTTTTCTTCAGGCAAGCGTGACACAGTATATTTCAGCACTTCGTTCATCAGCAGATTCCCTTCGCCAACACTCAGGCCGCCTATGGCATATCCATTGAATCCAATTTCTATCAGTCTATCAGCACATTCTTCACGAATGTCCTTAAAAACACTTCCTTGTACTATGGCAAATAAAGCCTGGCTCTTATTTTTGTGAGCGTTAAGGCAGCGTTTTGCCCAGTCTATCGTTCTATACATGGATTGCTTAGCCCTGTCTCTTTCACATGGATAAGGCAGGCATTCGTCAAAAGCCATTATAATATCAGCCCCTAAAGCATTTTGTATCTCCATTACGTTTTCAGGGCCTAGAAATTTACGAGAACCATCTATCGGAGACTGAAACTCGACGCCATCATCTGTTACGTTAGTTAAGTCTGCCAGTGAGAATACCTGATAACCACCACTATCAGTAATTATAGCCCTATCCCATTGCATAAATTTATGTAACCCGCCAAGGTTTCTAATAACATCTTCTCCAGGTCTCAGAAACAGGTGGTACGCATTGCAAAGCAAAGCAGGCACATTTGCTTCTTTTAACTGATAAGGTGTCAATGTCTTTACAGTTGCCTGTGTGCCAACCGGCATAAAAGCGGGTGTGGTGATTATACCATGGCTCGTGGATATTTCCCCACATCTTGCTTTTGTGTATTTATCTGAGGCCAGAAGCCTGAAATGCAAAGTTCCTCCAATGGAATTTAGGTCTTAATAAATTTTTACCAGATCTATTTCCGGGTAATAGTGTTTTAGAATATCGAACCATTTAAATCCGGAATTTGCCATGCCTTGTGTTCCGTACTGGCACAATCCAACGCCATGTCCCCAACCGTTTCCATCAAAGATCAGTGAGCTGCCATTATTTTCGACCTTAAAAGCTGTGCTGCGTAGGTGATTTGGGCCCACTATAAGACGAAACTCGTTTGCATTAACCCTTTTCGTTCCTCCTGAATGTTCAATCTTGATTGTAGAGCAGTGGCCGCCGGGTCCGATTTCTTCAGCAACTATATTGTTTATTTTTTTTAAATTAAATCTGGCATTACCCAGTTTTCTTTCAATCTCGTCCTTTTTAAGATTAATTTTCCAGTTATAGTATTTTGATTTGTTGCAGTACCCACAGTCTACACCACTTAAAGGGGGGATACTTCTGAGGTTAAACACGGTATGAATGTCTTCTGTGTGACCTCCACATGTACTGTGAAAATATCCGGGGAAAAGTTCCCAGTTATATACCATTACAGTACCTCTGGATTTATCTACTATTTCTTTCGTCTTTGGTTGGTATTTGTAAGAACCATTGTATGCAAGGTCTAGTTTGTCTATGTGATACAGGGCATGGCCTTTGCTTTTTCTCTGATAAATTGCGTATGTCCTTGCGGCAATTACCTGTGCCTGTATTGCGTCATCCAGCCACATTGCCGGCACCTCTCCCTCAATAACGCCGGGTAAGTATTCTTCAATACCTATTTCCTCCAGTACAGAGAATCTGTCCTTATTCTGTGGCACCAGTATAAGCTTACCACGATACTCTGATTTATCAATTCTGACGAAACCATTATCGGTAACAATGCCGACGTTACTGTTTGTTTTCACAAAAGTAGCAGAGGCTTCAGATGTTGACTGAGAGGTCAAGGGCCTTGTTCGAAATTCTCCTGATTCTAAGTATATGACCGACTTTGGCAGATTTGTCCTGCTGACCAAAGTTTTGTTACTGTCAAGGTCTGAAATAATAAATGGGTGACTAATTTCTATTTCTGTTTCTACTACATCTTTTTGTAATAACACACGAATGTCTGGTGGGTTCTTCAGGTATTTGTCATATTTAAACACGGTTTCTGTTTTCATGCTGGTACTGAGACAAGAAACAAGCAGTGCAATTAATAAAAAGACAAAAACCAGGCCAAAAAGGATGTATTTAATCTTTGAAGTAATTATGAACAATTTATGGGTTCCTCTTTCAGAGAGTTGTTATTAGTCATATTTTCTTTTAACTTCCAGCCTTCGTATAAATTACGCGTTGTATCTTTGTATCTTTCATATTCACTGAAAATACAACCACAATACGACTGTCTATACAGCATTTTCTTTTTTGCAATTTCATGGCTGCATTCACAAAGATGCCTGTAATCCTTATATTCGAAAGGTATGCCAATTTGCTCTGATATTTGTTTGCCGATATCTTTGATCTTCTCATGGTCCTGTTGTTTGCTGAAGAGTAACGTTGAACAGAATGCGTCAAACCCTTTTTCTTTTGCATAATTGGCTGTATTTCTAAGCCTTAATCTATAACAGTCTTCACATCTGTTATTTCCTTCATAGTCAACTTGCTTCAGATATTCCATTAATCCATATTCCTCACAATAATCTATTTCTATCGGATCACTTTCCTGGAATATGTGCACTGCCTTGAGTCTTTTTCTGAATTCCAATAAAGGATGAATATTGGGATTATAAAAATAGCCATGAACGTGTATATTCTCTCTCCTTAGTTCTTCTAGTGGTGCGCAGAGACAGCCTGCACAACAAATATGCAGTAAAAGATTTATCATTTAATCAAAAGATAGTATACTTTGTTTTCCTGTAGCAACCTTATGACCCATATATTCGTATGCCTGTTGTGTTGCAATTCTACCTCGAGGAGTCTTGCTTAAATAGCCTTTTTGAATCAGAAAAGGTTCATAAACTTCTTCTATCGTATCTTCCTGTTCATTTACGGAAACAGCAATTGTCTTCAACCCAATAGGCCCGCCACCATGTTGTATTATCGTCTGTAGTATCTTTCTGTCTAAGTTTCCAAAGCCATTGTGATCTACCCCCAACATATTAAAACCTAATTTTGTAATATTTTCTGTAATTTTGTTACTGCCTTTTACCTGTGCGACATCTCTGATACGCCTTATGAATCTGTTTACAATTCTTGGTGTACCCCTGGAGCTTTTTGCAATCATCTCGGCGCTTTTTTCATCAATGTCTATTTTCAACGTTTTTGCAGATTTAGTGGCAATCTCTTTTAATTCCATCCATGGGTAGAAATCTAATCTTTCCAGTACGCCGAATCTTGCACGGAAAGACGGTGTTAACAACCCCTCACGTGTGGTAGAAGCAATAAGAGTAAAATGCGGGAGGTTAATCTTCACAGACCTGGCGCTCGGTCCCTGGTCAATCATGATATCAATAGAAAAATCTTCCATTGCCGAATAGAGATATTCCTCTGTAGTTTTGTTCAATCTGTGAATTTCATCTATAAAAAGGATGTCTCCTTGTTTTAAATTAGTCAACATACCGGCTAAATCACCTGGTTTATCAAGAACAGGGCCTGAGGTCGCTTTGATGTCTACATTGATTTCGTTGGCAATAATTTGTGAAAGCGTTGTCTTGCCTAATCCTTGCGAACCTGAAAATAAGATATGGTCAAGCACATCGCCTCTTTTTTTTGAGGCTTCAATATAAATATGCAAGTTTTCTTTGATTGATTCCTGTCCAATAAAATCAGAAAATCTTTTTGGGCGCAGTGTGATATCAAGAGCCTTGTCATCAGGGTCAACATTGCAGGAAAGAACATTATTGTCAGACATTTTCAAAACACCATTAAGATTGTAATTATAAGAACTGTAGCTAACTATACACGGCTTAAAGCCTCTTTGATGAGTACTTCAACCCCATTTGAGACATCAAGATTTTTGGAAGCTGAGTTTACGGCCTTTTCTGCTTCAGGTCTTGTGTAGCCGAGTGATATCATCGCCATTATCGCATCTGAAATTATTGCCATCTTCTTTATTTCAGTCGAAGACACTGCATCAGGCAAAGTACTTTTTATCTTTTCCTTCAACTCTAAAATTATTCTTTCAGCAGTTTTTTTCCCTATTCCCTTGATATGCTGTAAAGATTTCGAGTCATTTGCAGCAACATACTTTTCAAATTGACTTACAGAACTACTTGATAGTATTGTAAGCGCTATGTTTGGGCCAACACCGTTTACTGAAAGAAGTAAATTAAACAAGTCTCTTTCTTCCAGTGAAAAAAATCCATAGATTTTTAATTCATCATCTCTTATTGAGAGTTTTGTGTATAATTTTGTGCTTTCCTTGTTTAAAATCCTTTCGAAAGTTGATAGTGGTATGTGGATTTTGTACCCAATACCGCCGGTTTCAATTGTAGCAGTAGTAGGCGTTATATGTGCTATGTTACCATGAATATAATCGAACATTAAATCAACGTCAAATATGCTTGAATTATAATTAGGGATTTAAACTATGCTGTGTCTGTGAAATAACCAAAACAGATCTATTTATAATGGAAATTAGGTACTTTAGTAAAATTCGTGGGTGAGATAACTAAAGAAGCCCGTCGTTAGTTTCATGAGATTTGTTAAATGCGCGGTTTGATCTTAAGTATTTAACAAAAATTTAGCCTTTGTCGTTTCCGCTATATAGTTCTAAACCAAGCTCATCAAGCTGGTTCTTTATTTCATCAATATCTGCATGCTGAAAACTCTTCTGTAAGAGTTCAGTTTCTGTTTTCGATACCAATTCTCCTATTGTCTCGATCCCCGTCTTTTCAATAGCCTTTCTACAGTGTTTGGAAAACTCTATTTCCGAAATTGATTTTGATAGATTTCCTTCGTATCCACCTGTATCTGCATCAATAAACACTTCTGCCTGTTTCATTTCATCGACGGCCTGTCCAAGACGCAGCCCTTTTTGGTTAAGTATATTTTTTATTTCTGTTAAAGAAGTTTCTCCGAAGTTCTTGTATGATAACAGTTCAATCTCAGTTACCTGCGTTAAATCGTCCAGAGTTTTAATATTCATGCGTTCCAGGCAATTTTTACTTCTAACAGATAGTTCAAAATCTGAGATTGGAATGTTTAAGACTTCTGTTTCTTTACCTTGTTTCTTTACCTTGTCTTCGTCATAAAGCATACTTATGCCGGCTCTGGCGTCTCTAAGAAAAAGCCTTGCAGTTTCGTGATTCGGATTTGATTGTAAAACTGTTTCATAACAAGAAATAGCTTTCTCATAATTATCGGTGTCTTCATATAGCAGTCCCAGGTTAATTAGCGCATTAGTGTATACAGGGGAGTTATTAATACATTTTTCATAATATTCGAGCGCTTTTTCGTCTTCTCCATCTAGATCGTAATCGTAAGCAAGCCGAAACAATGAGTTAGGGTGAGCGGGATTAATTTCCAGAGCACGATTATAGTGTGTTACAGCATCTTCATATTCACCAAGATCATCAAGGCAATGTGCCCATTGGTAGTGAAGATTGGCTTCGTTATCATATGTATTTGATAATTCCTGAATCGATTTTAGTGCGTTTTGAAGGTCGCCAGACAACCTTTGTGTTTCTACTATATCTATTAGTATTTCAAACTCTTCTGTGTCTGTTCGTTTAGACCGTTCGAAGTAATCAATTGCCTTTTCATAATCTTTAAGTTCTTGATGGCATTTACCAAGAAAGTAGCATGCAATCTTACCGGACTTTAATTCGGCAAGTGTTTCTATGGCTTCTTCCTGTTTCCCTGCAATCCAGAGGCATATACCCAAAATTAGTGTGTTTTCTTTTCCTTCTGTATTATCAGCCTTGCTGATGGATGATCTTAACTCCTTGACATTTTTTTCAAATATCTCATAATTTTCTTTTGTCGTATAAACCTGATTTTTTAATGTGATAATGTTTTCTATGGTCAAAGCCTCTTGAGAAAATGCTTCCTTGAAATCTAATTCACTACTTACCATTTACTTTGCTCCCTAAATAATTATTAATTATATTTGTAGTAAAGAGAAATATCCAAATTAAGTGACTTGCGTTATCACCGGCTACAGATATTGGCAATTGGAAGGTGTCAAAAATTAAAAACAGACCACCTGTATAACTGTAATTAATATATATCAAATATATTTTAAATTGCAAATGAAAATTTGTCGGAAATTAAAGGTTTGACTAATACTTATGACTATGATATAGATAAAACCGCGCTTTTGAAATGACAGAGCATTTTTCCCAAATCAAACCTTTTTGACAAACTTTTAAGGTAATCCGCAGTTCTTTTGTCTAAATTAAAATAACATGAAAAACAAGCCTGAAACCAGAATAAATGATATAGCATTTGGAAAAAAGTATCCGTTAGTCTTGATTGCCGGACCCTGTGTAATTGAAACGGAAAAGGATTGTTGCCGTATTGCCGAGAAATTGAAAGATATAACCGATAAGGCTGAAATTCCATTTATTTTCAAGGCTTCATATGATAAGGCAAACCGTACCTCTATAAAGTCTTATAGAGGTCCTGGTGTTAAAAAGGGTATTAAGATTCTATCAAAGATTAAGAAGCAAATCGGAGTGCCTGTCCTTTCAGATGTTCATTGTCAGAGTGAAATTGATGTGGTAAAGGATGTTTTAGATGTCATCCAAATACCTGCATTTCTTTGCAGACAAACAGATTTAATTATACGTGCAGCTAAAACTGGAAAACCTATAAACATAAAAAAGGGGCAATTCTTAGCGCCTTGGGATGTTAAGAACATAGCAGAAAAGGTACTTTCAACAGGCAATAAGAATATAGTATTTACTGAGAGAGGCACAATGTTTGGTTATAACAATCTTGTAACTGATATGCGTTCTATTGTTATAATCAGGAATATGGGATATCCTGTAGTTTATGATGCTACGCATAGTATTCAATTACCCGGCGGAAAAGGTTCGACATCGGGTGGTCAAAGAGAAATGATTGAGCCGTTAGCATGTGCTGCTGTTGCTGTAGGTTGTGACGGGTTATTTATTGAAACACATGAAAACGCCGGAAAAGCCCTGTCGGATTCTGCGTCAATGTTGCCTTTAAGGCAATTACTACCTCTTATAAAGAAGGCAAAAAAGATACGGGAGTCTCTATAGAGTGATTTATTCCTATAATGGTGGCATGGACAAACAAAGTTTGTCCATGCCACCCTGAAAAAGCTGGAACAAATGGATGCCTCAACTTATTGAGAAGCTACGATAAAAGTTATTATGCAAAAGAGCAGTGACTTAGCTGAATTAATCGAAATAGTAAAGAATTTAGGCAGAATATACGACGAGGGAAATATAAGGGTTAATATTGATTTTGACCCAAACGATGGTATGACTATTGTTAAATTTCAGGATTCAAATACCAAAGAAAATACCCTTTTTATAAATTCAAATAACAAAACGATAAGCGGAATTGATACCACTAAATTCTGGCTGCCCGACTATTCAAATACGCAAAAAGCGAATAAGAGGGTTCTCAGGTTTCTTGAGGGTAAGGGCTATTCTTCTGTAAACATAACCTACAGGATAAAGTAAAATTACCATTTTGTATTATGTAAGGGCGTTCTTAACTTTTTCCGGTATTGCTATCGGTTTTCTGTTTATATCCAGACATGCAAGCAGGGTGGAGCCTTCAGCAATCAGCTTTTCTTCATTAATGCGTCTGATCTCATAACAAAATTCAACCCTTGCGAGTTTCATCTTAGACAAACATGTTTTTACAACAAGGAGATCATCGAACATTGCAGGCGCCCTGTATTTACAATGCGCTTCAACTACTGCCAGAAAAATGTTTTCCTTCTCAATCTCTGCGTATGAGATTCCGTGATTACGCAAGAATTCTATCCTGCCAATCTCGAAATAAACAAAGTAGTTAGAGTAATACACTATACCCATCTGGTCTGTTTCCTGGTACCTTACTCTAACGTTAATTTCATTACATTTCATGTGAACGGAGTTTATGATCTGGCTGCCTTAAGGAATGAATCACTGTATATTTGTTTGTTCAGAATCATTTCTGCGCATATTCCTGCATTCATCAAGTCTTGATCCAGGACATCCAGTAATGCAGTATCCAGGCCTGCTGCAACCGCCATTATTAACATGGTTCTGTTCAATAAGGATTTTTCTTTTGTCCCCTGTGAGAAGTTACTTAATCCAACAGTTATATGCGGTTGAGGGTCAGAAAGGAGTTTTATCTGGCTGAATACTTCCAGCATATAGCCAGGCTGTTTCTGGTCTACATTCACCGGCAGAATGATCGGGTCAATAAAAACCTTATCCATGTCCATACCATGTTCCAAAACCTTACTAACAATTGTTGCCGCAATCTCTACGCGTGTATCCACGTCTTGGGGGACACCGCCTTTGTTCATGGTCAGGCATATTAATGCAGCATTGTGTTCTTGCGCAAGCGGTATGTATATATCAAGGGCTTCCGGTTCGCCTTGTGAAGAGTTTATCATAACTTTATTTTTAGCCACTTCGAGTCCGGCCTTGACTACGTCTAATTTCTGGCTGTCTATGGCAAGAGGTGTTTTTACTGCTTCCTGTGTAGTCTCTACCAGCCATCTCATGGCATCATGTTGATCTGCCGCTGCCGTGCCAACGTTTATGTCCAGATACGTTGCTCCGGCTTCAGTTTGTTTCTTTGCCAGTTCATGGATTACGGATGCATTCTTTTCTTTGATAGCCTTCCTTACATCCAGAAACATTCCGTTAATTCTTTCAGCTATGGTTATCATTCTCTTCTTCTCCTTCTAGGTAAGTTTTTCGATATGTTTTTTAACTATTGAAACAGCTTCAGGATGATTCATCCTGATTATATCAACACCGGATTGTATCAGGGTTACGGCAGTGATTGCTTCCCACATAATTCCCCTGTTGGCAAAAGATCCCCATTGAGGAGCTTCGCTGTCACTGGCCTTTGATTCCTTGGCACGCCATGATTCGTGACCCACATCACAAATAACCGGAGTTGACATCTGGCGGTCTCCTGACAAAGCTGCTATCCTTCCTCTTTCGTGAATAGAGTAGCAATACTCAATGCCGTAACCAAGAGCGCCGGTAGTCTGGAACATTACAATCCTGTCGTTAGGGAATCCCAAATCAGTGACCAGGATGTTGATTTGTTTTCCAATGTTTATGTCTACGGGCGCTTGTGTTATCAGGTTGTGTCCATCTGCAAGACATACGGCAGTAATTGTTTTATAATTACCCTGTGTAGCGCCTCCAATGAGACATCTTTCCCCCTTTGTGGCCTCGCTAACCTTTGGCAGAATCTCGTTGTCTCTCTCATCATTTTCACACCCCCAGATAATCAGTGGTATATCAACTGCTTCCAGGATGGATTTGACCGTATTTACTGTTTCACCGGCGCTTTTGTTTCCTTTATCCGGATGTATTCCGTCAAGTTTCAGACAAATTAAGTCAGCGCCGTATTCATCAGCACATTTTTTTGCCCAGTTAGCAGGATTGTTAACAACATCCTCATAATGTTTCAAAAGTGGTTTAGGCCAGTCTTCAGGTGGCGTATCATATACATCCAATGCGATTACAGGTTTATGTCCAGGCTTTCCATCGAAATCCATAAATGGAAGAGTGTTTGTACCGCCAATGGTTACAGTTTTCCTCCTGGTGCCGCCTTCTTCTTTAGTTGCTCCAATAGTGACTTCTTTTACGGCGCCTGTCCACTTTTCTGCTACATTTGGAATTTGCATCATTTATTCTCCGGTAATTACAAATCTAGTAAGTTAATAAAATACAACCACTTGAAGAATTATTTTAAATGCAGGATTATAGCAAAATCGTCACTTCTGTCAATCCATTTTCATTTTCACAAACTTATTTAATGTTGACATAAGGGTCAATTATTTTATAGTTACAGTCAAGGCAAACAGAAAATGACATTTTTTTCTAGATATTCTTGCATCAAAGATTTGCAAAGATCTTGAAATTCCAGACTGGAGGAAAAAATGAAGTACAGAGCCATTATTCAAGAAAAAGATGGTTGGTGAATTGGCTGGTTGGTAGATATTTCTGGTGTTAACGCTCAGGAAAAGACGCGTGAAAAATTAATAGAATCGCTTCGTTTGGGAGAGGGAGATATGCTTAAGAATGAATGTGAAATTCCTGACGGCGCTCAGTTAGAAACCATAGAGGTTTAAGACCTTGATGAAATAGGGAAGATATTTGCCGTTTACCTTGCCCTTTGATGACAAAAATCGTTTATAATCACCTAAAAGTATTATATTGCATCTCTTCCCCATTTC
>MHZA01000014.1:0-9758 GCA_001828595.1 Planctomycetes bacterium RIFCSPLOWO2_12_FULL_40_19
GGAGATGGAGGTTAGTAGATCCATCCTATAAGATTACTTATAAGAAATCGGGTGACAAATGGATACTGGAAGAACATGGTTTCACAAAAGACAATTCACATATAAACTATGCCGACCCGCCTGAACGTAGTCGGGCAGGCAAGCTTAAGTAAAAATGGGTGTTGAGCCGGAAATATAGAAAACCTTCTAACCCGCCTGAACGACGCATCAATACGAATATACTCACGAGTGACGAGTCGGGCAGGTCGTACCTTTTGGAACGTCTTACCCGCCTGAACGTAGTCTGGCAGGTGGGGGCGGATTTTGAACCTTTTCTTTTAGAAGTCTTCCTGACTTGAACCGTACAATTCTTTTTGGGGGTACATATACAGTTGTGCCTGTCTTGGGATTTCTCCCAATTCTGGAGCCTCTTTCAACTGTAGTAAGAATACCAAAGTCCCTGAATTCTAACCGGTTGCCATTTACGAGCTCTTCAGTACATAATTCCAGGAAAAGCTGAATAGTTTGCTTAGTAACTATTTGCGGACTTTCTAATTCTTGAGAAATAGCCTCAGCTAATTCTCTTTTTGTTATTGTGGCCATGTTCTATTTACTCCAAAAACATTTACAATTCATAAAATCAGGGGTAATTATACACATAAGTTTAATTATGTCAATACCTTTGAGAGAAAAAGCAGAATTTTTTTAACCGAATTTTTCTTCAAAGAGCGCCTTTATATTAACTTTATAAAAAGATAAGATTTTTCTGATTCCGTCATGAAATTCACCGAGTTTATACACAAGTATAATAAAACAAACAACTTTCCTTTCTATATAATAAGCGGAAATGAGTATTTCTTAAAGAAACAGGCCTTAGCAGAGATAAAAAAGCGTTTTTTTTCTGAGGGAGGCGGCGTTAAACAGGGCTTAATCGAGTTTAATAGTAATGACGCTGGTAGTAATTTTACAGGTAATCAAACAGAAGATGATAATGCAAGAAGAAACACTAAGACTTCTACCTTATTTAATGATGTCTTTGATGAAATGAAAACCGCTCCTATGTTTGGAAAACATAAGCTGGTAATAGTTGAGAATGCTGACAGTTTTCTGGGTGGAGATCAGGATAAGGTTTTGGGATATATTAAAAATCCTTCTGGCGTTAACTGCCTGATTTTAGAAGTCTTATCCATAGACAAAAGGACTAAATTAGCAAAGGCCATGGACGGTAAATGTGGAATACTTATTGAGTGCGACAAACTTTATGATAGCCCTGCACCCTGGGAAGTAAAGAGACCGGAATATGATAGTGAGTTAACGAGATGGATTGTTGTGCATGCCAGAAATTTTGATAAAACTATGAATCTGAAATCTGCTTTTTGTCTCCTGGAAAAGACAGGAAACAACCTGTCAATTATTAATAATCAGATAGACGCATTATCAGTTTATACGGGTGACAGGAATGAAATTACCATAGAAGATATTCAAAATCTGATAGGTGTCAGCCACAGGGAGAAACTTTATAATCTGCTTGATGCAATTGGTATGAAGGACATTATCTCCGCAGTAAAGATAGCCAGAACCATTTTTGATATTGGAATGGAGAACGAGCGTAATAATATCACTTACGATGCGAAATCAATTGCAATAACTATAGTAAGCTCATTACATAGAAGAATGAAAGATTTATGGAAGATTATGCGGTTACTGAATAATGGTGGAGGCAAAAAAGAGATTTTAGAAAAAAAATATGCGCCAATGCCATTTGTTGACAAATTTATAAAACAGGCTCGGAATTTTAACGAAGTAGAAATGCCTGAAAAATGGAAGTATATGTTAGAAGCAGATTTGTTATGTAAAACCAGCCGCCTGTCTCCAGCCCTCATAGTCGAACAACTGATAACCAAATTATGTATGTGGCCGGGAAAAAATTAAAAAATACGACATATTAAATAGATTATATATATCCAGAATTATATGCTTATGCGCTTTTGCGAAGCTTTTTCGGCATAAGTTGAGTTTTTCCTGTTACGACATCCGGCGTAACTACATAAACAGCGCCTTTTCCATCTGTGGGCAAATCAAACATGGCATCCAGCATAAAACCCTCAAATATCGAACGCAATGCCCTTGCCCCTGTCTTGCGCTCAAGAGCCTTTTCGCTTATTTCCACCAGGGCCTCTTTTGAAAACTCTACGACTGCATTTTCCATCTCAAATATCTTCTGATATTGCTTAACGATAGCATTCTTAGGCTCCATCATAATCCTGATCAAATCACCCTTGTCAAGCGGCATCAGAGATGTGATTACATGAAGCCTGCCAATGAATTCGTGAATCATGCCGTATTCGATTAAGTCATTCATTTTAATTTCAGATAGAATTTCTCCGGCAGATTTATCATCTGTTAAATCCGTCTTTGCGCCGAATCCTATAGCTTTCTTTCCAATCCTTCTTCTTATTATGTCCTCGATGCCGCTGAAGGTTCCGCCGCAAATAAACAGAATATCCTTAGTATCCATTTGTATGTATTGCTGTTCCGGATGTTTCCTCCCACCCTGAGGCGGTACATTGACTATAGACTGCTCAAACATCTTAAGCAGTGATTGTTGTACGCCCTCGCCTGAAACATCTCGTGTTATAGATGTATTTGGGCCTTTTCTGGCAATCTTGTCTACCTCATCTAAATAGACAATCCCCTGCTGCGCACGGGCTACATTAAAATCGGCATCCCTCAGCAACCTTAAAAGGACATTTTCAACATCCTCACCAACATAACCTGCTTCAGTAAAAGTAGTGGCGTCAGCTATAGCAAATGGTACGTCAAGAATCTTCGCAAGTATTTTAGCCAGCAAAGTCTTTCCTGAACCTGTAGGCCCGACAAGAAGAACGTTGCTTTTTTCCAGTTCTACATCATCAATCGTCTCCGAAATCAACCTTTTGTAGTGATTATGAACCGCTACAGCCAGTACCTTTTTTGCCATATCCTGCCCGATAATATAGTCATCTAAACGTTCTTTTACATATGCCGGTGTTGGAATCTTTCTCGTCAAATGGTTACTGGTTTTTTCATTATCTTTCTGTATAAGTGTGTGGCAGGCATCAATACATTCATTACAAATGTATACGTTGCGGTCTCCCTGTATTAATCTTTTAACTATATTATAATTTCTGCCACAAAATGAACATGACATGGTCTTATCTTTCTTATCCCTGGTTTTATTGTCCATTTCTATTCCTTGTTTAATATGACATTTGAATATAATGATAAATAAACTGGCTTGTATGCTAACAAAAAGCCATTCATAAATCCAGAATAAATGTGGATTTGCTTCCCGCCTTGAATGACCCGTCCCCGCCAGAATGATTGTCGGGCTGGCGAATGGCTTGGCCGGGCGGGCGAGTCGGGCAGGCGCTTGATTACAAAGGAACCTTGCGTGCCATTATAGTTTGCGTGATCGGCTGTATCGTCCAGATTGCAATTCTCCCGGCAATCTTCTCCTTCTTGAAA
The DNA here is from genome assembly GCA_001828595.1 of Planctomycetes bacterium RIFCSPLOWO2_12_FULL_40_19. Taxonomy (GTDB): domain Bacteria; phylum Planctomycetota; class Brocadiia; order Brocadiales; family Scalinduaceae; genus Scalindua. The sequence continues at coordinate 3,487 of MHZA01000014.1, forward strand.
ATTTTACCCAAACCAGTTTAAATTTCTTAATTGATAAAGAAAGACGTGCCCAGTTTTCCCCTTGTTTTCAATGATTTAATTTATTAACATAAGAACGAGGAATAATTACCATCTATTCTGACTGTAAATCTTTAATACAACAAACTCTGACATAGCAGATGACAAAAGAAGAACACATCAAATACTGGCTTGAAAGTGCTCAACATGATCTTGAATCTGCCGAAAACATCCTTGATTCAGGAAGATATGATTGGTGTTTATTTATTGGGCATTTAGCATTAGAAAAGATTTTGAAAGCAGTATTCGTTGACAGAAATGATAATAATATGCCACCAAAAGTTCATAACCTTGTAAGATTGGCAGAATTATCAAAGATAGAACTGGATGAAGATCAGAAATTTCATTTAGACAAAATATCTGATTTTAATATCCAAACTCGGTACCCTGATTACAAGTTGGACTTTTATAAGCGCTGCAATTTAGAATACACAAATGAGTATTTGGCCAAAATAAAGGAGTTTTACGCATGGTTCAGTTCCCTGCTAAAGTAAAGAATACTATAGACAGATATATCCGGGAATTAAATCGGAATAATATTCCAATTAAAGAAGCAATCCTTTTTGGAAGTTGTGCAAAAGGGAATTATCAAGAATGGAGCGATATAGACATTGCTTTAGTTTCTGACATATTTGAGGGTAACCGAATCGATGATAAGGATAAAATAAGAAAAATTACGCTATCTATAAGTAGTGAAATAGAGGTCATCCCTTTTGCTCCAGATGATTTCAATCTGCAAAATCCATTTGCAAAAGAAATCTTGAAAACAGGAATAAAATTGATTTAGTTAATCAAATCAGGCAACTTAAGCAAATTGTTTCATAGCCATGTTTTTAATACTCTTATAATCAACTTTTCCTGACGGAAGCATGGGAATGGAATCAATTGGTATGTAATGGTCAGGTTGGGATAAATGAGTGAGGCCCAAACTGTCCAGTTTCCTGTTAAGCGATAGTTTGTCAGGATTTTCTTCTACTACAACGGCTATAAGCTGTTCTCCCTTCTGTGCGTGAGGGATATTTACAACTGCACACTTTCTCTTTTCATCGTCAGTATGTTCATCCAGGACATGGGATAATTTATCTTCGATGGGCGATAAGGGTATCATCTCGCCTCCTATTTTGGCAAACCTTTTCAGGCGATCGGTAATATACAAGAATCCATTTTCAAATTTACCTATATCACCGGTAATATAAAAACCGTCATGAAATGCCCGGCCGGTTAATTCAGGTGATTTATAATACCCATTCATAACGTTGGGGCCTTTGACGAGTATCAATCCCTCCTCTCCTGATTGAAGTTCTTCATAAGTATCAGTATTCACTATCTTACATTGAACATCCGGCAAGAGCCTTCCCACGCTTCCGTAACAAAAGTCATTCGGATAATTTACCGTAATGCATGAACAGCTTTCAGTAACCCCATAGGCCTCAAGGATGTTTATGCCCAGTTTTTCTTTGAATTTCTTTCTTACATTTTCATTAAGCTTTTCCGCTCCGGCAAATGCAAGACGAACACTCGAAACCTGTTCCATATTCCACCTTTTCGTATAACCCCTGTAAAGTGTGCTGGTCCCTAAAAGCATTGTTATTCTATATCTGTGGACAATCTTGCCAAGCCTTTCGTAATCAGTAGGATTCGGATGGTAAAAGGCTCCCATTCCCATTATCAACGGCAACCAGAGGCAGGCAACAAAACCAAATACATGAAAAAATGGCAAGGTTCCTAATATTTTGTCTTCCGGGATAGGCTGGAAAACTGTACTATAATTCCGGATAGTCACGTAAATATTCCTGTTTGTCAAGGGGACGCCTTTCGGGTGAGATTCTGAACCGGAGGTGAAGAGTATTATGGCTGTTTTATCAGGTGAGTTGTATTCCTTATATTTCCGAATTAAAGATTGGCTCGACTTAATCTTACAGGAGAAATAAGTCAGTAACTTTTCCAGTTTTGAAGTCCTCTCCTTTAAGTCTTCAATAAAAATCATCCTGGGATCTTCCTGGATTTCTGCCTTTTGAATAAATACTCTTGAGGTAAATATCGTTTTAATTTCGCAGGTATCCATTACCCAATCCTGTTCCTCCCTGCCTGCGATGAAATTTAAACCAACAGGGGTTTTGCCTGAAAATGACGTAGCTATATATGCCAGCGCCCCTCCTACGGAGGCAGGAAACATAAGGGCAATATTTTCACCTTCAAAGTTGCGAATTTGCTTAGACAGGAGAATACCGGCAGTAAGCGTCTGGCCGAATGTCAGAGACATTCCGGAAGAGTCCTCCTGAACGATCTTACTGAAATTCTTTTTTGCAGTCTTAATAAAGCTTTCTATAAGCATACTACTTCTTTCGCCAGGCAACTTTCTCTTTTTTATCTTCTATGATAATTCCCAGTTCACTCAACCTGTCTCTTATTTTGTCGGCCAGTTCCCATTGTTTGGATGCCCGTAACTCATTTCTCGTATCAATCAATGTCTTTATTAAATCGTTCTCTATTTTATATGTACTTACATCATCGGCGCCGTGTTGAACGGTTTTCTCCGGAACTATGCCGAGGACATTACCTCCATAAGTCTTGTAAAAAACATCAATCTCTGATAAAACTTCCTTACTGATTTCCTCATCAGAATTCAGGAGGTTATTAACTTCTTTGGTTAAATTGAAAATTACAGCCATCGCCTCTGCAGTATTAAAATCCTCATTCATGGCCTCTTCGAAGGTATTTTTGTATTTTTCTAATTTTGTCTTCCATATTTCCTGTCCTTCTGCTCCATTGGAAGATTCCAGTCTTTCTCTTAAGTTGCGTATTGTATTGTGTAATCTCTCAAGCCCCTTGTCGGCGGCATCCATCGCCTCATTGCTGTAGTCAATTGGACTACTGTAATGTGTGTTGAGGACAAAGAAACGTATTGTTAAAGGTGAAAATATTTTAAACGCATCCTTAAGGGTAACGAAATTACCCAGTGATTTCCCCATCTTCTGTCCATTAACTGTCACCATGTTGTTGTGCATCCAATAACGCGCAAAGGGCAGTTCGTTAGCCGCCTCGCTTTGCGCAATCTCACACTCGTGATGAGGGAAAACGTTTTCTATCCCGCCGCCATGGATATCAAACGTTTCGCCCAGATATTTCATAGACATGACCGAACATTCAAGATGCCACCCCGGAAATCCAACGCCCCAGGGGCTGTTCCACTTCATAATGTGTCCGGATTCAGCCTTCTTCCAAAGTGCGAAATCTGCCGGATGTTTTTTATCCGTGTTTATCTCGATACGCGTCCCGGATTCCTGTTCGTCCAGTTTCCGCCCTGAAAGCTTGCCGTAGTCCTTCAATTTTGATACATCAAAGTAAACAGATTGATTTGACTCGTAAGCAAATCCTTTATCAATCAGCCTTTTAACAAGATCTATCTGTTCCGGAATATGACCGGTTGCGCGAGGCGAAATATCGGGCCGCAAATTATTCAACGCATCCATGTCTTCATAATAGCTTCGCATATACATTTCAGCTAATTCCATAGGCTCTACCTGTTCGAGCCTGGCTCTTTTTTCAATCTTGTCTTCCCCCTCATCTGCATTATCCGTTAAGTGCCCGACATCTGTAATATTTTGCACATAACGCACCTTATAACCAAGATGCCTCAGATAACGTATCACCGTATCAAAGCTGACATAACTCTTGGCATGTCCAATGTGAGGATGGTCATAAACAGTCGGACCGCACACATATATTCCAACTCTTCCCTCTTCAAAAGGGGTAAAAATCTCTTTCCGTCTTGTCAATGTGTTATAAATTTTTAATGCCATCATAAGTAGTTAAAATGTAAAATTCGTTAATCGTCCTGCTCGTTTCCGGTTGTAAAAGTTGCTACCTTGTTCCGGCCCGTCTTTTTTGCCTGGTAAAGAGCCTGGTCAGCGTGGGCTAATAGATCTTCGATTGATTTTGCATCATTACTGAATGCAATGCCAATACTGACCGTTATGTAAAATTGTTTTGACCCATATTCAAAAGAGTGTTTGGATACCATCTCCCGGAATCTGTCATATGCTGCGTAAATATTATCCCTGCTTGTATTCGGCAGGATTACGGCAAACTCTTCTCCCCCGTAACGACATGCCAGATCACTTCGTCGCACATGTTCCTTGAGTATCTTCCCGATCTCTGATAAGACCATGTCGCCGGCAAGGTGACCATATGTGTCGTTTATTTTCTTGAAATAATCCATGTCCATCATGATAAGAGCCATCTCTGTCTCATAACGACGCGCCCTTTCGAACTCCCCCTCCAATACTTCTATGAAGTACCTGCGGTTACGTAATTTTGTTAATTCATCCACAATAGACATTTCGGCCATCTTTGCCTGAGCCCTTTTCACATCACTTCTGAGGCGGCATCTTTCCAGGGTATTATTTATAATCCTGCAAATGGAAGCTGAGTTGATTCTGTTTTTTGGCAAATATTCATATGCCCCGAGCTGTATCACCTGTGAAGCAAGCATCTCGTCACCATGCCCTGCAACGACTATAACAGGAGTTTCTATTCCTTCTTTCTCCATAGTCCTGAAAAAATCAATACATGTTCCGTCTTCTAAGATATGGTTCAGAAAAATCATATCAAACTTATCCTGTTCTAACATTATTAATGCCTCTTTAATATTCGCAGCCCAGGACATATTGATAAGGTCTTGAACTCCTAAAAAAGCCTTGAGTCCCTCAAAGACGTCCTCTGAGTCATCCACCATAAGTATCTTTATTTCTCTATCGAAGCTGATGATAGTAGAACTGCCGTGATACGATGGTAATGGATCGGAATAATGAATGGTCTTAATCTTTTTTGCTATGTCGGATATCTTCCTGCCTGATTCTTTGATTCGGTTTAGATATTCAGCAGCCTTTTCAGGATTATGGTTGATATTTTCCATTAACTCCACATCTTCCAACAGAGACAACAGTGGCTGATTCAGCTCTTGCGCCTTTGCTCCGGCGATCTGAAGCAGCACCTTGAGGCGCTCTTCTTCAATAAGCGCTTTCTGTTGTTCCAAAACCTTTTCGTTTGCCCTCTTTAATTTCGCATTCGCTTCCTCTAATTTTCCCTTCTGTCCGTACAATTCCAGAAATACATTTACTTTGCACTGCAAAATATCAGGGTCCAGTGGTTTAAACAAATAATCCACCGCGCCTTTATCATATCCCTTGAATACGTATTTTCGTTCTTTGCTGATTGCGGTTACAAAGATAATGGGAATATTCCTTGTTTCTTCGTTTCCACGTATAATTTCAGCGGTTTCAAATCCATCCATATCAGGCATCTGAACATCAAGGAGAATGAGCGCAAACTTATATTCTAACAGTAAAGACAGGGCATCATTACCGCTTTTTGCCTCTATGATATTCAAACCAGGTCTTTTCAGGATTTTCTGAAGCGCCAGAAGATTTGCAGGCTTGTCATCTACAATAAGAATGTTCATTGTATCTGTCCCGATTAATTCATTACTTAAATATATACAGGCAATATCTCACATTGTGGTGGTGTAAGGTTGAGTATTATACTATTCTTATCTTTTACTTTCAAGTTTTCTAAGGAAATGCCTGTCTTTTCGTATAGGAAATTCAAAGTTTTTGGTAGGAGTCGTCTCCTGACGGCGATCGTAAGCGCTCAACGGTGAGAATGCGGTCGCCAACAGGAGTTGTCTCCTACCTGTGCATTTAATGTCGCTGAAGGCCTAATTCAATGTCTAGGAATTTCGATCTTGTAACAATAATGTAGGGGCGTATAATTATACGCCCCTACGCAACGACAGAAAGTCGCCGAAGGCCTAATTCATACAAAATTATACACTTAACAATAACCATGTCAACAAGATGTCTGTAAACTCCTATAACTCACCGTCCAGAATCGCTCTCCACCACACTATACGCAAAGAAAATACGTTTCCGGGAAAACACATTGTGAATCGAATCAACCTGCCTTTTATTTCCTTACATGTTAAAAAAATCGAAAAATCACAGTTTATAGCCTTGTTGAGTATATAAGAACAAATATGAAAAAGGCTTAAGGTTCTATATTTTCATTGACAACATTGTATCACCGTATAAAATCAACTCAACTGTGAAATGGCAAAAGGTAATATTACCGGGTTTCCTTGAACTAAGGAATGCTCAGGGCTGTAATTGAATTATATAGGAATTTCCATTTTAAATCTTTCGGAGTTAAGTCTT
>MHZA01000014.1:9993-17670 GCA_001828595.1 Planctomycetes bacterium RIFCSPLOWO2_12_FULL_40_19
GTTATGGAAAATTATTGGCAGCAGTAAAGAGATCAAGGAAGTCCTTAAAAGCATACAGACTGTTCTGGAAAGCGATGTGCCGGTAGTTATTTATGGCGAAACCGGCACGGGAAAAGAACTGGTGGCAAAGGCTCTCCATTACAGAGGTCCGAGACGTAAACATTCTTTATGCGCCGTAAATTGTGCGGCAATTCCTGAAAATCTAATGGAAAGCGAATTGCTTGGGCATGAAAAAGGCGCATTTACAGGGGCAGTTCAACAACGTATAGGAAAATTTGAACGTGCCAATATGGGCACACTATTTTTAGATGAAGTAACTGAACTGTCTCCAGCCTCTCAGACAAAACTCTTACGCGTTATAGAAGAACAGTCATTAGAAAGAGTAGGCGGTGACAAACACATAAAAGTAAATGTACGTATCGTTTCAGCAAGCAATAAAGATTTATTATCGGAAGTGCGTTCAAATAAGTTCAGGGAAGATCTTTATTACAGGCTTTCTGTATTCCATATAAATATCCCGCCACTGCGGGAGAGAAAAGACGATTTGCCGGATTTAGTTGATTGTTTTGTTAAAAGATATGGCACATCATCAGGCAGAAAAATAAGGAAAATAGATAAGCGTACAACCGATAAGCTGGTAAGCTACCACTGGCCGGGCAATGTCAGACAACTCCAGAATAGTGTTAGAAGGGCTCTTTTGATGGCAACTGGCGATACGCTGCTTCCGGAACATTTTGATTTTCCAGATCTTGAAGGCGGTGATCTAAAGATGATCGAATCTCTTGAAGTAGGACTATCTAAATTAGAAACGGCTCTGCGAAGAGGCGAAGTGATTCCCTTAAATGAAGTTGAAGAAATCTTTATCCGAAGGGCGATGAATGCAACAAGAGGAAACATATCCGTAGCAGCAGAAAGATTAGGCATCGGCAGATCCACTGTTTATAGAAAGATGCAGGAACTCGGAATTAATACTGAAGATTATCATTATTAATTATTGACAGGTGATATAATATTAAGTATTCATTCAAACAAAACTATTACGGTCTTATCTGGGGATTAGTAATTGCCTCCATCATATCCTTATTATTTATTACAGGCGCATTTGACAGACTTGAAAAGCTCTTATACGATTGGCGTATCACACACAACATACACAAAAACCCTCCAGACGTGCCAAAAATAGCCCTAATAGGCATAACAGATGAAGATATGAAATTACTTGGCCGCTGGCCCTGGCCGAGAAGCCGTTACGCTGAAACGCTGGATTACTTAAAAGAGGGTGGTGCGAGTGTTGTGGCATTTGACATGTTTTTTGATATGCCGGATGTAGAAAACCCAAAGAATGATAAGATATTATCGGACTCTGCAAAGGATGCAGGCATGGTCATTTTTCCTGTATGGAGCCCTACATCCAATCTCTTTGGAGTCAGACCGGTTGACGGACTTTATAAAGGAAGATTAAATGAAAATATAGAAATTATCGCAGAGGCAGCAGAGGGGATAGGCCATTTAAACGTTTTCTATGATAACGACGGAGTCGCAAGAAGGACACCCATTCAAATAGCTGATAGTGATGGCAGGAGACGATTTGTACCGCTTTCGCTTGCCATCTTTCTCAAACTAAAGGGAATTAACCGGGAAATGGTGCTATATCCCGGTCATTCATTAAAGATAGGTGATTTTAATATACCACTTGATTCAAAAAGCTGTATTCCTGTTAATTATATTAATTTTGAAAAGCAAGTTCACATACATCAGTCCACAAATATTAAATGGCTGGAAAAGATTGGACAGGAAAAACCAATTACATTGTATTCATTTTCAGATGTATCACCCAGAAATGAAAATAGAATCCCTGCCGCTAAATTCAAAGACAAGCTTGTTCTTATAGGCATCGCCACTCCGGGTTCGGAACAAGACGTCCACGTCACGCCATTCGGGCGTAAATTCGGCATATTTATCCAGGCAAATCTACTTTATAACTTTCTGACAGGAAGGCTTATAACTATTTCCAGGCCTGTTTACACAATCTCAATAGTAACTGCATTCTCCATAATCTTCAGTATTTTAACATTCAGGTCACACATCAGGGGCAGCGCCTACCTGCTGCTTTCCGGTGGTATTTTACTGTTATTCATAGTTTTAGCAATCATCACCTTTACAGGACTTATACTATTCCAAAGATTAAACTTAATGATAGACATGGTGCCATTCATAGCCATGTCTTCTATGCTTATAGTAACTTGTTTAGTTGTTAATCTGAGTTCGGCCACTAGAGAATCTGTTATGAGAAACCTTGAATTGAATCTGCTTTTAGAGGTAGGGGAAATAACAACGGCAAAAAGAGGATCTGATCATTATTCGTTAGACGTCTTTCAGGATGACGTTAGAATAACGTCAGCGCTCGCAATTCCATCCAAACCGCCGGTAGAATTACTGGAACCAATAAAAAGAATAACTCACTGTGAAGCAACTGCCCTGTATATTCTGGATGATGAGACAAAAGATTACGCATACACTGCTTCCACTGACCTTGACAGGATAAAGGTTGATTCTCAAAGAATAGCAGGCGTAGTGAATAAATGGATTCAATCTGACGCAAAACCTGTATGGATTGATAACGTCTCAAGACATCCTGATTTATCACTCATAGAAAACAACAGTGTACGCAGCATTCTGGCTGTCCCTCTCATTACAAAGAAGCGGACAATAGGAACACTTTATTTTTACAATAAACATGTGTCAAAAATCTCTCCATTTCCAGAGTTTACATCTGAAGAACTGAGGCTGATTTCATCATTAACCCACCAAATATCGGTCGCAGTTGAAAACCATAAATTATACACGGATATCCACAATATATTTCTTGATTATATCAAATCTATAGCGGCCGCTCTTGACGCCAGAGATGAGTATACACACGGGCATTCCAAACGAGTGGCGGAAATTAGTGTTGGAATAGGAAAAGAATTAGGATTGTCAGAAGGCGAACTGGAATTTCTGGAACTCTCTGCCATTATTCATGACATTGGAAAGATTGGAATAAGTGAAAGTATACTAAATAAACCAGAACAGTTAACAGATGAAGAATTTAATATAATACAATCACATGTAGTTAAAGGCAGCAAGATATTAGAGCCTATGTCACGATTGAGAGCCTTGATGCCGGGTGTACGCAACCACCATGAGCGTTACGACGGCAAGGGCTATCCTGATGGTCTGAAAGGAGATGAAATCCATCTTGTCGCCAGGATCATATCTCTTGCCGATACGTATGACGCAATTGTAAGTAACAGAATATATAGAAAAGGGATGTTGGCAGAAGTGGCTCTTAAGGAGATTAAAAAAGGGGCAGGAACTCAGTTCGACCCAAAACTTGTAATGATTTTCACTGACTCTATGGAAAAAATATTGAAACAATGACCACAAAAACTGAATCAAATGTAAGTTCACAACAAGTTGAGGAATACTTATAAGCCTTCGGCGGCTTTTCAAGTGTTCATTATGTTGGACAAGCAACCCCGTGCAATAATTTGGGAATACTTCCGTATAAGTGTCCGATTATGAAACAGTAGAGTTGCCTTTCGTGCCTCCGGAGGTTTATTCTACAAGATACTCATTGTAACCATAAGTTGTTTAGCGCCATACACATGGAATGTCTTAATGCCTGCATTACCACAAGAACATGCAAAGGCATGCAAATTGCGCTACAAACCTCCAAACAATTTTGAGACATCATATTCCAAAGTATATTAGCATTTTAAAAAACCTTATCTATTTGTACTCGATGTCTTAACTGAAGATATCCAGGATATAAAATCAAAGTTTCATAATTGAAGAATTCAGGGATTAAGGAATTCCTAAATCCCTGAATCTCTAAATTGTTTTTAATATGATTGCGGCTACGCCGCGCTAGATATTATACATGGCAACTGCACAATTAAAGAGAGCCATTTTCTTTGCGCCTGCTATAACAGTTATCATTCTTCTTGTAGATTCCAATGTGATGGCTGGTGTAAAAGCATATCCGTCTGAAAATGTCATTACCTTCCATGCAACCGGGCAACCAGGCGGACTTATAGATGCAGAGAAGGCAATAGACATAAACGTTAAATCGGCCCCAAAAGACTGGGCAGTGCGATATCAGGCGCTTACACTCAAAGGCAGCGAAGGCGAAATTTCCCCTGACAGGATCAGTGTTAACAGCCCTTATACAATAGAATATGAAAAGATGGACAGTCCGAGGGTGGTTGTGAAAGGAGATAATGAGGTGACCACTCCAATTAAGACAGGCCCGGTACAATTTCGTTTGCAGACTACATGGAAAGATAAACCAGGCACATATACAGGGTTGCTTGTCTCACCTGACGGCGCTCAGAGCATAAACGTTAAACTGATTATTAACCCTTTTACAAGTATGATACTGGACCCCGCTTCTGTATATTTTGAGGCGCTGGGGTTTCCCCGCGTCTTTGACGCCGCTTCCGAAATAGATGTCAAAGTAAGCTCAAACTATGCTGGATGGACGGTATCCTGTATGGCCACTCCATTATCATTAACGGATAAGGGTAGCGACGCAATCTCGAATGAGCGTATATTTATCAGCTCGGCAAATACAAAAAACTACCGTGACGAAGGGGCTGGCGGTGGATTCAAGAAGATGAACAAGCCTGTAATATTGGGATCAGGAAATCAAACCCCTCCAGTTGATCTTGACCGTCTAAGGTTTCGCCTGCTGACTACCTGGACTGACAAACCAGGGGTTTATGATGGTGACATAATTTTTACCTTTATGGTGAGTCCTTAAGTAGTATCTTTTAATATTGTTTAACTATTACATGAAAATTTTCGAGAGTAAAAATGAATAAACGATTTACCTTGTACTCTATCATTTTGATCCTTATGGTTGGATATATAATATTTGTGCCTGTTGGATCCGTCCATGCCGAAACAGGGAAGTGGCAAGAAGGTGCGCGCCTTTCAGTAAGAGCCGTAATCGAACCATTCACATTTATAAAGCTGTCTGCTAACAGCATTGTTTTCAATGTATCCGGAGAACCTGGTGAATATGCTGCTGATAAGAATGTAGAGGTTACTGTTGGGTCTAATAGCAGCACCTGGTCAGTAAAGGCGCTGGCAACCCCTCTGGTTGGGAAAAACGGAGAAATCCCTGCCGGTCAGTTATATATCAAGAAGAAATCAGCCAGGAAAGAAGGTGGCGAAGACTATACTAATATGGGTTCCGAAATCCTCCTGGCGGAGGGATCACAGACAACGCCTACCATGGCCGCCGATCTGAATTTTAAGCTGAAGACAACCTGGGAAGACAGGGCAGGCACGTATGATGGCGAGATAATGTTTGTATATTTAGCGATACCATAGCAAGGCAGAGTTTAACTCTGCAAAATTTTGTCGATTTTCAGGCGTTAAGCGCTTATAGTGTCTGTTTAAACCCATTTCAGGAGAATTCCGGTTTGCTTAAAATGAGAAGATTTCTTATTATTTTGATTATACTTGCCATTTCTGTCGGAGTGGATATTTGTAATTACACTGAAGACAGTTATGCAAGAATAGAAACAAAGGCGCTGCTCTCTGTAAGGGCGGTGATAGAACCGCAAACGAAGATCAGCATACAGATTATAGACACGCCGGAATGGCAGACAAATCCGTCTGTTCCTGATTGTCCATTACCGTCAGCACCTCCTGGCACACAAAAGGATGAATTATCCTTTTGTACTCAGATGCCGGGTGAGTATCATTTCTACAAGGGACTAAAGGTAACGGTAAAATCAAACGGTGTTGCTCCGACAGTGAGATTGAACGTCTCCCCAATGAAGTCCGTGGACGACGAGATTCCTGCTGAACGGATATTTGTCAAGACAAACGATGGACAATATCAAAGTGCGGAAGAAGACATAATTCTGTCAAATGGCGCTGCATCCGGACCAAAGGAGAAGTTCATACTGAAATTCAAGGTAAATACTCTTATATCAGACATGGCGGGAGATTACGGCGGAAAAATGGAATTTATAACAGTGCCGACCCTTTAATTTAATAGTATTGAAATTTCCATTTTAAATCTGTTGGAGTTAAGGCTTTAGCCTTTTAACTTGATGAGGAATTTCAATGTTGTGCTTATTACACACCCCTGTCTGCGTGCGGATACGCACAGGCGGGCGTTCGGGCGGGAATGGTAAAATCCAGAAAGGAGTTAAGGCTTTAGCCTTTTAACTTAACCTGAACAGAAACCAACCCGTAATAATATGAAAAACTGTAGAAGCTATACAAGAAAACAAATCACCAGGATTTATATCAAATTGCTTACCAGAGCGATAAGGACGCTCGCTCTCTTCGCATTTACTGTCTTTACAGGTTTGTCTTCCGGCTACGCAGAGATATCCTTCAGTGTTTCCCCGCCTATTATGGAACTGAATGTGCCGGGAGGAGGGGTGAAGGTCATGAAACTGTTAGTCTATAATCAGGGCGAGATGCCTATCCACGTAAGCGGCAGCGTCGCGGATATGGAAATTGAACCGGATGGTAATACCGCCCTGTTACCCGCTGGCGCCTCACCCTGGTCTTGTGCAGACTGGATTACGCTTGATAACGATGAGTTGGACATTGACGCAGGAGAGAAGAAAACAGTAATTGCCAGATTATCAGTGCCAAGAGGAAAACATGGCGGGAGATATGCCGCTGTAATTTTCCAGGCGACCGGGTCTCAAAAGAAAGACGCGGGAGCGATAGTAATCGGAGCCCGCCTTGGAACTCTCATTTTAGAAACCATTCCCCACACTCTCAAAAAAGGAGGAGAAATCGTCAAGATAGAGACAAGAAGGGAAGGCGACTCCCAACTGGGCGGGAAAGCGCCCATAACTATTGTCGCATTATTTAGAAATACAGGAAACGTTCACATTAAGGCTCAAGGAAGTGTGGTGATCAAGGACAGCAATAACAGGATTGCAGACAGGCTGCCCCTGATTGCAGGCACCGGCACAGTGCTCCCCGACGGTATCCGCGAGTTCAAAGGAACGTGGTCTAACAAGAGCAAGATGGCAGAGGGAGAATTTACCGCAGAGGCGAGAATAACTTTCCCTGGAGGCAGAGCACAGGCGTCTGCTAACATTGTGCTGGGAGCGGGTAAGTGAATATACTTAAGTGGGGACAGAAAAAACGCATTTTATAAAACCCTACCCGCCCGAACCTGCCCGAATAGGTTCAGGCGGGTAGGGCTGGCGAACGGCGCCCGCCCGGCCATGCCGTTCGCCAGCCCGACACGTCTTTCTGGCGGGGACGGGTAGACGGGCGGGCAGGCGGGCCTGCCCGAATGACTCGTTCAGGCGGGTTAGCTAACATACCAGGAGTTAAGGCTTTAGCCTTTTATTTCCTTACATGTTAAAGAAATCAGAAAATCGCTCAATTTGGGTTGAAATTTATTTGAGATTTACAATTTATTAACTCCTGTTAGGTTCCATCTCATCCAGGTTGGGTTTTACAGGAACATTTCTCTTATTACTTCTGAAATACACTCCAGCAATCAACTCGATAAATCCTATTACAAGCCACTTACTCATTCCCATCTTAACACATTACAGCAGTTTATGTGTTCCAATATGGAACAGTATGAGACCTCATTCTTTTACAGGAAAACGTGCCATCAAAAACTTTCCTGGACTG
>MHZA01000014.1:17708-18731 GCA_001828595.1 Planctomycetes bacterium RIFCSPLOWO2_12_FULL_40_19
ATATTTTTTTCAGTAAAACCAACTTTTGGCATTAGAGTTGTGATTATCCTCCCATTACATGTGACAAGAACTTTTTAGAAACAGGGAGCTTAGATGTATAGCTTCGATTTTACAGAAAGGAGGTGATAGTAAAATCTTTAAGCATTATTACAGAAGTAGTTTGTCGCATGAGTTCTTTTTGGGATAAATCTTGGCGCTACCACAACGGTAGGGGTTTATCCGTAAAACCGGTGAGTTGTCAGAACAGGCAGCCACCATTAATAAGGAGAAATAAGGTGTTTAACAAGATAAAGAATGTTACTACATGTTTAGCGTTTGTTGGCGTAATTGGTATCGTTGGCTTTAGTGGAAATGTTTTTTCCGCTCCGGACACGGTTAAATTTTCAGGCACTATTAATCCGTATATCGAGATAGACGCTCCTGCGGACGTATCGTTAACAAACGGCGGCAGCGGGTTTACACAGACATTATCCGGAAATATAAGCTGGACTGTAGGTTCGAATGACCGCTTCACAATACAATCTGTAGATGGTTATGGCGCAAGTTCATCATTGACAGGCGCTTCAACTTTACCTCAACTGGAAAGACAGGAGACAAACGTAGCCGGAACTGCAATCTTTTCAGGCACAGGTGGCACAGATACACTGGCGACTGATTTTGACGTATTGAATACTGTATGGGGTGTAAATGTCACTTCAGATGAGGTCAGCGGCACCAACCCATGGGCTGGCGGATCTACCCCCACAGGCACACCTGCTAATCTGGAAGCTAGCGCAGCTACTGATATTGCAAATATTAAGGACCATGACGGCACAAACACTGTTGTACTGAGCGTTAAGGGCACTGCCGAGCAGACTGATGACGCTGGTGTTTATCAGACAAATCTTACTGTTACAGTTGTTAATAATTAACTTAACCCCCCCCCTCCTGATATGGGGGGAAAAGGCAGGATGAATTAACTCCTGCTCTTTCCCCCAATATCAGGGAAATTCCGGAAAAGGAGTTAAGGCTTTAGCCTTTTAA
>MHZA01000015.1 GCA_001828595.1 Planctomycetes bacterium RIFCSPLOWO2_12_FULL_40_19
CAGAACTCCATTGTCGGCAGTAACCTTGACGTCCTCCTTTTTGACTTCCGGTATCTCCGCCTTGATGACAAACTCTTTATCATTTTCCACAATGTCGACACGAGGCGACCAATCGCCGGCTCTCGATACTTCCTGACCTCCGCTTCGAGGCCAACCAACCGCTCTGTTGTAACGGTCAAACATATCCTCGATCTCACGCCATGGATCCCATTTTACTAATGACATAATAAACCTCCTTTGTTTTACGGGATTCATTGCTAAAATCAGACGGATAATCCCGCATACACCCATCTGATGATGTGAAACGCAGTCTAAAGTTCGCCAAGTCGAATCACGCCATGGTGGATCTGTGGGCCTGCTTCAGGGTCGTCCTCAGGCAACATGCGACCGCATTAGGCATGACATTCGACTACTATAATATTGTGTAGCAGTGACTTATGTTTATGGCTATATGATATATTTCCGGAATATTACTGCAAAACTCAGAAATGCAAAAAATCCTACTACGTCAGTAATTGTTGTTAAGATAATACTTGATGATTGAGCAGGGTCTGCTCCAAATTTTTTCATCACGATTGGAATGGCCGCACCGGCTATACCTGCTGCAATCAGATTTACAATCATTCCTAAACCGACTACTATTCCCAAAAATGGATTAGCCTTCCATAGCCAGGCAATCAAGGCGGTTACCAGACCAATAATAATTCCGTTAAGCGCGCCCAGGCCGGCTTCCTTGATGAGCAAACTTTTAAATCTGCCCCTGGGGATTTCCCGCATTACCAGCCCTCTCATAACAACAGCAAGGGTCTGTGCGCCCGCATTACCTCCCTGTCCGGCAACTACAGGAAGAAAGATTGCCAATGCCGTAATCTGATGAATAATGTCTTCAAACATTGCGATTACACCGGCAGCAGCAAAGGCTGTTGCCAGATTTATATGAAGCCATGGTAACCGTCTGCGAAGAGAAAACCATATAGACGAAAATGTGCGTTCCTCAGGCGCCACTCCAACCATCATTTGAATATCTTCGGCTACATCTTCGCGCGCCTCCTGGATTAATTTTTCTGCCTTCACAACTCCCAGCAAGCGATTCTGGCTATCCACAACAGGCGCTGTGGAATATTTTTGAGCTTTTAAATCATTGGCAACATGCTCTCTACTTGAAAAGCTATCTATAGTATAAAGATCCTTTTTCATAATAGAACTCAATGTTGCTTCTCCAGGTGCGGCAATCAGGTCAAACATACGCAATACTCCGATTAACTTATTGTCGCTATCAACCACATATGCATAAAAAAATGATGTTTTCCTGCGAGCCATAGCCTTAATCTTATGAATAACGTCCTTTACCTTTAAATCCACATGAAATGCCAGATAATCATTACTCATAATGCGCCCGGCGCTGTCTTCCGGGAAGGTAAGCATTTCTCTGATAAGCTTCTTTTTCTTTTGAGGAGTTTTCTCCAGCAAATCACATCTTAGTTCCTCCGGCAAGCTCAGGATGATATCACTGATTTTTTGAGGATCGAGATCACCAATAATCTTTTCAAGAAATTCAGATGGTAATTGTATCAAAAGAGTTGCAACAAGATTTGGAGGCAGAACAGAGATAATTTTTGCGGATAAAGCATGGGGAAGAATTTTCATGACATCCAATACTTCAGATTCATCCAATCCTTCCATTACTCTGGCCAGTTTTTCATAGTCGTTCTCAACCATCTTCCTGACAACCGATAATAATAATTTACGATCTGACATTGACTCCCCCTTTTATAAGAAAGGAATGAAGGGTCTAAAAATGAAGTTATTACTTCCTCAAATTCTAATTAAATGCATCTTCTTCCATTTGTAACGATACCATTCACCTTTTTACTACCGAAAGTATTTATTCAATGAAATTTTGCATGAAATTGCGCCTTATATCTCCAACCTTTTTGTCTGGGTCAGAATGAGAGCAGAAAATATGGTCGAATCTGTCACATATTCTTTTGAAATTGCTGTAGTATTTGCAAAAGAAATAATAATTATTTAAGATAACTTATCAACATCACACAATGTGGTATAGTTTTTATGGTGTTTGAATTGACTGAGCATGGGAACGAGTTAAACAAGCCTGTCTTATTTGCTACGTTTTGAAAATACCTTACCCAGTCTTTTTGATTTTTTAGTCGCTACTTCAACGGCATCTATCAGGGCATTCCTGATACCGCCTTTTTCCAACGCGTGAAGGCCTTCTATTGTTGTTCCGCCCGGAGAGGTGACAAAGTCTTTGAGTTCGCCTATGTGCATGCCCGACTCTAATACCATCTTTGCAGCGCCAAATGCAGTTTGCGCTGCGAGTTTTGTTGACACCTCTCTTGGCAGGCCCATCTTAACCCCTCCATCTGCCAGCGCATCAATAACCATATAAATGAAAGCAGGGCCGCTGCCGCTTAATCCCGTAACGGCATCGAGGTATTTCTCCTCCAGTAGAAAAGATTTGCCTACAGCATTAAGGATTTGACCAACCAGTTCCCCATCATGCCGGGTAGCATTTTTCCCCAGGGCATACCCTGCGGCAGTCTCACCCACAAGGCACGGCGTGTTAGGCATAACTCTGACAGTCCGACAGCCCCCGTTTAAAAAGGATTCTATGAAGTCCAATGGTATTCCTGCCGCTATAGAAACAACTAAATGTTTTGGAGTAATATCGCTTTTTAATTCTTCAAGAATACTACCCATTACATTTGGCTTGACGGCAAGGATCACAATGTCAGAATTGGATGTTACTTTTTTATTTTCCTGCGTAGTCTTTATCCCTGTACCTTCTTCGAGTATTTGACAACGCTTTTTATCCACATCACTGACGATAATTTTATCTGCCGAACTCAGTTTTGCCCTGAGGACTCCTTTAATCAGCGCTTCACCCATTTTCCCGCCGCCAATGAAACCTATTTTTTCTTTAAGCATTTTTTTCTCGCCAAATAATAGAAGGTCGCCTGTCGCCGGATGCGATCCCGTGGACAGCTCACAGATCCGACTCTGTCGGGGAGCGACCCTGTTAGCTAGCCTCAGACCCGACTCAGTCGGGTTGACAAATTCTCCTTAACCCCTCCCTTGAAAAAGGATGGAGCATGGAGGGGTTTGCTCTTGATTTATTATTGGTATATAATAGAATAATATTTTTCTGTGTTTTTTGTAACAAGATTATATGAAATCTTTTAGTTATGGTAAAATATTGATAGTTACTCAGGTATTAGCTGGTTTAGTATGTATGGAATTTTACTGTGGTACAGGGCGGGTGTCAATTGTTTCTTTCAAATCTTAAATTTAAACTTGCACGATTGATACCAATTGTCTATTTCAAGGTTTTTCACAGGATTGAATTTCACGGCAGTGAAAACGTCCCTGCTACCGGACCTGTTATTATAGCTTCCAATCACATAAGTTATTATGACCCAATAATTGTTGGCACCGGAGTAGACAGAGATATAGAATTTATGGCATGGGGAAAGCTTTTTACCATACCCATCCTGAGAAACGTAATACGTTTTTTTGGCGCCTTCCCGGTAGAATTGACAAGCGCCGACAAGAGCGCTTATATTAACGCCATTAGCACCTTGTTTAAGAATAAGGCATTAATCATTTTTCCGGAGGGAGAGAGAAGCGGTGACGGAAAGGTCAAAAATTTTAAATTAGGTATTGCCCGGTTGGCGCTTAAAACTAATGCCAGGATTGTTCCGGTCACGATAGTTGGAGCTTATGAGACATTTTCAAGACATAGACTGCTACCGCGTCCCGGGAAAATATCCGTTTACTACCATAAGCCAATTACAATTGACAAACATGAATTTGCGGATATTAACGCTAGAAATGAATTTTTCAAGAAAGTGACAAATCAAGTCATGAATGTAATTAGCAGTAAATTATGACTAAATTAGAAAATGGTTCAGGAAGCAAATTCATAGTCGCCGCCGTCCAGTTTTGTGCAAACGAGGACAAGGCAAGAAACTTGAGACTGGCAGGCAGGTTCATTGATAATGCCGTTAAAGATGGAGCAGATGTTGTCGTCTTGCCGGAGATGTTTAACTGCTGCGGCCATACAAAGACCATGGTAGAAAATGCAGAAGAGATACCGGGCGATACTATTAATTCTTTATCTGGTAAAGCACGAACGCACGGAATTTATATAGTGTGCGGGAGCATATTTGAGAAGGTTGAAAAGAACAAGGTTCATAACACATCCGTAATAGTCGGAAAAAGCGGCGAAATCCTGGCAAAGTATGCAAAGATTCATCTTTTTGATGTTGATATACAGGGCAAGATAAGATATAAAGAATCAGAGAACGTAGTCGCAGGTCAGAAAATAGTTACTGTGAATATGGGCAGCGTTGAAGCCGGCCTGAGTATTTGCTACGACTTGCGTTTTTGCGAGCTTTTCAGGTCTCTGGCATTAAATGGAGCAAAGATTATTTTTATTCCCTCCGCATTTACGTCAACTACCGGAGAATATCACTGGGAACCTTTGATTAAGGCTCGTGCCATTGAAAATCAGGTTTTTGTGGTCGCCGCAAATCAGATAGGCACCAGTCCTAATAATATAACCTGCTATGGGAAAAGTATGATAGTGGACCCGTGGGGAAGGGTTCTGGCAAAAGCAAAAGACGAAGAGAATGTGATTACGGCTGAGATTGATTTAAGCTTACTGGAGGAGGTAAGAGCAGAGATACCTTTATTTGAACATAGACGCACAGATTTATATTGAGTGGAGATTTACTAATGAAGTTAGTTTACGTTGATAATAACGCTACAACGCGTGTTGACGATGAGGTTATGGAAGAGATGCTGCCGTATTTTAAGGAATACTACGGCAACCCGTCAAGTATACATACTTTTGGAAGACAAGTTGCGAACAAGATGGACCTTGCCAGAGAAAGAGTCGCAAACATTCTGGGAGCAGATACATCGGAAATTGTATTTACGAGTTGTGGAACTGAGAGTAATAATAATGCCATACACTGTTCGTTAGAGGCAAGTCCAAGAAAAAGACATGTCATCACAACCAAGGTAGAACACCCGGCCGTTTTAAATGTGTGCAAATATTTTGGAAAGCAGGGCTACGAAGTAACAGAACTCGGTGTCGATAAGGATGGAATGCTTGATCCTGACGAGTTAAGAGATTCCATAAAGGATAACACGGCTATTGTTTCGATCATGCATGCGAACAATGAGACAGGCGTAATATTTCCCATCGAAGAAATAGGTAAAATAGTTAAAGAAAAAGGAGTTCTTTTCCACTGTGATGCAGTACAGGCAATTGGCAAGATTCCCATAAATCTTAAAAACAGCCATATTGATCTCCTGTCACTCTCAGGTCATAAGCTTCATGCACCAAAGGGGATTGGTGTATTGTACATACGAAAAGGAGTAAGAATTGACCCTTTGATTATTGGTGGCCACCAGGAAGATAATAGAAGGAGCGGAACAGAAAACGTTCCTTATATTATCGGGCTGGGCAAGGCTTGCGAATTAGCAGAGAAATTTATAAAAGAAGAGCAAACAAGGGTAAAGTCTCTCAGGGATAGACTGGAAAAAGGTATTAAAGACAAGATTTCGAATGTGATAATAAATGGAGAAAATAGTGACCGTCTGCCCAATACAAGCAGCGTAAGCTTCGAATATATTGAAGGAGAAGCGGTCCTGCTATTACTTGATATGGCCGGTATCGCATCTTCTTCAGGTTCCGCATGTACAACAGGTTCCGCAGAACCATCTCATGTCCTGCAGGCTATGGGAGTTCCTCCTGCTACAAGCAGGGGCACAATCAGGTTTAGCTTAAGCAGATACAACACTGATGATGAAATCGATTACACTCTTGAAAAACTGGCGCCAATAATCAAAAGGCTGCAAGACCTTTCGCCTCTTTTTGAAGATTCTCAAAATTCAGCCAAAAAATAAACCCCGTTACCAGACCAGAGTACGGTAACGGGGCTAAATTTCTCTTTGTAATCATTACAGTCACATTAGAAACCTACTATCCTACTTACTCTTAATTATCACAAAACGTGTATGCATGCCTCTTCTTATTAATAACAGGTTATCTTTTCCTTTGTCAATACCTTTCAAAGCCTCACGGAACTCTTTCACATTATTAATCCTTTGACGATTGACTTCCTTTATTAAATCCCCCTCTTTCACATCAGCTTGAGCTGCGGGGCTGCCTGGTTCAACAGAGGAAATAACTACTCCGTTTTCACCTTCGTAACCCATACTGCCGGCCAACTCTTCGGTTAGATTTTGTACCGATATGCCCAGGTCTTTATCGATAGATGATTTCGCTGAAGCAAACAGATCTGACGGCTGTTCGCCTATTTTCACTGTTAATATCTTTTCCTTTCCCTTTCTCAAGATTTTAACTTCAACCTTTTTGTCAACCTCGGTTTGCGCAACTATGTTACGCAAGCGATTAACATCACTTATTTCCTTATTATCATACTCGATTAATATATCGCCTCTTTCGAAGCCTGCTTCTTTAGACGGAGAGTCATCCTGCACATCACTTATCAATACCCCTTCGGTAACCTCTACGCCAAATTGCTCTGCAAGTGATTTATCCATATTCTGAATGGCGACACCTAACCAGCCGCGAGTTACCTTTCCTTTATCAATCAGGTCTCTAAGCACCGCTTTTGCCATGTTTACTGGTATGGCAAATCCAATTCCCTGATAACCACCGGTACGGGTGAAGATTGCCGTATTGATACCTATGATCTCTCCATTGATATTTACCAATGGGCCTCCACTATTTCCGGGATTAATTGCTGCGTCGGTTTGAATGAAATTCTCATAATTTGCAATACCAACTCCTGATCTGTCTATCGCACTTACCACGCCAACTGAGACGGTATGACTGAGGCCAAAAGGATTGCCAATGGCAATAGCCCACTGGCCCTGTTTCAATTTATCGGAGTCTCCCATCTTTGCCGGTTTCAAATTCTTCCCCTCAATTTTTATTACGGCTAAATCCGTTTGTTCGTCCGTCCCTACAATTTCCGCATCAAATTCTCTCTTGTCGCTGAGCTTAACCTTCAATTCGTCCATATCCGCAACGACATGGTTGTTGGTCAGGATGTATCCTTTCCCATCATCGATCCTGACTATTACCCCGGAACCAAGGCTTTGTGTCTTGAACTCCCCCTTTGGCGGCGCTTTTGGCATAAATCTGTCAAAAAAATCATCCCCAAAGAAATCAAACGGACTTCCTCTTCTGTCACGCCTATCACCGTGCTCTTCGCCATGGTACCTTCCCCCTGTGGATGGATGGTTGAAAACCTTTACAGTAGTGATAGACACAACTGACAATTTGACTTCCTCGGAAACAAGCATTAGAGACTTTTCTAATTCTCCAGGGTCTGTTGCCGCTTTAACGCTACCTGTTGAGCCTACGTATCCCAAGATTAACGATAAAGCAAATATCGTAATCATCAGGGCCAAAAAATGCTTTCTGATACTCCTTCTTTTTCTGTACACAAAAGCCTCCTTTTAGGTATAAAAACCCGATTAAATATATAATTAGTACTTTAGAATATCCTCAATAATAGTATAATTTAATGTCAATAGCAATATGATAATCACCGCTCATTTTCGTAATTGTTCAACAACTTGTGGACTCAAACATTCATGTCTGCATGCACAGGGCACGGCAGACATGCAGATACGTACAGGCAGGCACGAGTGTGGAAACCTATAAGGTTTCCGCTACGGTTAGAAACCGTAGTCTGTTCCGAAACGTCTAATTTTATCTTTTGAGAATTTCACCATTCATAACACCCTCATGCTTACCATCTTTAATGGTTAATTTGCCGTTTACCAAAACATGCTTGATACCTTTAGAATAATTATGCGGGTTTGTAAATGTTGCCTTATCTGCAATTGTATTCTGGTCAAAAATTGTTATATCGGCAAAGAACCCTTCTTTTAATAACCCCCTGTCCTTCAGGCTCAGCTTTTGAGCCGGCATTCCAGTCATTTTATATACAGCTTCCTCGATAGAGAAAACAGGGGTTTCATTTACATACTTTCTTATTACTCTTGAAAATGTACCGTAACCCCTTGGATGAGGCTTTCCGTAGTTTAATGCTCCTTTTAGAGAACGAAGCGAGCTGTCAGAACCTATCATTACAAAGTCCCAATTCAGTATTTTGGCAAGATTTTCCTCTGACATATTAAAGAATATGACGCTAACACTGCAATCTTCTTCATATAAAAGATCAAGGACAAACTCTAAAGGGGGTACTCTTAAAGCCTCTGCAATCTCGGCAATCGTTTTTCCTTCATAACTTCTATTCTTTTTATTAAACACAGATGAAATCATTATAGTTCCCCAAAACTCATGATGGCTCTTGCCTTCGTGTTCCATTTCTCTGATAATACGTTTCCTATAATGAGGATCACCTAATCTTTTCTTCTCTTCGACTGCCCCTCCTTCATATACCCAACCGGGCAAGATTACGTCCAAATCTGTTGCCGCTGCGGTATAAGGATACCGATCACATGTGATTGGTATCCCTTTGGACCTGGCATCGTCAAGTAATTGTTTTATTTTACCTATTTTCCCCCAGTTTTTTTCTCCCCATGTCTTAATGTGTGAGACTTGAGTATTTACTCCACTCTCTTTAGAAATATTTATAGTTTCGCTTAAGGCAGCTTCTATCTTATCTCCTTCACTCCTGATGTGTGTTGCGTAAATACCATTGTACTTCCTGACTCTCTTACATAATTCAACTAATTCACCGGTCTTTGCATAACATCCTGGTGGATAAATCAATCCGCTTGACATGCCAAATGCGCCTGATTCCATCGCATCTCGTAATTCTTTTTCCATTTTAACAAGTTCACTCTTATCCGGTTCTCTGTTTTCATACCCCAATACACAGGCGCGGATGTTGCCATGGCCAACCAGAAATCCTCTGTTAACGGAACTCTTCACTTCATTAGCCTTTTTAAAAAAATCCTCAGATGTTTTC
>MHZA01000016.1 GCA_001828595.1 Planctomycetes bacterium RIFCSPLOWO2_12_FULL_40_19
AGCTTATACATGACCTGCTTGCTTATTCGCGCGTGGGATCGCCGGGTAGATATTTTGAACAGATAGATATTGAAACAGTTCTTGATCATGCAATCAGGAATCTGGGGATGTCTATAAAGGATAGCGGCGCAGTGGTTACGCATGATTCTATGCCGACCATGTTTGCTGACGGCATACAAATTACTCAATTATTCCAGAATCTCATAAGCAACTCTATCAAATACTATAATGAAGCTCCTCCACGTATTCATATATCTGCAAAACAGAATAAAAAGGCTGTTACTTTTTCCGTTAGTGACAATGGCATAGGAATCGATCCTCAATATTATGAGCGCATATTTACAATATTCCAGCGTTTGCATGGCAAGGAGAAGTATTCCGGCACCGGTATTGGCCTGGCTATCTGCAAGAAGATTGTGGAAAGGCACCATGGTAAGATTTGGGTTGAATCACTTCCGGGAGAAGGTTCAACATTTTACTTCACAATTCCAGAGAAATGAGTAAGATAAATATCCATGAAAATTGGAAAGCACCATAAACCTGTTGAAATTCTGTTAGTTGAAGATAATCCGGGTGATATACGGCTGACTGAGGAAGCCCTCAGGGAAGGCAGGGTAAGAAACAACCTGCATAAAGTTGAGAATGGGGTGGAAGCAATGGCATTTCTGCGTCGCAGAGGGAAGTATGCAGATGCGGCGCATCCGGACCTGGTACTGCTCGATTTAAACCTGCCATTAAAAGACGGGCGTGAGGTGCTTGAGGAGATTAAGTCTGATGAACAACTGAAACGCATTCCTGTGATAGTGCTGACAACATCAAGCGCTGAAGTTGATATTCTTCATACGTATGATAATCATGGTAACGCCTATATTACCAAGCCGATTGACCTTGACCAGTTCGTTAAGGCAATAAAGGCTATCGAAGATTTCTGGTTTAAGATAGCGATGTTGCCCGGGACAAAAAATGAAAGATAACCACATTAAAATCCTGTTAATTGAAGATAGTCCTGAAGAATCCAGGCTTATACATGAAGAATTGAAGGATGCATACGGTGATAAATTCGAACTGGAGTGCGAAAGGCGACTCTCAAAAGGACTGGAACGCATCAAAGATAAAAAGTTTGATATAATACTTTTAGATTTGTCATTACCGGATAGCCACGGTCTTAACACTTTTACTAAAGTATCTGCGTGCGCTAAAGGATTACCTATCGTAGTACTATCCGGGAATGATGATGAATCATTGGCTATAAAAACATTACAATCCGGTGCACAGGATTATATGATCAAGGGCCGATTAAATATTGATATGATGGTGCGCTCCATATACTATGCTATTGAACGGCAAAAGGTGTTGGATGAAATAAGATCCATGGTATTCACTGATGAGCTTACAGGTCTGTATAACCGTAGCGGGTTATACGTTCTTGCAGAACAACAGTTTAATGTTGTAGCCCGTACAAAGAACGGGTTATTCGTTATTTTCATTGACCTGGACGGTTTGAAGGTGATAAACGATACGATAGGTCATCATGAAGGTGACCAGGCATTGATTGAAGCCGCAAAAATAATCAAGGAAACTTTTCGTGATTCTGACATTGTTTCGAGACTTGGAGGAGATGAATTTGTGATTGTTTCAATAGATGTCAATCGTGATAGCGACAAGATTATTGATGCCCGCTTAAAGGAAAACATAAAAACCTATAATGAAAATAGTGATAAACCCTACAAAATATCAATGAGCGCCGGCATCGCATATTATGACCCGGATAATCCCGTCTCCTTTGATGAACTTTTAGCGCGTGCCGACAAATTGATGTATGAGGAGAAACAAGGCAGGCCGGATATTAAGAGATTACTATGATAACCGGATTGAATAAATTCCTCTTTACAAAAGAGAGATGAATCCTCTTAAATTCCGATCTTGAAGACAGGGTGACAATTCTTTCAATTCTTCCAATTGTGCGCAAGCATATACTTAAGTGGGGCAGAAAAAACGCATTTTATAAAATCCTACCTGTCCGAATGACTCGTTCAGGCGGGCCTGCCCGAATAGATACCCGTCCGAACGGCGTAGACGGGCGGGCAGGCGGGTTAGCTAACATACCAGGAGTTAAGGCTTTAGCCTTTTATTTCCTTACATGTTAAAGAAACCGAAAGATCGCAGTTTATAGCCCTGTTGAGTATAAATTAGTAACAGCAGGAGTTCTAATGGAGAGTATAGATCGTTTAAATATTTTAATTGTTAATGATAACGAGGATCATCAAATTTTAATGGAAACAGCCCTGAAGCAATATATGCAGAATGTTGATGTTGTGTTTGCCAATACCGGTGAAGAGTGTATTCATAAATTGTCAAAGGAAACATTTGATATAACTATTATTGATTATAACCTTCCTGATATGAATGGATTAGAAGTGTTGAAAGGTATAGATTGTAAAGGTAATAATTATCCAGTCATAATGGCGACAGCATTTGGTGACGAAAAAATTGCAGTAGAAACAAAGAAGCTCGGAGCCTGTGATTATGTTGTCAAATCAGAAGGTTACTTAAAGCGATTACCCTCAATTGTACATAGAGTGGTGCAAGAGTCCAGGTTGAAGAAAGAGAAAGAAGAAGTTGAGAATAAGTTGATGGTGTCTGAGTTAAGATACAAGACGTTGATTGATAATATGATTGATGTCGTCTTTACGGCTGATAAGGAGTTAAATATTTCTTCGGTTAATAATGCCGGTCAGAGAGTTTTTGAGTATTCAGGCGAGGAGCTTCAGAACTTAAATTTTTTTAATTTAATACACGAAGAAGACAAGGAAAATATTATCGATTGTATCAAGGGGTCATTTGCCGGTAAGAGAGAGTTTTTAGAAGGGTTTGAGTTCAGAATAAAGACTGGCAAGGATAAAATAAGGGACATCCAGATGAATGCAAAAGTGGATTATGATGAGAGTGGCGATGTAACACAAATTGAAGGAGTTGTAAGAGATATTACCGGAAGAAAAGAATTTGAGCAGAAGTTGTTTCAAATAGATAAAATGAATGCTTTGGGATTACAGTCAAGCGGCATTGCTCACGAATTCAATAACATTCTGGGGATAATACTTGGGTATCTGGATATTGTACAGGCGGAGATTAAGGATGATAATGTGAATGTCATGGATTCTCTGAAAATAATAGAAAAGGCAGCCAGAGATGGAGCGGAAATCGTAGATAAGATTCAGCAATTCTCAAGGATTAAGAAAGAATACGAAAGAGCAGAAGAGTTTATTGACCTGATCGAAATAGTTAATGGGGCATTGGAATTCACCATGCCGAGATGGAAGACTGAAGCCCAATCAAAGGGAGTTGAGTATGAAATTATCAAAAATAACTTCACCACTTCAAAGTATCGTATCAGATGTAATCCTTCAGAATTACGGGAGGTAGTCATAAACGTTATTAACAACAGCATTGATGCAATGCCGAATGGAGGTAAAATTGAATTTTCTGTAAAAACTGATGGTGATAATGTAATCATTTCGATTTCAGATAATGGAATTGGTATAAGTGAAAATGTTAAAGACAGAATTTTCGATCCTTTTTTTACGACAAAGGGTGTGAAAAGATCTGGATTAGGTATGAGTCTATCATATAGCATAATGGCCAGATATGGTGGTGCGATTATAGTTGATAGTTGTGCAGGCAAAGGTACTACGATGCATTTAAAGATGCCTCTGTGTTATACAGAAGCAGCGCAATATGAGGAGAAAGAGACAGAAACTGTTACTGGTCATAGCGCAAACATTCTTGTGATCGAAGACGAAGAAGTAATACTGGACATGATGAGAATTGTCCTTGAGTCAAGGGGTCATAATGTATTTGTATCACAGGATTCGAGTGTTGGCGTGAAGATGTATGAGGATAATCTGTATGATATTGTTTTATGTGACCTTGCAATGCCGAAGTTAAATGGCTGGCAGGTGGCCAGATTTATTAAAGAGTATGATGCTGTCAGGAAGAAGTCTAAAACACCTGTCGTATTGATTACGGGTTACGAATTGGATACAGAGACTATCGACTATAAAAAAGAAGGAGTGGATTTCATCCTTAACAAACCGATAGAGTTTGAAACGTTGCATAAAATAATTAATAATTGTACAAACACCGGTTTGCAAAAAGATGTTTCTATGTACCCTTAGTTTTTTACGGCATAACTATTGCTTAGAAAATAATTTGTTTTTCTGCTAAAGAGCATTGCTGGACTGACGATAATATAAGTAAATTCTCTTTTTAGGAGATTACAAATGAAACAATCTGAGCGCGAGTACTATTATGACGATATTTATCCATCTAGTTTAAAGAGGAAATCCTCAATACTTAAAAGAGCATCATTAAGCTTTTGCTGGTGGTTTGCATGTTTATGGCATAAATTAATAAATTATCATTGTAATGCGAGAAGACTATGGAATGAGCGTCTGTAATAGCGCCGCTACTTCATTTAAAGATAAAATCGCTCAATTTAGGTAATAATATTGCGGAGGCAATACTGCCGTTTTAGGGAGAGGTAGGAGGTTTGAGTACGTCAGTAGATAAAACATCTGGAATTAATCATAATCTTGCAGGGGAAATTGCGGGGAATCAAAATCTTGCAAGGCCTGAGAAAACAAATAAAGCAGCATCCGGCATCTCCAGGGAACTGCACACGCCGGGAAAAGGGGACAAAGTAGAAATCTCCGCAGAAGCAGAAGAGTTGCAAAAAACATTGTCTACCTTAAAGGCTGAGATTAACAAGTTGCCTGATATCAGGGAGGAAAAGATAAAGAATGCCAGGGCTCGTATAGAAGGTGGTATTTATGATCGGAATGCGGTTGTAAAAGAAGTTGCCAGGTCAATTAAGGAATCCGGTCTTATATAATGGTGAAATAAACAATAAAAATTGCTGATTGATAAATTTACATTTTATATTATATGTGTAAGGAATAATGGATACAATAGAGATCAATACCGAGGTAGCGGGTAATTTGCAAAAGAGGAAGAAATTTCTGGGGATTTATTTTGCATGTTGTAATGTGTACGGTAGGATTTATAATCACTCCGGAACACATTATGATGGAAAGTGTCCCATATGCCTTCGCAGATTGAAGATAAGGATTGGTAGTAATGGAGTGAGTGATCGGTTTTTTGTTGCATCTTAAATCTTTTTAGATAGCCTCATGTATTCTTGCCAGTATGAATAACATTACTTACCAGACCTGATTAGCCTGTAAAATTAAGGAATACAGCAATCACCACTAAGATAACCCTTAAGCAAGTATTCAGAAGTCCTGCATAAAGACATCGCTAAGATTGTTTCTGTTTTTTATAGATACCGTGGTTCTCATTTCATGCTGATTAATAGAACAGCTATTGGGCAATACAATGATGTTGTATATTTTTTCAACATTATATATAAGTAAGCTATCGGCATTGATTTTAGAATTGAGGATTAAATGAGTGACACAAAATCAGTTAATAATTTAGAAAGCCAAGATAGCGTGAAGCCCGTAATCTTAGTGGTAGATGATGAAGATACAATCAGGTCTTGTTTAAAAGAGGCATTGGAAGCCGAGGGACATAAAGTATACACATCGGAGGATGGGGGAAATTCTTTAAGGTTAACAAAGGAGTTGATTCCGGACCTTGTCATATTGGATTTAAAGATGCCGGGAATGAACGGCCTGGATTTGTTAAGGGAAATAAAGCTGCATGACCAGAACATACTCGTAATTCTTTTAACCGGTCATGCGTCTGTAGACTCGGCGGTAAGTGCGATGAAGGCTGGAGCTTTTGATTATCTCGAAAAACCATTTAAGATGGAACATATCAAGGTGGTGGTTGACAAGGCATTGAGTACTCAATCTCTGATGAGAGAAGTGTCAAGATTGAGGGCAAAGACAAATATTACAGGTGATGTTAACATAATTGCCGTCAGTAAAGAAATGAAGGAGATTGTTGAACATGTAAAGATAATTGCACAGAGTCCTTCAAGTACAGTATTAATACATGGAGAGAGTGGAACCGGCAAGGAGTTGATAGCCAACTATATTCATATGATGAGTGCAAGAAATAAGTACAGGTTTATGGAAGTTAATTGCGCCGCCCTTACAGAGAACCTGCTTGAATCGGAGTTGTTTGGCTATGAAAAGGGTTCTTTCACCGGGGCCGCTACTACAGGTAAGGCCGGTTTATTCGAGGTCACCCAAAGAGGCACCATGTTTCTGGATGAGATTGGCGAGATGAGTATTTCCTTACAGTCAAAACTGCTGAGAGTACTCCAGGAAAGGAAATTCAAGCGGGTAGGAGGGGTGGACGATATAAACATAGACGTAAGAATAATTGCATCAACAAATCGTGATCTGGAGGAAGAAGTTAAGAAGGGTAATTTTAGAAAGGATCTTTATTATCGTCTAAAAGTATTACCAGTATTTTTATGTGCGCTAAGGGACAGGAAGGATGATATCCTTCCTCTTGTAAAACACTATATTCACAATTTTAATAAAGAGTTTAACAAGAACGTTAATAACATTCCATCAGGTATAGAAGCGATTTTGAAAAACTATGATTGGCCTGGAAACGTGAGAGAACTGAAAAACGTTATTGAAAGAGCGGTGCTTCTTTCAAATAACGCTACACTTTCTGCCGAACACTTGTTATTGGGGTCTGAGATAGGCGCAAAAGCCACAGGAGAGGATGAAGATGCGGATCAATCTATTTCAACTATCGAGAAACAACATATAGCAGCGATTCTTAAGGAGACGTCATGGCAAATGACCAAGGCATCGAAGATCCTGGGTATAAACCGCACCACTTTATACAATAAAATAAAGCATTATGACATTAAACAGTAGTAAAGGAAATTATACAAAGTGATTAATATGGGGAAAGATACTGATTTATATCAGAAAAGACTCGGACAGATTTTAGTTGAAGATGGCAAGGTTAAGAGTTCTGATGTTCAAAAAGCATTAAGTTTACAAAAAGACAATCCTGAGCATCAACTCCTGGGGATGATCCTGATCAAGATGAATCTGATTACGAAGGAAGAATTATTTGCCGCATTGAACAAGCAAATTGAATCTTCAGGGAGTGGAGAGAAGTCGGGTGTTGATTTAAGTGATGATGAAGGAATAAAGATGATAGTAAACAAGTATAGGAAAACTGAATATTTTGATGACCTTAACGAATTGATGGGTATTGTTACTCATAAAGTACGAAATCCTCTGGCTGGTATTTCTGCTGCTGTAGAAGTGCTCAGGGACAGAGCGGGGAAAGATGATTCAAATGAAAGATTCTTCAGGATGATTTTTAAGGAGATTGACCGTCTGGAATGTATAGTTAAGGATCTCTTTAAAACATTTTCTAATAAATAGTAAATTCCTGGAGTGAGCTAAAGTATCTAAAGTAAGCTAAATTCGGGGATAGGAATTTTCATTATTTTAATAGATTAGCGAATGGTTGTTGCAGGGCTAATACAAATAAGAGAAGAAGTGATAAGATGAATAACAGGATTTTGTTGGTAGATGATGAGGAGACAATTAGATATGTCTTAAAGGAGGCTTTGGTCAGTGAAGGTTATAAGGTAGAGGTGGCCCGGGACGCCTTTCAGGCCATGGAGCGTTTCAAGATGGCGCCATATGACTTAATTATAACTGATATTAAGATGCATGGCATGGACGGTATCCAATTAATACGTGAGATAAAGAGGAGTGGTTCTAATTTAAAAATAGTCATTATCACGGCGTATGGTTCTCTTGAAACAATCAAAGAAGCAGCGAAACTGGGCGTAGCCGAGATAATCAGCAAGCCTTTCAAGATACGGGAAATAAAAGACGTCATCGTAAGGATGCTCAATAATTCTAGTATTTCAAAGGACACTGATAAAGTAATCTGATAGTATCTGTATATAAGTTTCCGATGTATTAAAAATATACAAAGTGTAGAAGAAACAAACAGAAAAATCCACGCAGTATTTATAATCAGTATTTACAATCCTGATTATTTCCTCTAATTCCCTCTAGATTTCCAACCGATATTTATACCCGGTTCTTTCTGGCAGCTATAAGACGTTATGTAAGAACACCTTGTAGCATGTTGATATTTCAGCTATATTTGAGTTTCTGATGTATTATATATTTGGCCAGTCGTGGCATTTTGTTTGCGATATTCCAAAAAAGTTAATAAACGTAACTAGTTGGCCATAGATTTATTCAGTGAGGAAACTTCGATGCAAACACATGTTGCAACAAAAAAAATGACACAAAGGAAACATAGTATTCCAAACATTGAAAAGCGGGATAAATTTGTAATGGACTATCTGCCGCTTGTTAAATATGTGGTGGGAAAGTTCATGATTTATCTTCCCTCACACATTGATCAGGAAGATTTAATTGAGTCGGGAATCTTAGGATTGATAGAGGCCGCCGGCAGGTTTAAAGAAGACAAAAATGTGAAATTTAAAACATATGCCTTTCACAGGATCAGAGGCGCAGTCTTAGATTATCTCCGTCTACAGGATTGGGTGCCTCGATCTGTCAGAGAAAAGGATAATTTGATTAAAGAAGCATACAATACCCTGGAACAAAAATTTAGCAGAACTCCTCAACCGGAAGAAATTGCTGAAGAATTGGGGATTAGTTGTAGTGAACTGGATAAGATACTGGCAGACATTGGTATGTGTTCCTTATTATACATTGAAGACATTAACCTTGGGAATGATGATGATTCAAGAATAAAGGCTAATGAAATCCTGAAGGATAACAAATACACTGAACCACTAAATGCTCTGGAATTGATGGAGGAACAAGAGATATTAGAACGTGCTATCACAAATCTTCGTCCTAATGAAAAGCTGGTTATTACTTTATATTATTATGAAGACATGCTTTTAAGGGAAATAGCAGAAGTTATGAATTTATCAGAATCGCGAGTTTCACAATTACACCATAGAGCGCTGATGTCTATCAGAGCAAAGGCAAATAAGTCAAAGGCTCCTCAAGAAGTGAAAACTTCAATATGAAACAGTGATGTTATCGCTGTTGCAAAAACACCACATATTCCAACGCTTTCCAACGCTTTCCGTCCATACGCCAGCCGGTCTCAACTCCATGCAATACAGATTGTGCCCTTAGTGAGGCTTCAATACCTTTATAAACAGGTTTTAGCTTTCGGCTGACACGGGTTATTGTACCCAAAGCTCCTGATGATGTTAGCGAAATCTGCAAAGATGCTGAAGTGCTGGTTCTCTCCTGCCTTTTGACAGGCTTACGGGCTTACACAACCGGAGAGGATTATTAACTCTTGCAGAACAGCAGATGAGTATATCCAAACGTGAGAAGAAGGGCCTATTTATAATATTTGTTGATCTACATAATAATATGCAGTTGACAGATAATACAAAAGTTTATAATGTAAGCGACATTGACTTAATTGAAACTGCAAATATCCTCAGAGAAACCTTTCGTGAGTCTGATATCATTGGACGTATTGAAAGAGATGAGTTTGCTGTTATTCCGATAGACGCTCATAGGGACAGTCCCGGGATTATGGATGAGCGTTTGCTCGATTTCACAGTTGGAATCATAAAGCAGAAATGTAGGCATCGCCCGCCAACACTAACTTGGTAAGCTCAATAATGGTGGGCGATGCCCACCCTTGGGCTTTAGCCTTGTGATTCTATTTTTCAAAGAGCTTCTAATAATGCTATTTTATTTATAAAATAGCTTGACATAGGATGTCTACGGTTTGGAATCCTTCCGAAAGGAAGGCAGAACCTGCCGGATTTGCATTTTGCACTTTGTCCTGAATTTAGGATATTTAAATGGAATTAGAAGTGATAAGGGTGTTAATGATTGAAGATAGTCCTGATGCCGCCCGGCTTGTACGTGAGGAGCTGAAGGATGCACAGGGTGATAAATTCGAACTTGCATGCGAAGGGAGACTCTCAGAAGGACTGGAACGTATAGAAAAGGGAAACATTGATGTAATACTATTGGACCTCTCCTTACCTGACAGTCAGGGATATGACACGTTTGCACAGGTACACTTACATACTCCCAATATCCCTATCGTGGTATTATCTGGAGATAATAATGAATCACTGGCAGTAAAAACGGTTCAAGCTGGTGCGCAGGATTACCTGATTAAGGGCGAATGGAGCATTGGTAGAACGGTGCGTTCCATATACTATGCTATAGAACGGCAAAGGACGATGGATGCATTACGTTCCGTGTTATTTGTTGATAAGCTTACTGGCTTACGTAACCGTGGAGGATTATTCATTCTTGCAGAACAACAGATGAATATTGCGAATCGTACGAAAAGTGGGTTGTTTGTTATTTTTGTTGACTTAAATGATATGAAGATGATAAACGACACTATGGGTCACCAGGAAGGTGACCATGCATTAATTGAAGCTGCAAGTATTTTTAAAGAAACTTTTCGTACATCTGACATCATTGCACGCATTGGCGGAGATGAGTTCGTGATTATTTCGATAGAAACCCATAAAGGTAGAGCAGCAGATATTATTGAAGCTCGTTTGAGGGAAAACATAAGGATTCATAATGCAGAGAGAAGCAGACGTTACAAGCTTTCAATGAGTGTGGGTATTTCATACTATGACCCTGAGAATCCAGTCTCATTTAACGAACTGTTATCAAGTGCAGACAAAAAGATGTACGAACAAAAGCGGGATGTTAACGAGTCTTCACTGTGAAAAATGAAACTTGGGTGAGATGCCGGCTATTTAAGTTTACTAAAAAACGTTTTATAGTACCATAATGGAATCAGAAGTCAGTTTCACTAATCGAAATGGTAATTAATTTAACAGGATACAGGATTAAAGGGAAAGTAAGTATATAGGAAAAACATTATTATAAAACACTATGAGAAATAATATTGTACATGTGGGTGCACATGAACTCCGATATGAGATACGTGAAATAGTAACGGTCGGCAATAGGTTGCAGGACATGGGGTTGATTGTTTGCTGGGAGAACATTGGTGATCCCATTCATAAGGGTGAAAAGATACCGTCGTGGATCAAGGAGGTGATAAAAGAGGCCGTTGATACAGATTCTTCATTTGCATACTGTCCTACAAAGGGTCTGGAGGAAACAAGAGGATTTCTTGCAGATATTTGCAACAAAAGAGGGAAGGCGCAGATAACGAAAGAAGATATAGTGTTTTTTAATGGCATTGGCGATGCAATATCTCACGTTTATAACTATTTAAGGAGAGAGGCAAGGGTGATCGGCCCTTCACCTGCTTACTCTACCCATTCATCGGCGGAAGCGGCGCATGCCGGTGTAGACCATTTGATGTATAAATTAATTCCAGAGAACAATTGGTATCCTGATATAGATGATCTTCGCAGTAAAATAATAGACGATAACTCAATCTCAGGAATATTAATCATAAACCCCAACAATCCGACAGGTACAGTATATCCGCTTGAAATAATGGAGAGAATTGTGAAGATTGCCGAAGAGTTTGATTTGTTTATTGTGTGTGATGAGGTTTATTTAGAAATAACTTATAATGGAAAGGTTTCACCCCCGTTGAGTGATATTATCAATGATGTATGTGGAATCTCGATGAGGGGAATTTCCAAGGAACTTCCATGGCCGGGAGCAAGATGTGGATGGATAGAGATTTATAATAAAGACAATGACCCAATATTTAAGAAATATATTGAGACGATAATACATGCAAAGATGTTGGAAGTTTGTTCTACAACACTTCCCCAGAAGGTTATACCGGCTGTGCTATCTGATCCAAGATACAAAGAATATCATATCAAAAGAAACAAGCAATACGAAGCAAGGTCTAAATTTGCTTATGATACACTGAGAAAGATCGACGGCGTAATAGTTAACCAAACCGATGGCGCGTTTTACATGACAGTTGCCTTTAAAAAAGGAGTTCTAAATGATAAACAGAAGCTTGAGATCAGTGAAAACAAAATAAAAGATTATATAGAAGAGATTACTAATGGCGTTGCCCTTGATAAAAGATTTGTATATTACCTGCTGGGCGCTACGGGTATATGCGTTGTGCCGTTAACCGGTTTTAGCTGCGACCTTTACGGCTTCAGGGTGACATTGCTGGAAACAGACACGGAAAAATTCGAGTGGATATTTACTACAATCGCTGAA
Source organism: Planctomycetes bacterium RIFCSPLOWO2_12_FULL_40_19 (assembly GCA_001828595.1). Classification (GTDB taxonomy): domain Bacteria; phylum Planctomycetota; class Brocadiia; order Brocadiales; family Scalinduaceae; genus Scalindua. The sequence goes on from MHZA01000016.1 coordinate 12,171, forward strand.
AATATAAAAATATACTTAAATTCCTGACCAATAAGTATAGGAAGTACGGGTGCGGTTTTATCGGCTACCATGGAAAATTACAAAAAATAACTTTTTGCTAAAGGCGAAAATGGGTACAATTTCATGACTCTGCCAGTGTCGCGAAAAAGTTTGTACAAAGTCATGAAACTGTTTTGTTAAGGAGGAAAAATACCGGAAATGTCTTTTTTGGAATCTGTTTTAGAACAATATGAGATTGTTGCTGATAAGATTAAGTTGGATAATGGGATTAGGGAAAGACTAAGGTATCCAAAACGGGCATTGATAGTGTCTGTCCCAATCGAAATGGATACCGGAATAGTGAAAGTGTTCAAAGGATACAGGGTTCAACATGATATTGCCCTGGGCCCATCAAAAGGAGGAATTCGCTATCATCCAAATGTAAGTTTGGAAGAGGTAACCGCACTGGCCATGTTGATGAGTTTGAAATGTGCATTGGTGCAGCTTCCATACGGTGGCGCAAAGGGTGGAATATGTTGCAATCCTAAGGAAATGTCACAAAAGGAAATAGAGCGGATTACCAGAAGGTATACAACAGAGATTATTTGGGCAATCGGCCCGGAGGAGGATATACCTGCCCCGGATATTAATACTAATATGCAAACTATGGCTTGGATGATGGATACGTATAGCATGCAAAAAGGCCATACAATCCTGGGTGTAGTTACAGGCAAACCATTGGTATTAGGAGGTTCTTTAGGAAGAGAAGAAGGAACGGGGAGGGGTGTTTTCTATATGGTAGAAGAGTCTACAAAAGTCATTGGGGGAAAACTAAGAGGGCTTACAGTTGCTATACAGGGATTTGGAAATGTAGGTTCGATAGCTGCCAGGCTGCTTTTTGAAAAAGGATGTAAAGTTATTGCGGTAAGTGGCAGTAAAGGAGGAATTTATAATAAAGGGGGCATTAATATTAAAAATTTAATTCAACACATTAATGAAAACAAAGAAATCGCTGATTTTCAAAATGTTAATACTATAACTAATGAAGAACTTCTTGCTTTAGACTGTGATGTCTTAATCCCTGCAGCAATAGAGGGACAAATTAATAAACATAATGCGAAGGGTATTAAGGCAAAAATAATAGTTGAGGGTGCAAATGGACCAACTACACCTGAAGCGGACAAGATTTTATACGGTCGAGATGTGCTTTTGATACCTGACATACTTGCAAATTCAGGGGGCGTAATCATCTCATATTTTGAATGGGTACAAGACCTTCAATTCTATTTCTGGAAAGAAAGAGAAATAATGCAACGTTTAAGAGAAATAATGGCAAACATATTCAATAGCGTTTTGTCGTTATCGAGAGAGAAGAAGGTTGATATGCGAACTGCGGCATGGATGCTCGGTGTTAGTCGTATTTCTGAGGCACAGAAGTCCAGGGGACTGTATCCCTGATACACGCTTGCGGCGTAAATTAAAATGAAAGAAATAAAGGAAAGTACAGATAACCATAGAAAAGTGGGATCCGTGGCAGGAACTTGCAAGATTGCAACAGGAGGCGAATGAACTTTTCAGTAATGTCTCCCAACTGTTCGGCAGTTCTACTGCCGAACATAAAGATATTAGAGTTTTAACACTGCTGATAAAGGTAATTTTGCATAAAAGATGGCTGTTATGAAAATAACGGTTGAATTTGGCCAAATATTTGGTATATACTTTGTATAATATGTTTTATCATTTATGTAAGCCTTTGTCTTGCCATGCTTAATGTATTTATATTAAATAAATGAAGTGGTACTTGGTTTGCTTTAACTCTATCTAATTCTGAAAAATTTAGCTGATAAGGCGTAAAAAAGTATTCATAGATATTATGTCTGTTTCGCTATATTAAATATTTTTTTAATACATTGGTGATTTTATTTTAAGAACAGGAGGACTTTAAATGGGAAGTTTGCAAATACCTAATAAATCGGCTGCAAGCGGGACGAGGACGAGAACCGGAAGCGATGTCCTGCCCCAAAGCGGGATGTGTGTAGTTTGCCTGGATGGGTGTCCGGGATACTGTGAGATTGGGATGTCGGCTATGAGAGGTCCGGAGACGATATACCCTCAACCATTCGGGAAAAGCACGGCTAGCGGCACAAAGGATTATCCTGTAGATTATTCACATTTTAACATTTCGGGAACCGTTGCCAGTCATCATCAGAAAGAGTATGAAGTGTTTACAAACGTAAATCTTGTGACTCGTCTGGGAAGAGACAAAGGTCTTAAACTAAGATTGCCCTTGATTTGTACCGGTTTGGGTTCCACACAGGTAGCCCAGAATCATTTTGCTGACCTTGGCACTGGCGCCGCCATATGCGGCACAGGTATAGTAATAGGTGAGAATGTAGTAGGGATGGATGAGACGTCTAAATTTGATAAAAATAATAAGGTTACAGAGTGTAAGGAACTCGAACGGAGGTTTAAGTCTTTTAAGGACCACCAGAGAGACGGATACGGCTTTATCGCCATTCAGGCCAACCCGGAAGACTGGAGGTTGGGCGTTCTTGAGTATAGTATGAATACACTGGGTTCAGATGCCGTAGAATTAAAATGGGGTCAGGGCGCTAAGAATATTGGTGGCGAAGTTAAAATTTATAATATTGATAAGGCAAAACTGTTGAAGAAGAGAGGCTATATTGTAATACCTGACCCGGATGATAAGGTTGTACAGGAAGCCTTTAAAACAGGCGCTATTGAGGGTTTTGAGAGACATACCAGGATTGGGGCGATATCAGATTTCTTACCCAAGGCAATGGATACTTTTTGCCAGTCTGTGGAACATCTCAGGGGTGCGGGCGCAAAATACATCTTCCTGAAAACAGGGGCATACAGGCCGTCAGATCTGGCAAGGGCTCTCAAGTTCTGTTCGATTGCGAATGTTGATGTATTGACTATTGATGGCGCAGGCGGCGGAACAGGTATGAGTCCATTCAGGATGATGAATGAATGGGGTGTGCCTACAGTTTATATATCTGCTATGGCTCACCAATATTGTAAGAGATTAGCAGGCAAAGGAAAATATGTGCCGGACATAATTCTTGCCGGTGGCCTTACTACCGAAGATCATATTTATAAATCATTTGCTTTGGCTTCACCGTACGTTAAAGCCGTTGGCATGTCACGCTCTACAATCTGTGCAGTAATGGTTGGTAATAATAACGGTAAGTGGATTAAGGAAGGTAATATCCCAAAACCGGCTTCGGAACATGGAGATACGCTTGATAAGATTTTTTATTACTCAACAAAGGTTAAGAATGAATTTGGAAATGTAACTCCTGGGGTATTGGGGATGTATTCCTATTACCAAAAAATGGCGATGGGTCTCCGACAGTTAATGGCCGGTTCAAGGAGATTTGAACTCGGCAGCATTAAAAGGGACGACATTTTTGCATTGACCAGAGAAGCTTCTGATGTTACGGGTATAAATTATATCATGGATTGGGAAACAGAGGAATCAGCAGCAATCCTGGATGCATAGTTGTTTAAATAAATTGTACGTAAAAATTTAAATCTGAGCAATTTGTGAGGCTGTATAAGGTGTTAATAAAACCTTATACAGCCTTTTTAATATAAGCTTTACCAACTTTAAGAATCGTCTTAATTCTTGTTTTAGCATAATCACCATGTACCGATGATATTAAGTTTGAGTGATCTTAGGGTGAACTGTAAGACACTTGGGAATATTTTATAAAAAAAATTAATGTTCGCTGTATTCACAATGCCCTGCCTAAGTTGATTTTCACTTGACAATGTTAACTGTACAACAATTTGGAAATGCTTCCAATTCAGCTTACCACTTGACAGCCTTCATTTGTTCCTTTAAGCTGTAGGGCAATAGTATATTAATAGACTTCGCCCGCGTGGCTCAATGGCAGAGCACGTCATTCGTAATGATGAGATTGGGGGTTCGACTCCCCCCGCGGGCTGAATTAAAGGTTGAGAGTGTATAAACCAAAAGATGAGAAACTAGAGATAAGAAAGTTTGGACTAGGCTTAACGGTATTGCTATGCCTTATTGGAGTGTGGCAATTATATAAAGGGCATGTTAATGTTTACGCGTGGTTTCTCGGATCTGCCGGCCTGATCCTTGCATTAGCTTTTTTTGCTCCAATCGTTTTAAAGCCATTATTTAAAGTATTAACTACAGTTGGTCATGCGGTGGGGTGGGTAAATACCAGGATATTATTGGGCATAATGTTTTACGGAATCTTTACCCCAATAGGAATTTTGTCAAGGTTAATAAGAAAAGATCTGTTAGACAAACGCCTTGACAAAGATGCAAAGTCATACTGGAACAAGAAAGATAAGGATGTGTTTGCAAAAGAGCAATATGAGAGGCAGTTTTAGTAATTGAAATTTCAATGCAGGAATAATTTGGGGGGATCTATGTGAGCAAGATATCTATATTCAAGGAGTTGTGGGATTTTATGAAGGTGCGCAAGAAATTCTGGCTTGCACCTATTATTATCATTCTTTTGTTATTAGGGCTGTTAATAATATTTACTGAAAGCTCAGCCGTTGCACCGTTTATTTATGCCCTGTTTTAAAGCAGAGTTCTCATTTGCAGATAAAGACTTTAGTTGTAAGGCCTCAATGTAAGATTAACTAAAATGAATATACTGGGGATTTCGGCTTTTTATCATGATAGCGCTGCGTGTCTGGTGAGGGATGGTGAAATAATCGCCGCTGCACAGGAAGAAAGATATACAAGGAAAAAGCATGATTTCAATTTTCCAATTAATGCTGTAGAGTACTGCTTAAAGGAAGCTGGAATCAATGCCGAAGAATTAGATTATGTCGGGTTTTACGATAAGCCGTTTATAAAGTTTGAGAGGATTTTGTATAGCTACCTGGCATACGCTCCGATAGGGATAAAATCCTTCTTTAAATCAATTCCATTATGGATAAAGCAAAAACTCTTTATACGAGACGTTATAAAGAAGGAACTTGGCTATAGCGGGAAGATATTATTCCCTGAACATCATGAGTCTCACGCCGCTTCCGCATTTTATCCTTCTCCATTCTCAGAGGCAGCAATATTGACTATTGATGCTGTGGGCGAGTGGGCAACAACAAGCTATGGCATTGGAGAAGAGAATGACATTAGTATAACGTCAGAGTTGAAGTTTCCACATTCACTGGGGCTTTTGTATTCTGCTTTTACATACTACACCGGATTTAAGGTAAATTCTGCTGAATATAAGGTTATGGGACTGGCGCCCTATGGAGAACCCAAATATGTAGATACAATTTTAGACAAGTTAATCGATCTGAAAGAAGATGGTTCTTTCAAACTGAATATGAAATATTTCAATTATTGTACAGGACTTACCATGACTAATAGTCGTTTTAATAAGCTGTTTGGAGGGGGTCCCAGCAAGCCAGAATCGAAGGTTACACAAAGAGAGATGGACCTGGCGAGGTCAATCCAGGTGGTTACGGAAGAGATAGTGTTTCGTATGGTAAATCACGTTTATAAAGAAACCGGGAAGAAGAACCTGTGTCTTGCAGGGGGTGTTGCCCTGAATTGTGTGTCAAATGGCAGGCTGTTGAGAGAGGGCCCTTTTGAGAATTTGTGGATTCAGCCTGCGGCTGGCGATGCGGGTGGCGCCCTGGGAGTGGCGCTGCTAATATGGCATAAATATCTGGGAAACAATAGAATATTGGATAAAGCAAGGTTGTCACAGAAGGCGTCCTGTCTTGGAAATTATTATACGGATGAAGAAATAGAGGGGTTCCTCACAAAAGAGGGTATTCCGTTTGAGAAACTCGAAACGAAGGAAATTCCTCCAAGGATTGCAGAATTAATTGCAAGTGAGAATGTGATAGGCTGGTTTGAGGGAAGGATGGAATTTGGACCAAGGGCGTTGGGTTCCAGAAGTATTATCGGAGACCCGCGTTCAAAAGAGATGCAATCAATTATGAATCTGAAGATAAAATACAGAGAGTCATTCAGGCCGTTTGCCCCAACTGTGCTGAGGGAACATGTTTCAGATTATTTTGATATAGACTGTGAGAGTCCGTATATGTTATTGGTGGCAAACATAAAAGATGAAAAAAGGATAAAGATGTCAGGTGATGAGGAAAAGTTATTCGGCCTGGAAAAGTTGAAGGTCGCGCGGTCAGATGTACCGGCGATTACACATGTAGACTATTCGGCAAGAATCCAGACTGTGACGAAAGAGGATAACCCCTTATTCTATAGTGTGATAGAGGAGTTTTACAAGAAGACCGGTTGTCCTATGGTTGTTAATACTTCCTTTAATGTAAGAGGTGAGCCTATTGTATGCAGGCCAGAAGAGGCTTATAAGTGTTTTATGAGAACAGGAATGGATTATCTCATTATGGGCAGTTATCTGCTTGACAAAAAGGAACAAAAACCTGTTGAAGTTGATACTGATTGGAAGAAGGAGTTTGAACCGGACTAAAAATGGAAAAAATGGTAATTGAGGGTGGTTACCCATTACATGGAAGGGTCAGGATAAATGGTGCTAAGAACGCTGCGTTGCCTATTATGGCTGCATGTCTATTGACCAAAGGCACGTCTAAATTGAAGGGAATACCAGACCTTACGGACGTAAAAACCCTTTGCAAGATTCTTAATGAGCTTGGCGTAGATACGGTAAAATGTCCGGATGGTTCACTTGAAATAACTGTCAAGGAAGAGAAAGATATAACGGCCCCGTACGATCTTGTCAGAACTATGAGGGCATCAATATGTGTCTTGGGCCCTCTGCTTGGAAAAAGAGGTATGGCAAAGGTGTCTATTCCGGGAGGATGCTCAATTGGTTCCAGGCCCATAGACATTCACATCAAAGGCATTGAATCGCTTGGCGCTCAGGTTGACGTAAAGGATGGATATGTAATTGCGACAGGGGAAAAGCTGAAAGGAAGTGTAGTTGATCTGGGGGGGCCGTATGGCTCTACAGTTTTGGGCACCTGTAATGTTATGATGGCTGCTGTTCTTGGAGAGGGAAGGACTGTTTTAGAAAATGCTGCTTGTGAACCTGAAGTACAGGATCTGGCTAACTTTCTCAACAAAGCCGGAGCTGACATAAGCGCAATTGGCGAAAAGAACATTATTATTGAAGGCGTTGATGAATTAAACGGTATTGAATATGAGATAATTCCAGACAGAATAGAAGCAGGAACCTTCATGATTGCTGGAGCAATAACAGGAGGCAGCATAGTATTGGAGAATGATATATCCTGTTATCTGACTTCAGTAGTTAATAAATTACGGGAGATGGGCGTTGAAATTCAGGTTTCTGCCGGTAAGGAAGAATTTAACGGGGTAAAAAATGGAGAGTGTACAGTTAAAAGTGATGGAAACATCAAACCAGCCAATATTACGACATTGCCTTATCCAGGTATGCCTACAGACATGCAGGCACAATTTACAGCGTTACTGAGCATTGCAAATGGTACGAGTATTATAACAGAGAGAGTTTTTCCTCACAGGTTTATGCATGTTGCTGAGCTTAACAGGATGGGCGCAGATATCAGGAATGACGATGCTATTGCAATTATTAAGGGTGTACCGTCGCTTTCCGGGACAACGGTTATGGCTTCGGATTTACGGGCAAGCGCCTCGCTCATAGTTGCCGGGCTGGTTGCAAAGGGAATTACAGAGATCAGGAGGCTTTATCACATTGACAGAGGGTACGAAAAACTGGAAGACCGCCTGACAAGCCTGGGTGCAAAGATATGGCGGGAAAAGGAGTAAGTTATTTTACATTGAATATTTGTTTAAATTATATTAAATTATAACGTATAAAACAGATACTAGGATATTAACCAAAAGGTAAAAAATGTTTGAATCAATTACTGAAAGCTTCGAAAAGATATTTAGTAAAATGAGCGGAAGAGGAAGGCTTACAGAGCAAAACATAAGTGAGGGTTTGCGTGAAGTCAGAGTTGCGCTTCTCGAAGCAGATACAAACTACAAGGTTGTAAAGGATTTTATACAAAAGGTTACAGAGAAAGCAGTTGGAGAGGAAGTACTCAAAAGCGTTAAACCTGGACAGCAAATAGTAAAGATAGTACAAACTGAGATGGAACATCTTATGGGGCCTGTTGATTCTACCATAAAGTATGTTGACGGGGACATTACAGTTATTATGCTTGTAGGATTGCAGGGAAGTGGAAAGACCACAACGGCTGGCAAACTTGCAAATATGATTTTAGCAAAGGGAAAAAGCCCGATGCTTGTAGCCGCCGATGTACAGAGGCCTGCGGCAATTGATCAATTGAAGATTATCGGAAGGCAGCTTAATATTCCGGTCTATTCTGAAAAAGGTTCTAATCCGGTTAAGATATGTAAATGGGCGGTGAAACGTGCTTTTCTCGATAACCATAATGTCGTCATTCTTGATACGGCGGGCAGATTACATGTTGATGAATATCTGATGTTGGAGTTGAAGCAGATTAAGGAAAAGGTAAAACCAACTCAGATATTCTTTGTTTGTGATTCTATGACAGGTCAGGATGCCGTTAACAGCGCTAAAGAATTCAACGCGCAATTGGATTTTGATGGTGTGATCCTGACAAAATTAGATGGCGACACCAGAGGTGGAGCGGCGTTATCGATCAAGGCGGTCACCGGCAAACCGATAAAATTTGTCGGAGTAGGTGAGAAATTTGATAAACTTGAAGAATTCCACCCGGATAGAATGGCTTCCAGGATCCTGGGAATGGGGGACGTTGTTTCTCTGGTTGAAAAGGCTCAGCAGGTTATCGGTGAGGAAGAGGCTGTAAAATTAGAAAAAAAGATCAGAGCAAACACACTAACGCTTGAAGATTTCCTCAGCCAATTACAGCAGGTAAAAAAGATGGGGCCAATGAAGGACATACTTGGCATGATTCCGGGATTAGGCAAAAAAATGAAGGGGGTGGATATTGATGAAAATCAGTTACAAAGAGTTGAGGCTATGATTCGTTCGATGACGTTAGAAGAGCGAATGAATCCGGACAAGATTGAAGGCAGCAGAAGGCACCGAATATCTTGTGGAAGCGGCACAAACGCTCATGAGGTTGGTCAACTACTAAAACAGTTCAAACAAATGAAGAAGATGTTCAGGTCTCTAAGTGGCATAAATGCCAGAAACCTTCCTATGGAGGGGATGACACCTGAGGCCATGAAGATTTCCAGGAAGATCAGGAGCAAGCGGAAAAAAGTGAAAAGAAAAAAAAGATGATAAACCTAAACAGATAAATTACTATACTAAAACTTAATAAGGAGAGTGTTTAATGGTAAGATTAAGAATGAAGAAAATGGGGCGAAGAAACAGGGCTTTTTTCAGGATTTGTGCTTTTGATGCACGGGAGGAGCGCGATGGAAGAAGTATCGAACAATTGGGGACTTATGATCCAATGGAAAAAGAGGAATCAAAAAAAGTAGTATTAAAGAGAGAGAGGATTGAATACTGGCTAAGCGTAGGCGCTCAACCATCAGAAACTGTAGCCAGCATTCTCAAAAAGAATAATATAGCTGTAAAGAAATAATTTACATTTTGAGTTTTTTGAGTTCCTGTCTGCCGACAGGAAGGGAAGAATCTAATTTGAAGTTTTTATCCGCATATATCTGCGGACATCAGTGTCCTATTTAAGTTCTGCTATGCGAATAGATATATTGACGTTATTTCCTGAGATGTTTCATAATGTATTGGGTGAAAGCATCATGAGGATTGCACAAGAAAAGAAACTTGTGAGTTTCCACTTGCACAACATCAGAGACTACTCAAATGATAAGCATAAGTGTGTGGATGATAAACCATACGGCGGAGGCGCCGGTATGGTTATGAAACCTGAGCCGGTATTTAATGCAGTCGAGACTATTGAGGCGCAGGATGATTTGGCGCCAACAAAGATATTGCTGACCCCGCAGGGAGAGACGCTTAATCAGGAAATTGCCGGCAATTTATCAAAAAAAACTCGTTTAATGATAATTTGTGGACGCTATGAGGGGTTTGACGAAAGGATAAGGTCAGGGATAGATGTGCTTGAGATTTCCATAGGTGATTATGTGCTTACGGGTGGAGAGATACCCGCAATGGTTGTAATAGACGCGGTTGTGAGACTAATTCCCGGTGTTTTGGGCGGGAACGGTTCATTGCAGGATGAGTCATTTGTCAATAGAATGCTGGAATACCCGCAGTATACAAGGCCTGCAGAGTTCAGGGGAATGAAAGTGCCTGAAATCCTGAAATCCGGCCATCATACAAAGATAGAAGAGTGGAGGACGAAAAAGGCCATTATGAGAACGCAGGAGAGAAGGCCTGATTTGCTGGAAGAGAAAACAAAATAACAGAGATAATAGAGATAATACTTTATGTAAAGGAGTTAGAACCATGAATGTAATTAATGTAGTTGAAAAAGAAAATATGAAGGAAAAGGTGCCTCAGTTTAATGTCGGTGATCTGGTTGACGTGCATGTTAAAACAATTGAGGGTGATAAGGAGCGCATTCAGATATTTAATGGCATGGTTATTAAAAGAAAAGGCAGTGGAGTCAGGGAGACATTTACCGTTAGAAGAATAGTACAGGGAGAGGGTGTTGAGCGTGTGTTTCCTGTACACTCTCCAAATGTGGCTGACGTAGAAGTGAAAAAAAGCTATAAAACGAGGCGTGCAAAATTATATTACTTACGCGACAGGAAAGGAAAGGGAGCGCGACTGAAGGAAATTCGCAGTAAAGAAAAGAAGGCAAGTAATGCTAAGGTTAATGAACCTGTTCCGGCTAAGGCTGAGAAGCAGGGAGAAGAACCATCAACTGAATCCTAGAGAGCTTTGCATAAAGGGTGAAAACCTGGCTGGAAAGTTCTTGAGGAAAAGAGGATATAAGATACTTAAGCGGAATTATGCAGGCAAGAGCGGGGAAATTGATATTGTCGCATACGATAAGGGCACTATTAGCTTCGTAGAGGTAAAAACCCGCTTGTCAGAGAATTATGGCCCTCCGGAACTGTCGGTAACAAGAGAAAAGAGAAAAAGAATCATTCGAACCGCATTAAACTACCTGGCGATAAATCATATCGACGACATAGATTTTCGTTTCGATGTTGTATCTATTTTGTTCAAAGAAGACGATAACAAACCCGATATAGAATTATTCAAAAGTGCATTTACGGCGGATGAGGTCGTTAAATAACATTGCTGTTTTCTTGGTTAACCACACATATTTGTGCTAATTTTTTAGGAATTAACCCTTTAGGGTTTTATCCTTTAAAAACTGTAGCCGTCCGCCCAGGCGGACGTGTCTCATCATCTGGCGGGTTTATGGCGATTCCACGTAAGTTACGCAACCTCAAGGCATCGGCGTGAGCTCAGCCGAACGGTTGCGGCTACCAGTCCGAACGTAGCGTTCGGTAAGGGCGGCACAAACTGCTAAATTTAATTTCAACTAATTGTAAGAATTCCTAATGATAATTGACACTCATGCACATCTGGATTTTCCGGATTACAAGGATGATATTGATGAAGTAATAGAGCGTGCGCGGGAGGCCGGCGTTGAATACTTGATTAACGTTGGTACAACTGTTGCTTCCAGCATAAAGTCTATTGAACTGTCAAAACAATACAAGCAGATTTATGCAAGCGTGGGCATACATCCTAATGAGGCATCGAAAGTTACCGGCGAGGAATGGTTACGGTTGGAAGCGTTGGCCGGGGAAAGTAAGGTTGTTGCAATTGGTGAGACAGGGCTTGATTACTATCGTGAGCGCAGTAAGCGTGAAGACCAGAAGCGTCTTTTCCATCAACACATAGAATTGGCACAAAGGTACAACCTGCCGGTTATAATTCATAACAGGGATGCAAGTGATGACTGTCTTGAAATTGTCCGTGAATATAATGGCAAAATAAGGGGCGTCGTTCACTGCTTTAGCGGCAGCAGGGAAGTCGCTGAAGAGGTTCTGAAACTTGGACTCCATATTTCATTTGCAGGGCCTGTAACTTTTCCTAAAGCAGATAATTTAAGGGAAGCCCTGAAAGCCGTTCCGGTGGAAAAGCTGCTTCTGGAAACAGACTGTCCTTTTCTGGCGCCGCAGCCAAAAAGAGGTAAGAGGAATGAACCTTCTTATCTTCAATATACTATTCCGGTTCTTGCAGAATTGTATAAAGTGTCAGTAGAAGACATCAAGAGGATAACGACCCTCAGCGCAAGGAATTTGTTTGGTATTGGGACGGTTAATACCAGAGGCGAAATTGCATACGTTATCAGAAACTCCCTTTATCTTAATATAACAAGCCTCTGTCCTAACAGATGTGTCTTTTGTTCAAGGGAAACGGTCCCATACGTAAAGGGACATTATCTTGGACTGGAAAAAGAGCCGACTGTTGAAGAATTGATAGACGCCGTTGGAGACCCGTCCAGGTATGATGAAGTGGTATTTTGTGGTTTTGGTGAACCCACCGAACGGCTGGATGTGTTGAAGGCCGTTGCCAGATATTTAAAAGAAAAGGGAGCTACCGTGAGGCTTGACACAAATGGCCTTGGAGATTTGATTAATGGCAGGTCTATTTGCGAAGAGCTTAATGGCTTGATAGACACGATTTGTATCAGCCTTAATACAAACATTGAAGAAGATTATCAGAAGTTGTGCCATTCTGAATTTAACGGCAAAGCCTATCCATCCTTAATTTCTTTCATCAAGAAAGCAAGAAACTTTATCCCTGACGTAATGGTTTCCATAGTGGGCGTGCCCGGTATCGATGTTGACGGCTGCAGAAAGATAGCCGAAGAACTGGGCGTCCGTTTCAGGGTAAGGGAATATAATAATGTAGGATGATGGCTTAATTAACTTTAGAACTCAAAATGGTTATTTACTTCAAAAATATGATCAATAACGAACAAATCTCCCCTTTACTAAGGGGGATTAAAGTTGTTCCAACTTTCCACCGACTGAATTCAACAACTTATTACTCTTGTATTCTTTTTTTCTTTCTATCTTTCTTGCCAGATCACTGGTGTATTGTATAACACGTGGTTTCTATTGTCCTTTTAGTCCTTTGCAATTGAATAAAAGGCTAAAGCCTTAACTCCTGCGGAATTTAGGCTTTAGCCTTTTATAAACATTAAGGTTAAAAACATTGTGATTTTATTTGTAATTCGTAAATCTAAATGCATAATTGAGTGAAAAACCACTGTTTTGCAAAGAACTAAATTGTTTGTTATAATAATTGCATTATCTATTGATATAGGTAAGAATTTGATTAAAGTGTTTTAGATGGCACAATTACTTCTTATCGTAACCATAAAATTCCTAAAATATGAAATTGTTTATGCATTATAAGTCTTTCAACATACCAGAAAAGGAGGATAAATCTTGACAAAAAGAGAAACTCCGGAAACAAGGACTTTGGTACAGATACTGGAAGAGGCAATAGCAAAAGAACATGATTCTTATGAATATTATGCGAAGGCAGCCAGACAATCCGGCAAACCTACCGTTAAAAGGATGTTCTTACACCTTGCAGAGATGGAGAAAGGTCATTTGGCTGAATTAAACAAGCAGTTGGATTATGTTAAGGCACAAATAATAGTTGATAGTGCAATTACCGGCGGCAGTTAGATACTTGAGATTATGTCGTTTTGGCGGGTAGCCGCAACCGTTCGGCTGAGCTCACGCCGATACCTTAAGGTTTGCGTAACTATATGTGAAATTTTCATTTACCCGTTTGATGATGAGAAACGTCCGCCTGGGCGGACGGCAACAACTGCATGTAACATAAAATCGCTCAATTTAGATAATATTAGAAGGTTGTTAGAATTTTTGCTTTTTTCATGTCAAAACTCAAAGGACAAATAGAGAAATGGACATAGACCGCGACACACTTCAACAATTATATTACTATCTGAAACTGACCAGACATCTGGAAGAGAGGGTAACTTCCCTGTACCGCCAGGGAAAAGTTGTTGGAGGTGTATGGACAAGTAATGGCACCGAGGCAGTTTCGGTGGGGTTTGCGTATGCTTTAGAAAAGGATGATATCACGGCTCCTTATTTCAGAGATATGGGAGCCTTTCTGGTGAGGGGCATTACTCCGAGAAGGATAATGGCACAATACTTTGGGAAGAAGACCGGGGTTTCAGGGGGGAAAGAAGGTAATGTTCATATTGGTGACATAAACTTTGGAGTTTGTGGTTTTCCAAGCCATCTTGCAGATAATTATCCTGTAGCTGCAGGAGCTGCGCTGGCTTTTAAGATAAGGGGTGAGAAGCGTATTGCTGCTGCATGCACTGGCGATGGCGGAACCAGCAGGGGTGACTTTCATGAAGCCCTTAATCTCGCTTCCGTGCTTAAATTGCCCGTTGTATTTTTCTGTAATAATAATCAATATGCCTATTCAATGCCTCACCAGAAACAGATGGCCATAAAAGATGTTGCAGAACGCGCCCTTGCTTATGGAATGGCAAGCGAAATTGTAGATGGTAATGATGTAGTTGCTGTATATTCGGTGGCAAAAAAGGCTTATGAAAAGGCAAGGGCAGGGCATGTCCCTACATTTATAGAGTGCAAGACCATGAGGATGCATGGCCATTCAGAGCATGATGCCGCAAAATATGTCCCCAGGGAACTGCTTGAGGAATGGAAAAAGAAAGACCCTATACAAAGAATGGAAAAGTATTTGATTGAAAATAACATGGCTTCTGATGAAGAGATGAAAGAGATTGACAAACGCGTTCAGGACGTAATAGAGGATGCTGAAAAGTTTGCCGAAAACAGCCCGTACCCTGACGGTAAAGAGGCGATAGAAGGACTTTACGCCACCCCCATACGGAAAGGGGTAAAAGAATTATGAAGGAAATAACATACGTAGAGGCGATACAACAGGCGTTATGGGAGGAGATGGAAAGGGACGATAGTGTCTTTATCCTGGGTGAAGATATTGGCGCATACGGAGGCGCATTCAAGGTTACAGAAGGAATGCAGGAAAAATTCGGTGAACTGCGCATACTTGATACACCGCTTTCAGAATCCGGATTTACCGGAGCCGCAATAGGAGCTTCACTTGTCGGTATGAGACCGGTGGTTGAAATGCAATTTGCGGACTTTATCTCCTGTGCCTTTGACCAAATAGTAAACGTGGCGGCTAAAAACTTCTATAGATGGAAAGCTAAGACTCCAATCGTGATCAGGGCGCCTTATGGCGGAAATATACATGGAGGCGCATTCCATTCCCAATGTCCGGAAGGGTGGTTCTTTCACACACCCGGGCTCAAAATAGTTGCCCCTGCGTTTCCATCAGATGCAAAAGGTCTGCTCAAAGCTGCAATCAGAGATGATGATCCCGTTATCTATTTTGAACATAAGTATCTGTATCGAAGGATAAAAGAAGAAGTGCCTGAGGATGATTACATCGTGCCTATTGGAGAGGCGAGAGTTGTAAAGGAAGGAAGCGATATTTCGTTAGTAACGTATGGCGCAATGGTTCATACGGCGCTTGATGCTTCAAAGAAGCTGGAGGAAGGCGGGATTAGCCTGGAAGTAGTTGACCTCAGGACTCTTTTGCCATTAGACAAGGAAACGGTTTTTGATTCAGTAAAGAAAACTAATAAGGTAATTGTCCTTTATGAGGCAACAAGAACAGGGGGAGTCGGCGCGGAGATTGCCGCATTAATCTCTCAAGAGGTTTTTGAATATCTGGACGGGCCAATTCTGCGCATATCAGCGCCTGATACACCGGTTCCTTTTAGTCCGCCAATGGAAGAATATTACCTTCCGCAGGTTGCAGACGTTGTTGAAGCCGCAGAAAAACTTGTCGCATACTAGTATATCGTTTCATTAAAATATTGACATTCCAGTATATGGTAGTCGCCCGCCTGGGCGGGCTTAAATCGCTCAATTTAGATTTTAACTTTCCAGGACAGAAAACATGACTATGGACATAATCATGCCTCAGATGGGTGAAAGCGTAGCAGAGGGAACGATTATACACTGGCTGATTAATGAAGGAGATAGAGTTCAAAAGGATCAGCCGATTGTTGAGATAAGTACAGACAAGGTGGATACGGAAGTGCCTTCTCCAACAGCGGGTATATTGGGAAAGATAATTCATAAGGAAGATGAAACCGTACCTGTTGGGACAGTTATTGCTACCCTTGAAGAAGTCGAGACCGGACAAACTACTTCTGCAGCGAAGGAAGAAATCGTATCGGCAAAAGAGAAGAAGGTAGAAGAAAAAGCCATTCCTGTTCCTCCTCGTTCGCATAAAACACGGGCTGAAGGAAGGCTTTCACCTTTAGTTAAGCGCATGGCCAGAGAATACAGAATTGACCTGAGCAAGGTTACGGGAACAGGCATTGGCGGCAGGATTACAAAACAGGATATTTTAAGCTACACAAAACGGAAACCGGTATATGCGCTTCCTGCTGCTGAAGAAGGTACACAGGAGAAAGAGAAGATAGTTCCGGTAAGCCCCAGGCGTAAGATAATTGCTGAACGAATGGTGGAAAGCAGGAGAACCGCAGCGCACGTAACCACTACTATTGAAGCAGACATGTCAAGGATAGTAAAATTCAGGGAAGAACACAAAGAAGCATTCTTCAGGAATGAAAATGTTAAACTTACTTACCTCCCATTTGTCATGCTTAACACTGCGCGCGCCCTTAGACAGCATCCTGTATTCAATTCATCATGGTCGGATGAAGGTATTATTCTGAAAAAAGATATAAATATAGGAATAGCCGTTTCTCTTGAAGACGGCCTCATAGTGCCGGTTGTAAACAGTGCTGATAAAAAACATCTGGAAGAACTTGCCAGAGCAAGTCATGATTTGGCACAAAGAGCCAGGAGTAAGAAATTAAAACCTGATGAAGTCATGGGCGGGACATTTACAATTACAAATTACGGCTCCAATGGGAGTTTGTTTGGCACGCCTATTATTTTACTGCCTCAAATTGCCATATTAGGAATGGGGACGATAACGAAGAGGCCGGTTGTTATAAATGATGCTATTGCTATCCGTTCCATGATGTATTTAAGCCTTTCATTTGATCACAGGGTGGTTGACGGCGCCAAAGCCGATAAATTCCTAACAACTATAAAAGAGGGCCTTGAAGGCTGGGAACAGGGATTAAATGAGAAAATGCCTCCTGCTGAAACCGGGTATGGTGGAGTATGGTAAAGCCTGGCAGCTTCAAAAACGCCTCTTTACCGCAAGAATGTCAGGCCGGATAGAAGACATATTGATTACCCTTCAACATCCTCCCACATATACGCTGGGCCGTAGAGACAAAAACGTTAATCACTTCCTGATAGATAAAAAGCAACTGAGAAACAGGGGGTTTTCTATTTATAGAGTTGATAGGGGCGGCGCTGCCACATATCACGGGCCCGGACAGATAGTATGTTACCCGATAATCGGGATGAAGGCCTTTACAGAAGATTATTACTTCTACCTCCGAATGCTGGAAGAAGTGATGATAAGGACGCTGCGGGATTACAAAATCAAACCACGGCGTATTGAAGGGTCAACGGGTGTCTGGGCGGGAGAGAAAAAAGTCGGATTTGCAGGTGTCAGGATAGTTGGCGGCACGACGATGCACGGCTTCTCATTAAATGTAAATAATGACCTTTCGCCTTTTGACATGATCGTTCCATGCGGAATAAAGGATATCACGATAACGTCATTATCGAAACTACTGAAAATGAACATAGATATAAGAGAAACAACGGACTTAATTGTGAGGAATTTTAATAATGTTTTTAAAACAGAGACCCATATTGCAAGTGTGGAAGAAGTACTGGAACGAATAGATGCAGATTCAAAGCCTGCTCAATTTCAATGTATTATGCAGTAAATCCATCTCATTTTTCTTGACTCCAATATCGTATGGTCTTATTATTGCATTTCATAAGAGTATTAACAGGAGTCACCTATTGAGGTTTTCGTTAAGTGAAAAAATAGTGATTCCACAAGATGATTCCTCGAACATACCGTTGCGGGCACCTCCCTTACGACTACGACACCAAATCCTAGATCTGCTGCCTTGAGGAGTAGGGGTCACTCTTGACAGACTGTCAAGGTGACTCCCTGATCCTCTATCTCTGGTCTTCCGTCAAATATGTTTTGATAGATTCCAACAGTTCAAGTCCTATGAGGATCATGAGAAAGAAACCAAAGATTACAAATAATTGTTAAATATTTAACATCAGGAATGGCGGTTTCATCAATTCTTCAACCAGTTTCCAACCAAGCCTGAATGTGGAAAGCGCGACAACAAAGACCATCATAATAATAAGAGTACCGATAATAGCTTTCTCAAAAGTCTTAAGTTTTTGATTATGTTAAAACTTATCATGTTCTGCTAAATTTTTCTTGCTCTAAATAGGATTTAATATATAACATAAATTGCAAATTTCAGCTTTAACAGAAATAATCACATTACAGGAAAAAGTCGAGGAATTTTCAGCTATACTTTAAAGGCTTACAAATTGTGATTTATCAAATGAATCGTGTTCCCGCACGCAGCCGGTGTCGTAGAAACCAGGTTTCCACTACAGTAATGATGTATAACTTTAACAATCACAATTTATGAGCCACCTGAGTATAGCTACCTTTTTCAAGGTTTCTCTGGTTATGTTCGTTTATAGAAGCGAGTGGTGCGCATATAATATTACGATACGAACAATTTATCTGCATACGTGTACAATTTTTTGGAGATTAACTGAAAAATGATAACTAAAAAACCCAAATCTAAAACTAGCAAACCACGAAGCGCGGGACTATTACAATCAATAGGTCCTATTGAGAATCTTGAAAGCTATGTCAAGGCAGATTGGTGGAGAGAGATTTTTAATGCCAATTACTTAAGAACCGATGCCGATGTTGTAGAAGATCAAACCGTTACCAAGACAGAAATCGATCTGTTCCTGAATATATTGTCCCCGTCAAAAGAGAGTGTGATTTTGGATTTATGCTGTGGACAGGGCCGCCACTCCCTGGAGCTGGCAAGATGTGGTTTCAAAAACATCTTTGGTCTTGACCGTTCTCATTATCTGGTTAGTAGAGCAAGATCAATCAATCGAAAAGAAGGATATAACATCACCTACAAGGAGGGAGATGCAAGAAAATTGCCATTTCTTCCTGATACCTTCGACTATGTGCTTGTAGCAGGCAATAGTTTTGGTTATTTTGAAACCATTGAGGACGATATAGCTATTCTTCGAGAGGCGATGCGGGTTCTCAAGCCATACGGGAAATTGCTTATAGATATTACAGACGGTTGCTATATGAAAGACAACTTTCAGCCCCGTAGCTGGGAATGGATCAATAAGAACTATTTTGTGTGCAGGGAGCGTTCTCTTTCAGAAGATAGCGAACGACTAATATCAAGAGAAGTGATCAGCCATGTAAAAAAAGGGGTAATTGCAGATCAGTTCTACGCGGAGAGGCTTTACACAAAAGAAAGTGTGAGTGAGTTGCTGAAAAGATCAGGATTCGCAGACATAGATTTCCATGCTGAACTGTTTACTGATTCGCAAAGAAAACAGGACCTGGGGATGATGGAAAAACGTATTATCATTACTTCCGTGGTCAGGAAGGAATGGACTCCTGTAAAAAAGCGGCAAATAGTCGCGAAGACAATTGCCGTAACGATGGGCGACCACCGAAAACTTGACAGAGTAAAACCCAGCGGGAGCTTTGATGAAGATGACTTTTTCACAATCAATGAATTGAAAAAGACGTTAGCAGGATTAATGGAATATAATTTTGTCTACTTTGATAAACATGATACACTGATTAATGATATCAGTAAGAATACGAACAAATTTGATTTTGCCTTCAATCTGTGTGATGAAGGCTTCAACAATGACGCCACAAAAGAACTGCATGTTCCTTCCTTACTGGAGATCCTCAATATTAAATATACGGGTGGAACCCCACAATGCCTTGCGTATTGTTACGATAAATCACTTGTCAGAGGGATTGCCAAAGAGATGGGCTTTCCCATTCCACGCGCCTTTATTGTCAATCCTGAGGACACGAATTTTATTGAATTGCAAATAGACTTCCCGGTAATTGTGAAACCGAATTTCGGAGATTCCAGCTTTGGAATCAATCAATATAGCGTGTGCAACAATTTAGAAGAATTGGAAAATGCCCTTTTACATGTGCGTAAGAATATGGGATATGACAAGCCTATTATTGTAGAAGCATTTCTTGAAGGAGAAGATATCAGCGTCGGCATTATAGGTAATCCTCCTGACTCATATATAGCGCTTCCGATTATTAAGGAAGACTATTCAACATTACCGCCTGATCTGCCAAAAATTTGCGGATATGAGGCTAAATGGGAACCTGATTCTCCATACGGCATGATAACCTCTGTTCCGGCGAATTTACCTGAAGATACAGATAGGTTCCTGATTGCAAGCTGTGTTAAACTTTTTGAAAGACTTGAATGTCGTGACTATGCGAGGTTTGACTGGCGATTGGACTCAAATGGAACGCCAAGACTGCTTGAAGCAAATCCGAATCCGGGCTGGTGTTGGGATGGTCACCTGGCAAAAATGGCTAAATTTGCCGGGCTTTCTTATGCCGAAATGTTAGACAGTATTTTGAAAGCTAGTGAGATGCGCTTTAACAAAGCAGACAAAAATATATAATCCTTTTCAGATTATGCCGAACGCCATTATGGGCATACCCGGAAAAACAACCGATGAATCAGAATGACCAAGAACAATGGCGTCATTAATGGCCGTAATCGTTTCCTGATATTTTTAAATATTTCCTGCGATATAGACTAATGCTGGAGGTACTGAGAGGCTGGGTCTTCTCATGCCAATAATCATGCCAATTGTTTGAACGAGTTTCCGCATGAAACCGATGTAGCGGAAACCTTAAGCTTGCTACAGTAATGATATGTACATGATTACAATATGTCAGCAACTTGAGTATAATCACGGGTTACATGTTTGACATGGTGTTGCCCCGTCTTGTATAGCATGTTCCCTGGACAGAAATTCTATTATATCTTCAGATTTATCAGTTAGATCTACACAATTGCGGCGATGAAATGAACGCGAATGCTTTGAGGCGTAGACGCGTCCGCTATATGGTTTTTCTGCCTGTGTGGCAGGTAAGGAATTTGATTCCGGCTTCAGTGCGCTGTCCCATGCAGACATTAACCGTTCATGATAGTGCTTGGCCTCGGAGTGTTTACCCTGAGTATTGTAAAGTACCACAAGATTATTCAGCAATGTGGCCATATCGGGATGGCCAGGCTTCAGGACTTTTTCATTTATAACTAACGCCCGTTTATAGAGTCGCTCCGCCTCGTCGTATCTACCCTGTGAGAAGTAAAGAGCTGCCATGTTGCTCAGGGATGCAGCTACATCGGAATGATCCGGTCCCAGGGTCCTTTCCCTTATTACCAGCGCCTGTTTATAAAGTTGCAATGACCTGGCGTATTTGCCTAACGCTTTGTATATCCCTGCCAGGTTATTAAGGGAAGTAGCATATTCAGGATGGAATTGTCCATGGGTTTTTTCACTTATTGCAAGCGCCGTTTTAAGAAGTGGTTCGGCTTCAGTGTATTTACCTTGAGCGTGATAGGTTAGGGCAAGAATATTTAGAGTTGCCACTACACTATCCTGCTCTGTTTCCGGTGTTTTTTCCTGTATTTCCAGTGTTCGCTTGAAGAGTGGTATTGCTTCCTCATACATGCCCTGGGAGTAATAAAGCGATCCCAGTCTGTTCCTTGATGTTGTAACTATGAGTTTGTTGAGGCCAAAGGCCTTTTCCCTGATCTCCAGTACTCGCTTGTACAGAGGTATACACTCTGTATGTTTGCCCTGGGCCTGGTAAAGTAACGCCAGATTGTCAAGATCAGTTGCAACATCAGGATGATCTTTGCCAAGCGCCTTTTCATCTATTTTCAGCGCTTGCATGTAAATAGACTCTGCATCTGAATATTTGCCCTGAGAAAAATAAATCAACCCCAGAATGCTCATAGATTTTGCCAATCTGGGATGATCTGAACCAAATGCCTCCTCGGCAACTTTTAATGATTCTTTAGCTGTGTTCACTGCCTCCGAATATTGTCCTTGTTTATTAAGCACGAGAGCCTTTGTCTCCATATCGGTTAACAAATCTTCCCGGGCATATGCAGGTAAAGTAAATAATACGACCAGCGTTATCAATAAGGCAACCTTTGTCGTGTGAATTACCAGGAGTATTGCGTGGTTTCCAAATATTGTAATGGGTTTAATCATTGATATAATTGAATTCGTATCTGGAGGGAATTCCTGAATCCCTAAATCCCTCAATATTTATAATAATGACTCGCTCTGGTTATGTTAATATATAAATAATTTGATAATTGTTAATCAAAATATTAAGATATAAATCTGGAAAATACATGTATCAGATCGCATGCATTTTATCAAGCATGAAACGGCCGGCATTACCGAAGGGGGCAAGTTTATAATGTTAAGAAGCGCACATGTAAATGACATAGAAGAGATGAATAAATTAGTAAATCACTTTGCTAAAAAAGACCTGATGCTGCCAAGGTCATTGAGTGAGCTATATGAGAATGTTCGCGATTACTATGTATGCGTTGAGAATGGCAGCATAATCGGGTGTGCGGCATTACATGTTTTCTGGAAAGACCTGGCAGAGATCAAATCAGTTGCTGTTAAAGAAAACTATCAAAGAAAAGGAATCGGCAGGCAGCTTATACAAAAGTGCCTTGAAGAAGGGAAGGCGCTTGGCATAAACAGGCTGTTTGCCCTGACTTACATCCCGGAGTTTTTTGAGCGTATGGGTTTTAAGCGTGTGGACAAAGAGCTTCTACCTCATAAAATCTGGTCGGAATGTGTAAAGTGTTACAAATTTCCCGACTGTAATGAAATTCCACTAATGATTGAAATCTAGGTAGTCGTAGTTTCTCGCAAAGGCGCAACACTCTCAAAGTTACTTTGCGTTCTGGTTTATTACAGTCAAGTAATTTTTAATACCATAATATTGATTAATTATTGTTTGAAGATTGTTGCTTAGCGAGAAACCATTTGGACTATTCTTGCCCAAGATTTGCTCTTATATCTTCCAGTATCTTGTATCCGCCTCTTCCCAGTAACTTATTTGCAAGCTCAATTCCCATAGTAGAGAAATCATCTACCTTACCATCAACAGTATCTCTAATGACGGTGGTTCCATCTAGTGAGCAAACAACCGCTTCCATCTTCAGATTGGATGGGTATATGACTTCTGCGTGAGCGCCTATTGGAATCTGGCATCCCCCCTGGAGTCTTGCAAGAAGGGCTCTTTCTGCCTTTATTTCAAACATAGAATTATAGTCAATTAAGCTTCTTATTAAATTCTTGACCTTTTTATCTATTTCCCGGATTTCTATGCACAGCGCTCCCTGGCTTACGGCAGGAAGCATTATGTCATACGGTATTATCTCACTTGCCTTGTCAGCCAAGCCAAGTCTGATCAGACCCGCCCTGGCTACAAGTATCGCATCAAGCTCGCCCGAGTCTAATTTATTTAATCTGGTATCCAGATTACCTCTCAAATCAACTATTTCCAGGTCTGGCCTGACGGCAAGAACTTGTGACCTGCGTCTTAGGCTGCTTGTTCCAAGCTTTGCGTCTTTAGGAAGGTCTTTTAACGATACGTTACCTCTGCTGATTAGAACGTCGTGCGGGTCTTCACGTTTTGTCACTGCACCGATTTCCAGATGGTCCGGAATCTCTGTGGGTACGTCTTTTGCGCTGTGTACAACCAGATCAACCTTCTTATCAAGAAGGGCATTTTCCAGCTCCTTTGTGAACAATCCTATGTTTCCAATCTTTGAAAGGGGGACGTCAGTTATCTTGTCACCCGTTGTCTTTATTATTTCTATAATAAATTCTATTTCCTTATTAGCTTTCTCCAGTTGTGATTTTACCCAGTTAGCCTGGATTAAGGCCAATTTGCTCCCTCTGGAACCAATAACTATTTTATTTCTATTTTCCAACTATCCGCTCCCATCTGTTTTAAATAAATGAATATTACGTTTTAAAATTTTACTCGTACTATTTGTCTCATAAATCAATTTCCTTGTCAATCCTTTTTAGTGTTTGGGTGTCGGGAGATGCACAGATAAATCTGAGGAAGTCGGTGTCCTTATTATGTTGCCGGGTGCATTTGTACTTGATGAAAAGCTAATGTCAGTCTATAATCGCCTTGGTGAGAGGACAATTATAAAATGATAGAAATAAAACCTGTTGATAAAGTAAATGCCACGGTCAGGGTGCCAGGGTCGAAAAGCTATACAAACCGTGCATTAATAGCAGCCTCGCTTGCTACAGGAGAGTCAGTAATAAAGAACGCCCTGTTAAGCGAAGATACCCGGATTATGATTTCATGTCTTGAAGAAGTTGATGTGCATGTAAAGAGCGTTCCGGAAGAAAATGCCATTATCGTAAATGGGTGTGAGGGAACGATACCGGTGGAGAGGGCAAGGTTATTTGCAGGCAATGCAGGAACTGTCGTGCGCTTTATGACGGCAGCCTTGACTCTTGGTAACGGGCAATACGAGATAGACGGTATCGAACGAATGAGAAAGAGGCCCATACAGCAATTGATTGATGCTTTAAACCGGCTTGGCGCCGATGTGGTTTCAAAGGAAGGTACAGGCTGCCCTCCTGTTCTGATAAATGCCGGCGGATTAATGGGCGGAAAAGTCGAGATACCTGGTAATGTCAGCAGTCAGTATATCAGTGCTATCCTTTTGAGCGCGCCTTATGCAGACAATGATGTTCGTATTATAATTACCGACGACCTTGTATCAAAGCATTACGTTGATATGACTATAGCTGTTATGAGTAAGTTTGGAGTAAGTGTTGAACGGGATTCGTATAGAGAATTTTGTGTTAAGTCCGGTCAAAATTATAAAGGTTGTAAATATATTGTAGAACCTGACGCATCAGGCGCCTCATATTTCTTCGCCGCCGCCGCTATAACTGGCGGCAGGGTTAAGGTTGAAGGTTTAGGTGAAGGTTCACTGCAAGGTGACGCAAAATTTATTGATATTTTGAGAGATATGGGGTGCAGTACAAGAAAGTCTCAGGATTGGTTGGAAGTTGAAGGGGGGGAATTAAGGGGAGTCGATGTGGACATGAATGACACTCCAGATGTCGTACAGACCCTGGTGTCTGTTGCAGTCTTTGCAAAAGGGAAAACGCGTATAAGAAACGTTAAAAATCTTCGTTACAAAGAGACAGATCGCATTACGGCTATTGTTAACGAACTCAAGAGAGTCGGCATAGAAGTAACAGAGTTTGAGGATGGCCTGGAGATTAATCCATCACCTCCACATTCCGCTGAAATATCAACATATAATGACCATCGCATGGCGATGAGCTTTGCCCTTATAGGTCTAAGAACGAAAGGGATTAAGATAAAGAATCCAGAGTGTGTTGAAAAAACATTCCCTGATTTCTTTGAAAGACTGGAGGAGTTATATTACTGAGCATATATGTGATTTACCTTTGATACGATAGGAGTTATTTATCAGAAAGTTCTATACTATTTTCATATTTACTATTGTCATGTCTGTTGCTGCTGTCAGGCCGGTAAATGCGCTGCTGCCCGAGGATCTTGTGGTTGTGTACAATCAAAACATGCCGGAGAGCAAAGACGTTGCTCAATATTATGCCTTAAAGAGGGGAGTGCCAATCTCTAATCTTGTCGGAGTTGATGTGCCTGAATCTGAAGATATCCTCAGGGTTGACTATGAAGCAAATATGACCCCTCCAATACGCAGTGTTATTAAAAAGCGAATGCTTATAGGACACAACCCTGCCATTCTCCTTGTGTATGGAATTCCTCTTCGTATAGAAGGTATAAGTAAACCTGAATTATACAAACAATATGAGGAATTAACAGATGATAAGGTAGGGGAGTACAAGCGACTGGTTCAGCAGCAGGGGAGACAGCTTGAAAAGTTGATTAATAAAGGACAGATAACAACAATAATCTACGAAAAACAAAACATAGAATCCATATCAACGCTGGAAATTATTAAGAGTGTTAATAAAACCACCCTGAAAGCATCCGAATATCTTAATAAGTATGTTTCGTCATTGGAAATGGAGACCTATTCGAATGTAGTTTCGCTCCTGTTCAGGATGACCGGAATGTCTCCCATTGTTAATAATGTTAAAAATCAGATTTCTTTAATGGAAGACAAAGACAGGATTATATTTTTACTCAATAATAATCTATTAAAATTTAATGCGATCCTTAATAACGAACTTACAGAGATACAATTCAGAGGGTTTACTCCTGAAAAGGCCATTGAGGTGTCTACCACTGTACGCATGGTTAATGGCGTGGTTGGCGAATTATTGTTTTGGGAAGCTCAGCGTACAAAGAAGAATGCAGAGATGACATCTGCCTCAGTGGATAGTGAATTAACATTGGTTCTTGCCACAGACTTTCAACTTTCCAACTGGTTGTTAAATCCGTTTCTGGAAAAGTGTGACAACTTCCCGGGAATCGAATTGTTAAGGAGAAAGACAATTATGGTAGGCCGCCTGGATGCTTCCTCACCTGATGTAGCCAAACGCATGGTTGATGATGCCATGGAAACAGAGAAAGCCGGGCTTGCGGGAACTGTATATATAGATGCTCGCGGTCCTGATGACGTTAATAATAAAGACAGCTACGAACGTTACGATGAACATCTGCGTAGACTGCATAGTATTGTCAAGTCTAAGAGTTCTATGCCTGTTGTACTGGATAACTGTCCGGAGCTATTTCCGGAAAAGTCATGTCCGGATGCCGCCTTGTATGCCGGCTGGTATTCACTTGCTAAATATGTAGATTCATTTGAGTGGAAGAAAGGGGCTGTGGGTTTCCATATAGCCAGCTCCGAGGCGAGTACACTGAAACAACCGAATAGTCAGGTGTGGTGTAAGAGGATGATAGAAGAAGGTGTGGCGGCAACCCTCGGACCCGTTAGTGAACCATACTTGTCTGCATTTCCTTTACCGGACGTTTTTTTCCCCTTACTTATGACTGGTAAACTTACACTATTAGAGACTTATTTTAGAAGTATTCCACATATTTCATGGTGCATAATCATTATAGGTGATCCTTTGTACACACCATTTAAGAATAATCCTGCTATAGACCTTGATTCTCTGGAACAAAATGTAGATAATGACACCTGACCTGGACTACTTTGCTTTATTTGTTTTATAATCACCTACAAACATTATGTTACGTATATCTGATACTATTCAAAAGGCATGGTTTCCGAGGGTCTTTCCCTTTCTACTCTTTATAGCCTTCATTGCCCTGGAGAGTCTTATAGACTTTCTCTCCAAATACTATGATCCCCTTATAACTGTTGCCGAGTATGACAGCTATATCTTTTATCCTGTTAAAACAATGCTTGTTGCAGTTGTCCTGGTGCTTTTGTGGAATAAATATACTGAGATTGACATGAAGAAGGGTTTTTCGGTGAAGAACCTTTTAATTGGGTTTGCGGCAGGAGTTGCTGTCTTTGTGCTATGGATTAACATGGATAAGAAGTTTGCCGTCATGTCAGAACCTGAAGAGTATAATCCATTCATTTTTGATAATTCAATACTCTTTTATCTGATCATATCCTTCAGGCTATTTGGGTCTTCTGTGGTAGTTCCCGTGTTCGAGGAGATATTCTGGAGATCTTTCGTTATAAGATACATTATCAACCCCAGGTTTGAGGAGGTGCCAATAGGGAAATTTACGTGGCTTTCATTTGTTATCTCATCTATCTTCTTTGGTCTGGAGCACAACCTCTGGCTGGCAGGTATTATGGCGGGTGTATCCTATAGCTTGATCCTGTACTACACAAGAAGTCTGATCATCGCAATATTCTCCCACGGAATAACCAACCTTCTCCTTGGCATCTATGTGCTCACAACAGGTAACTGGCAATTCTGGTAAGGAGGGGAGAATTTGTTAAGTTAACACATTATTTATGCTTGACTCACCTTCAGATGTTTCGGTGAGTCCTCCCCTCCTGAAAGGCGTAGTCGGGCAGGTCACCGAAACAAAAAAAAGTAATCACACAAAGGCACGAAGGCACAAAGGGTAAAAACCATTACCTTTTGTTTTATTGGTTTAAATTTCGTTTTCTTAGTGATCTCTGTGTGAAATTTTCTTTTATTCCTTACTTGTTATCAAGTATTTACAAATTTAACAGACAGTGCGTCCGTGTCAGTACATCCCGAATCATAAAAACATCATGTTGTCATAGGGGAATTTCCATTGACCTTAATTTTTAATCTAACTATAATGTATTTCACTACTACTATGGCTACAATCTTCTGTTTTGTCATTTCATACAGAAATATACTCCATCATTTGATGGATTTATTTTCATAAATTTATAAGTAATGTAACAGTCACTATACTCAACAGGGCTATAAACTGTGTTTTTTTGATTGCTTTAACATGTAAGGAAATAAAAAGTTAAAGCCACCCTTATTTCGATCGATCTGGCAAATCCGGGAGATGGATTGCTAACAAGGGACACAGAAACAGGGTTTGAATGGTTAGACCTTACAGACACGCAAGGTCATGTTACGACAGGTGGTTTCATTGATTACTCTTTTGTTAACCCTAGTCTGGGTCCGGGACATGCGGGTCATTACTTGGTTAGGGAACTGCAACAATAACCTATACCCGAACCCACAACCATTGCACTCCTTGGAATTGGGTAGGCCGGACTTGCAGGGACAGCAGTAAGACAAAAACTTAAAAAGCAAAACAGTTTTGTGGAGGTAATTATGTGTAGATTCATTCATACCGGATTAGGTGTGTTATTGATGATGGTTCTTTTTCCAGAGTTTTCAGAAGCAGTCACGATAGATGCTGTCCGCATCACGACTGGTTTGGAAAAACCCGTCTATGCAACAGCCCCTGAAGGTGATGGCAGTCGATTATTCATTGTTGAACAGACAGGTACTATTCAAATTCTTGATTTGACTACTGGCCAACTTAATTCGACGCCGTATCTTACCATAACGGACATAGACACAGAGGTCGATAACGGCTTGTTAGGACTTACGTTTCATCCGGCGTATGCGAATAATGGTCGTTTCTACGTGCACGTTAATGATGAAAGTGGTGCAACGACGGTCAAGGAGTATCAAGTTTCTGGGAATCCGGATATTGCTGATCCATCGAGTGAGAAGACAGTTCTTAAGTTCACCACACCAGGAGCGGATCATAATGGAGGATGGTTAGGTTTCAGTCCCGTGGATTCTCTGCTTTACATCACGACTGGTGACGGGGGTGGCTCTTATCCGGATGGTCAGAACGACAAAGGTCCCGGTCATACGGAACCGGGGGGTAACGCGCAAGATACGACGAGTAATCTTATGGGAAAAATTCTACGCATTGATCCCAATGTAGATGATTTTCCCAATGACCCCGATCGGAACTATGGTATTCCGTCTACAAATCCATTTGTTGGAACGCCCGACGATGATGAGATATGGGCGTATGGATTGAGGAATCCCTGGCGGGCCAGCTTTGATCCCATAGGTAATATGTACATTGCTGATGTGGGACAGGATGTTCGTGAAGAAATTGATTTTCTGCCAGTTTCAAGTGGAGGAATCAATTTTGGTTGGCGTCTTCGTGAAGGGACGATTGAGACGCCGACTGGAGGTGTTGGTGGTCCCAAACCACTTGGTGCCCTTGATCCGATCTATGATTATGCGCATGGTAGTGGGTCTACAGAGGGGCGTTCAGTTACTGGTGGTTTTGTCTATCAGGGTCCCGTCACATCCCTGCAGGGTCAATATTTTTTCGGTGATTTTGTGAATCCGAGAATATGGTCTTTCAGCTATGACGGTTCCGATCCGTCTCAGTTCAATGGTTCGAACATCACTAATTTTACAGATTGGACTGATCAAATGACGTTTGATGCGGGAAGTCTTGATAGTCTTTCTTCTTTTGGACAGGATGCGTCAGGGAATCTCTATGTGATTGATTATACGGATGGTGAACTGTATTTTCTCCAGGTTACAGATCCCACGATAGTCCCCGAACCTGCAACCATTGCGCTACTCGGTATTGGGTTAGCTGGACTTGCGGGGACAGCAGTAAGGCGGAAAATTAAAAAGAAAAGGATTAGCAAACAGTAGGAATAGTTTTACCAATAATGTTTCATTAACCAGATGCCTGCACTCTTCATAAACAGAGGAATGTAGGCGTTTCTTTATCAAATCTCTTTCCACCAAATTACCCCAACTACCAACTCTATTTGCCAAAGACTTTAAGCCTCTACCTTGCTTTGCTCCATGAATACCATTGAATTTTATACACTTCCCTGCTACTCTTTATAAAAGTTGTAATTGGGTTCAGCACATTCCCATGTGGGAGCGTGGGAACGAGTTAATGATGTGTAACATCCGCCCAGGCGGGTGGCTACAGCAATATGTGATGGTGATAAGCGTCTTAGTACTACATAAACAGAGGGTATCAGGAAGAACATGATTGAAATGAAATAGAGAATTCCGTAGATATGAGATACTTGGGGCAGTCTCACGGGCTTGAACTACCCTTTAAAAAGAGTTTTATTGACGATTATGACAACCTGATTATAGAAAAAAGGATATAAAGGCATGCAGCATGATAATATAGCAATCGAAGTTAAGAGCCTAAGGAAAGAATTCAAAGTAAGCTCATCCGGTAAAGGTTTCCTGGGTAAACTTCAGGCGCTTTTCCATAGAAGACACAAGATCATTACGGCTGTGAAAGATATTGACTTTAAGATAAGCCGTGGAGAGTTTGTAGGATATGTTGGTGAAAATGGCGCCGGTAAATCGACTACCATAAAAATGCTGACGGGTATACTTGTACCAACCTCCGGAACCGCAGAGGTAAATGGAATCGTTCCTTACAAGAACCGAAAAAAGAATGCCGCAAAGATTGGCGTGGTATTTGGCCAAAGAACACAGCTCTGGTGGGATCTGCCTGTTCGTGAGTCATTTGATTTGTTAAGAGTAATATTCCGCGTATCCAGATCGGAATTCGATCGTCAAATGGACAAACTGGAACAAGCGCTTGACCTTAAACCTCTTCTGGAAATGCCGGTGAGAAAGCTGTCATTAGGACAGAGGATGAGGTGTGATTTAGCCGCTTCTCTCATTCACAACCCACCCGTACTCTTTCTGGACGAGCCAACAATCGGCCTGGATGTGCTGGCAAAGGAGAATATAAGGAATTTCCTCGCAGAAATTAACAGGGAAGAAGGGACGACCATTATACTCACTACACATGACATGAACGATATCGAGCAGCTTTGCAAACGGCTTATCATACTCGAAGAAGGAAGGATTATGTTTGACGGTGAAACCGAGTTTCTAAAACAAAAATTTGTTCACGAAAAAGTAATAGAGGTAGAATTTCACGAGGACGGTTGTGTCATACAGGGAATACCAGGGGTCACTGTTGTGCGCGAGCAGGGGTGCAAGAAATGGTTGACTTTAGATAACGACAATTCCGGCATAGGAGAAGTTATAGGCACCATTGCCTCTCAATATAAGATAAAAGATATATCCGTAAAAGAGCCGTCAGTGGAAAGTATTATCAGGAACATTTATGACAATCGTGTAAGATTGTCGACGCCTTCGGGCAAATCTTTTACTGAATGAAATGAATCCAGAACTTTTTCTTAAATTCGTATCTATATCTTTCCAGAAGCAGGTCACGTATAGATTTGATTGCTTCGTTGGTATTGTGAATGGTTTTCTGTATGTCTTTATATTTACTTCATTATGGACGGCATTGTATTCTCAGTTCGATGCCACGGTGCATAATGGTTTTACATTAACGGCTATCATAACTTATGCTGTTCTGGTTATGGCAGTCAGGATATCCTTTACGATGGACGATTCTATTATCTATAGGAAAGTTATGGATGGTTCAATTGCAATGGAGCTTATAAGGCCGACATCCTTTTTCTTTATGAACCTTGCCGAGAATGTCGGCCACTCTCTCTTTCACATTATGGCAAGAACGGTCCCTATCGTCATAATATCCATTTTTCTTTTCGATATCTCTATTCCGTTTGAACCTGTAAGATTTTTAGCATTTCTTTTTTCATTCCTGGCAGGGTACGTTTTGATTTCTATGCTTAACTTTGCCGCAGGATTGCTTGCATTCTGGTTTGTGGAAATATTTCCGTTCATGCTCTTTAAATATGCTTTATTTACATTTTTTGCCGGAGGAATAGTGCCTATAGATTTCTTTCCGGAATTCTTAAAGCCACTGGTTAATATTCTTCCGTTTCAATACATGCTTTACTTTCCGACCGTTATCCTGACAGGACGGATTCCGTTGACGGAAGTCCATTCAATAATAATCGCACAATTGATGTGGATATTGATAATGGGCGTTATTTGTACTCTTATGTGGAGCGCCGGCAAGAAAAAACTGGTCATCCAGGGAGGATAAATGGAGGCAATCAAGATTTACCTTACACTGTTTGCAACATCCATAAAGGCAAGGATGGAGTATAAGGCAAGTTTCCTGTTCTATATATTTGCCATACTGTCTTTTTATATCGGTCAGATTGGTTTGTTATTTGTGCTCCTGAGCCGCTTCCACCAGATAAAGGGATGGGCGATGGGTGAAATGATTTTCCTGTATTCCCTTCATGCATTTGCCTACGGGTTTACAAATCTGATTTTCTCTCAACTTGTTAATTTTGACAAGATGGTTGTGGACGGTGAGTTTGACAGAGTATTGGTAAGGCCGCTAAGCCCTTTAGGACAGGTTATGTTTTCCAAATTTGAAGTGTCGACAGCGGCGCATCTCATAATCGGGTTCACGGCACTTTACTACGGTTCACACCTTGCCGGTATAGTATGGACACTTAATAAGGCTCTGTTGTTTCCAGTAATTGTGGGCGGAGGGGTCTTAATTGCCGGCGGTATACGCCTGATGGTAACGGCCGTCGCATTTTGGACATTAAGAAACCAGTCTCTGGTTCATACGGTTATATTCTCAAGCAAGGAGTTTATTAACTATCCTGTAAACATTTATAACATTGGGATGCAGTTCTTTTTGACATTTATATTCCCGATAGCGTTTATCAATTTTTATCCGGCGCATTTCTTTTTAGACCGTTCGGGAGAAGGTCTCCTGCATCCGGCATTAGAAATGGGGACACCAATTGTGGGCATTATTGTGTTTACTATTTCAATCTTCACATGGAAAGTGGGCGTTAATCATTACCAGAGTACCGGTTCATGATAACTCCGGGTTGTTCGGAAATCAATTGACAAGAGAATTACAAAGGGTAAAATGAACTTGCAGAAACGAAATATTTTAGTTAGTAGTGTATCTAGAAAGGGGAAAAAGATGGCGACAGCCAAAGCACGTCACATCCTGGTATCCAGTCAGGAAGAATGTGACAAGTTAAAAGAACAGATTGGAAATGGGACAGACTTTGCAGAAGTAGCAAAGGAGCATTCCCAATGTCCGTCGGGTCAGCAGGGAGGAGATTTAGGGGAGTTCAGACCGGGACAAATGGTCAGAGAATTCGATCAAGTCGTTTTCAGTGATGAAGTTGGGAAAGTCCATGGTCCGGTAAAGACCGACTTTGGATACCACCTTATCGAAATTACAAGTCGTTCGGAGTAAGCACTTACACCTTTGGGTTACCGGTAGACGGGTTCAAACATCAGGTGTCTAAAACACAAAAAATCAGCCGTTTATAGGCCATTATCGTATAATACGTGTGTTGATTATTCGGTAATGTTTATTTGACCAATGCACAATAGATTAGAGGAGTAAAGATGAGTATATATATTGGAAACCTTTCTTATGAGATTACGGAAGATGAAGTTCGGGATATTTTCTCAGCACATGGAGAAGTATCAAGTGTATCAATCATAAAGGACAAATATTCAGGGCAATCGAAAGGGTTTGGTTTTGTAGAAATGCCGAATCAAGCTGAGGCCGAAGAAGCCATAAAGGCCTTGAATGAAAGTGACTTAAAAGGTAGAAATATTAAAGTCAATCAGGCACGTCCCAAAGAAGAGCGTCCACAACGCAGGGCGAGATATTAATACCCAATCAGAAGGCGACATAGTGTCGTAGGAATACGGCACTATGTCAGGCCAGGCATAAATTTTTTAATCACCAATGCTAACTGTTTCCGCCCTTACCCTCAATATCTTAGCCGCCTTTGTCTGGTATGTAGGTGGTGCCGTACTGCTCATAAAGGGAGGCAGTCTATTGTTAGAAGCACATCCGCTGAAGCCTGGAATGTATTGGACCTGGATTGTCATTGCTGCCGGATTGTGTTTTGGCGGTTTAAAAGGAAAATTCATTTTCAGTAAAATCTGCCGGAAAAATCTAGCCAGAATACGTTCCCTTGATCAGCCAAAGGTCTGGCAAATCTTCAGGCCCTGGTCATTTTTGTTCTTAGCCGCCATGATTACAATTGGCGCAACATTATCCAGGCTGGCACACGACAACTACTACTTCCTGATAGGCGTGGCTATATTGGATTTTAGTATTGCTATCGCTCTGCTATGGAGTAGTCATGTCTTCTGGAAGCTGAAGGCATTTGCAAAATAACAACCCTGTTTCAGCTTAAAGATAAATCAAAGCCAACATCTATCGCGTTTTTTATCTTCAAAGTGCCCATCATAGCCTTGAAAGGTTTTATCCCATAGTCTGTCTGGATTATGGTAAACCTTCCTTTTAAACTGCCGCCGCTGGTATCTATATCAAAATCTACAGATTTGGTAACTCCATGTAAACTTAATTCTCCGTTTATGTGATAACCACCTTCTTTTTCCTGAATAGCTTTAGATCTGAAGTTGATAGTAGGATATTTGTCCGGGTGTAAAACCTTCTTGGCCATATCCGCTTCAATATCTGCTATATCCTTTTCTTTTAACGTATCCGGTTGACGTTTTCCATCTTTCATAGCACAATCTACTTTTAGAGAATTTGCCTGTAACTCCAGCCCCAGGCTTCCAGAAGAAAAACCGGCTTCAGGCACATCTAAATCAACCTTGAAATCAGTCACATCGATTAGTAAATCATGCGCCAGTTTACTAAACAAACCCTCCTTAAAAGTGTAAACAGACACCTTTCCAGAATTACTATTCAAACTATACGTACCAGCTTTTAAAGACATATTTTCTCCTCCTTAATTTCTTCCTCTTTTTCATAACAAGCTTTCAACCTAACTGATTTATAAAATCAATATAAAAAGAATGTATGTTTGTAATAATGCAAGACCAGTCTTTTCGCTAGATAATACTTTTCAATAAACCACTATCATACAAATGAGATTTCACAACATTTGCGCAACTATAATGCCAAAATTTTAAAGGCATGAAAAACATCTTCCTGTATTCCGTAAGTGTAACTAAACAAAATAGATATTAACAATATTAATTAATTATTTATTTGTAGCTTCACCCTGATCATATTTGCATTTGACAAAATGTCAATCGTAATATTATCACTCATAAATATTAAGGACACAATGTCACAAGGCATTTGTGAAATAATGTTCCTGTTCGTATATGGTTAGCCATATTGAAATAAGTAGCGAATTATGTTAGTATGATGCACCTTTACTACATACAAAGATGGTTTAGTCCAAAATTATACAATAAGCGGTATTACTCTTCTTGATGAGTCGATCTCTATGGTAATAGGAAAATATCAGGTTATTATTTTAAGTCTTGAGAGTTAAATGCTAATGGCATCCATTGATTTAGGAACGAATACTTGCCTTATGCTTTTGGCGGAGGTTGAGTCGGGGCAGGTTAAAAAGGTATTAGGTGATTATGCCAGAATCATTCGTTTGGGAGAAGGTGTGGATCTAACCAGAAGTCTTCAGC
>MHZA01000017.1 GCA_001828595.1 Planctomycetes bacterium RIFCSPLOWO2_12_FULL_40_19
GTAGCCTTTGTCTGGATCACTGCATCTTTGGATAAATCATAGAAAAGGTTAAGGAGTTCCTCATACTTTTCCGCAGGCAGCATCTGATCCTCGGCTATTTCAACCCCGCAGCCAACCGGAACCAGCATAAATATGTGGATTGCCTCGGCGCCAAGTTTTACAGCGAGGTTATACAGGTCACGAAGCTGATTTTCATTGTGTTTCGCAATCGTACAGTTGACCTGCATACTCATCCCTAGATCCTTTAAATGATTGAATCCTTCGATTGCCCTTTCAAACGATCCCTTCAATTTTCGGAAATTGTCATGGGTCTCTGGATCAGCGCCATCAAGGCTTATCGAAACCCTGGATACTCCGGCATCGACAATCTTCCTGGCCATGGCTTCATCCACCAATGTGCCATTGGTAGCCAATGCTACAGTTAAACCCCTTTTCACTGCGTACCTTGCAATATCGAATATGTCAGGACGAAACAGAGGTTCTCCTCCGCTTAAGACGAGGATTGGATTGCCCGCTTCGGCTATGGCATCAACGAGTTCAAAGGATTCTTCCGTTGTCAAATCATCATTTGCCAACTGGGTACTGACGTCTAACCTTCTGCAGTGGATACATTCCAGATTGCAACCGGCAGTTGTTTCCCAGAACACAAGCCGCAGTTGATTTTGTGTATTTTTCATATATTGATGAGAAACCTTGCCATGTTCGTGCTCTTTTATACGTGAATAAACATCTTTGATAGTTCCTTCCGGCATACCTGCAGAACCTGAATCCTTACCGTGAAAACCCTTCATACTATCCCCCAGTAATCTACATTATTGGTAAAATGCGTTAATTTGTTTGTGCTTGACAAGACAATTTAGCGCTGTAATATTAAATTTTTGCACAATCAAGTGTGATTTTACCCTTATTTTATATAAATTCAAAGACAAAAATGCCTTAATTATTTTTCACTTAGATACCATGAAAAACAGAGAGAAAGTAATTGTATACGATACAACGCTGCGTGACGGCAGTCAGACGGAAGGTATCTCCTTTTCTTTACAGGATAAGATCGGAATAGCCCTTAAGCTTGATGATCTCGGTGTGGATTATGTCGAAGGAGGTTACCCTTTATCAAACCCCAAAGATAAGAGTTTCTTCAAAGAGATTAAAAAGACCTCACTGAAGAACGCTAAAATTGCGGCTTTTGGCAGCACAAAACGGGCAAATAAAAAAGCCGCAGAAGACCCCAGCCTAAAGGCACTGCTATCAACGGAAGCTCCTGTCGTTACAATCGTAGCTAAAAGTTGGGACTTCCATGTAACCGAAGTACTCAGGGTATCATTGGATGAAAACCTGAAGATGGTTTCTGAAACAGTCCAGTATCTTAAATCAAAGGAAAGAGAGGTTATTCTCGATGCAGAACATTTTTTTGATGGCCATAAGAACAACTCAAGATATGCATTAAAAGTTTTGAAAGTAGCACAGGACTCAGGTGCGGACACCATTGTGCTTTGCGATACTAACGGAGGTTGCTTGCCAAATGAAGTAGAAAGAATCACCGGAAACGTCATAAGCAAGATCAAGATCCCTTTAGGTATACACACGCACAACGACTGCGAACTGGCAGTTGCCAACACCCTTGCGGCCGTTAACGCCGGAGTCCGACATGTCCAGGGAACAATAAACGGACTTGGAGAGAGATGCGGCAATGCGAACTTATGTTCGTTAATCCCTAATCTGGTTTTGAAGAGTAGATTCAGGTGTCTTGATAATTCTGAACTCAAAAAACTTACGGAAATATCAAGATATGTCAACGAAGTGGCAAACTTTATTCCCATGCCAAATCAACCTTTTGTCGGCTCAAGCGCCTTTGCGCACAAGGCAGGTTTGCACGTAAACGCAATACAAAAGAATAAGAATACCTATGAGCATATAGAACCTGAAACTGTCGGGAACGAGAGAAGGATATTAATCTCTGAACTGTCCGGAAGCTCAAATATTCTAAAAAAGATAGAGAAATATAAGATTGGGCATGATCAGAAGATAATGCGAAAGATTCTTAAAAAAGTTCAGGACCTGGAGAACCAGGGATATCATTTTGAGTCTGCAGAAGGTTCTTTCGATCTCCTCGTTAAGAAAATAATAGGCAAGCATAAAGGTTTCTTTGACCTTGAAGATTTCAGGGTAATTGTAGAGAAAGGAAAAGATGGAAAGTCAATTACCCGCGCAACCGTCAAAATAAAGGTTAATGGCATTGACGAGATGACGGTCAGTGACGGGGATGGCCCTGTAAACGCCCTGGATGGAGCGTTACGGAAAGCCCTTGAGAAATTCTATCCCTCCCTTACGGAAATGCAGCTTATGGATTACAAGGTACGTGTTATCAATCCTAAAGAAGCAACCGCTGCAAAGGTAAGGGTCATAATCGAATCTCGCGACCACAAAGATATCTGGGGCACTGTTGGAGTTTCAGAGAATGTGATCGAAGCAAGCTGGCAGGCGCTTGTTGAAAGTATCGAATATAAACTTTTGAAGGATGAAGATGGAAACTGATTTACCGACAAAATACAATCCAAAGGAAGTCGAAGACAAATGGTATCGTTTCTGGGAAGAAGGCAACTTCTTCCATTGCGAACCTGACCCCGACAAAAAGCCGTTTACCATAGTAATTCCACCGCCAAATGTAACAGGTGTATTACACATGGGACATGCGCTTAATAATATATTGCAGGATATAATTATAAGATGGCGGAGGATGCAGGGCTTTAATACACTGTGGATGCCGGGAACTGACCATGCAGGCATAGCAACACAAAATGTCGTTGAGAGAGAATTGGCCAAAAAGGGCTCGAATCGCCATAAGCTTGGACGTGAAAAGTTTATAGAAGAAGTGTGGAAGTGGAAAAACGAATACGGCTCAGAAATCCTGAGACAGTTAAGAAAACTGGGCTGTTCGTGTGATTGGGAAAGAGAAAGATTTACTATGGACGAAGGTTTGTCAAAAGCCGTAAAAGAGGCATTTGTCAGACTATATGAAAAAGGCCTTATATATAAAGGCAAATACATCATTAACTGGTGCCCGAGATGCCTCACAGCCCTTTCCGATGATGAGGTAGAACATGAAGACCACGAAGGACATCTCTGGTATATCAGATACCCTTTCCGGGATGAACCGCACCTCTTCATCACAATCGCCACTACACGTCCCGA
Organism: Planctomycetes bacterium RIFCSPLOWO2_12_FULL_40_19; assembly: GCA_001828595.1. GTDB lineage: Bacteria > Planctomycetota > Brocadiia > Brocadiales > Scalinduaceae > Scalindua. Next base: position 3,193 of record MHZA01000017.1, read on the forward strand.
AACGATGCTGGGCGACGTCGCCGTTGCGGTAAACCCAGATGACGAAAGATACAGGGAAATGATTGGCGAAATGCTCATACTCCCTGTGGTAGGACGTGAAATACCCGTTATTGCAGATGAAGCTGTTGATCCCAAATTTGGCACAGGGGCAGTAAAAGTAACTCCCGCACACGATCCAAACGACTTCGAAATCGGAAGGAGACATAATCTAGAATCCGTTACAATTATGAACGAAGACGGCACTATAAAAGGCGATGCGGGAAATTACATTGGTATGGACAGATATGAGTGCCGGGAGGCATTAGTCGGGGAACTTAAAGAAGAAAAACATATTGTGAAGGTTCAAACACATTCTCACTCAGTAGGACACTGTTACCGCTGCAGAACGGTTATCGAGCCATATCTTTCTGACCAGTGGTTCATCAAAATGAAACCTCTGGCAGATGCGGCAATTAAAGCACAGAATAATGGAGACGTTAGTTTCTATCCCGAAAGATGGACAAAGGTGTATACGAGCTGGCTGGAAAACGTGAGGGATTGGTGTATCTCAAGGCAGATATGGTGGGGTCACAGGATTCCTGCATGGCAATGTGAAAGTTGTAATGAAATAATCATTACCCGTGAAACTCCTGATAAGTGTACAAAATGCGGTAATGATAAGTTGGCCGGAGAAACAGATGTCCTGGACACATGGTTCAGTTCTTCACTATGGCCTTTTTCAACAATGGGATGGCCTGAAGAAACGAAGGAACTGGAATATTACTACCCGACGTCTACACTCGTTACCGACCGGGGTATCATATATTTCTGGGTGGCAAGGATGGTAATGATGGGGCTGGAAATCAGGAACAAAGTCCCCTTTAAAGATGTTTACGTACATGGCACCATCCTGGACGAACTGGGAAGAAAAATGAGCAAGTCTCTGGGCAATGGGATTGATCCACTGCTGATGATTGACCAATACGGAGCAGATGCCATCAGGACATCCATAATAATGCTGACTGTCGAGGGACAGGATGTAAAGCTCCATGAAAACAGGTTTGAGATGGGAAGGAATTTTGTTAACAAGGTATGGAATGCCGCCAGATTTGCAATAATGAATCTACAATCTGATGGATTACCTGACGTACAAATCACAGATGATGACTACCTCTTTGAAGATACCTGGATAATAAGCCGTCTGCATTCAGTTACGGAAACATGCACAATCTCCCTGGAGAAATACAGGTTCAATGAGGCGATAAGGACACTTTATGAATTTATCTGGAATGATTTCTGTGATTGGTACCTGGAGATAATCAAACCGAGGCTTTACAATACTGATAATAAGGAAAGCAGGATGGTGGCACAGAAAGTATTGGTGTATGTGCTTAATAACATGCTTCATTTGCTGCACCCATTTGCCCCCTTTATAACCGAAGAAATATGGCAGCATTTAAAAAGTATGGCTGCCAAAAATAAATCGATCTTCGTTGATTCAATGAAGAATACAAGCCTGATGATAAGTCAATGGCCATGCAAAGACGCGGCAAAAATCAAGAACAACGTAATTGAAACAATGTCATTACTTCAAGACATGGTCAGGGCTATACGAAATATCAGAAGCAACATGAACATACCGAACAAACAAAAACTGAAAGCTCTGGTTTCTGTCAATGATAAGAAACTTAAGAAAACACTTGATAACCATAACAGCTTCCTTGTCCAGTTGGCAAATCTTGATAATATAGAAACAGGCATTAATCTGAAAAAACCTGAATCATCTGCAAGTGAAGTGGTAAATGACATGCAGATTTTTGTTCCCTTAAAAGGACTTATTGACAAAGAAGTAGAGAAGAAGAAGCAGCAGGAACGTTTAAACAGGACTGAATCACACCTGGACATTGTGCGGAAAAAACTCTTTAATGAGAGTTTCGTAAAGAATGCCCCTGCACACGTCGTCAACTCAGAAAGGGATAAAGAGGCGGAACTTTCAGGACAAATTATAAAGATAAAAAATATCTTACAAGATTTAGATAAAGACAATTAAATTCAGTTCATCTGTAGCGGAAGGCTTCTTGCCCGACGTGCTTTTTGACGGGTAGCCTTCCATCATAATATTGCAATCATAGAAATGGAAACCTGCCCATCAAACAAACTGTCGGGTAAAAAGGTTTCCGCTACGGTGCTTATTTACTAAAAATCATCCATGGTGATTCGCCTTTGGAGAAAATTTCAATGTTAAAATTCCTGAACAAATACTTAATGTTTTGCTGGTTGTTTATGGCCGCCACATCATTTGCAGAGACAGACCAGGCTATAACAGAGTTATATAATGAATGTCCGAAGTGTGGAACGAAATATTCGTATGATATTAAATTTTGCGGAAAGGATGGAACCAAATTAGTAGAAACGCAGAAAAGCTCTGTATGCCCTAAATGCAAAAAGGCAGGCGTCCCCGGAGAAGAATTCTGCAGGGAAGACGGCGAGAGACTCATAACTATTGAAGAAAGAATAATAAATGAACAAAAACTCCTGGAAAATAAGACAAAGGCGCTGGAACATTTCGGTGAGGGCAATAAATTCTCTGACAACAGTGAATTTGACAAGGCATTGGAAGAATACAGAAAAGCAGTCGATTTGTATCCGGACATACCAAAACTTCAATATAATATAGGCTGGCTTTACGGAAAAATTGGAATGCATAAAGAGGCGATAGAACATCTAAGAAATTATTGTACTTTAGCGCCGGAAGCAGAGGATGTTGACGAGGTAATAACCAGGATTGCCGTATTACAGAGAACTTTAGACAGAAAAAACAAATTGATACAAGAATATGAAGAAAGAAATGATGTTATGACCAAAGCTCTGCCTGGGATAAAGGAAAAATGTGATATGGTATTAATACCTGCAGGCCCATTCATTATGGGAATTGATGGCATAAAAGAAGAACAGCGTCCGAAACATAAGGTTTATATTGATACATTTTATATTGATAGATATGAAACAACAAATGCCCAATACTATGAGTTTCTGGATTACATAAAGAAAACAAAAGACCATAGTAAATGCCATAAAGATGAACCAATAAATAAAGATCATACTCCCCTGAATTGGGAATTGGATTATTACAATCACCCGGAATATCCTGTTGTCAGGGTAGACTGGTATGACGCCTATGCTTATGCCGCCTGGGCAGGCAAGAGACTGCCAACAGAGGCTGAATGGGAAAAGGCCGCCAGAGGAACAGATGAAAGAAGATGGCCCTGGGGTAATGAGTTTGAATTTAAAAAATGTAATATCGGAGACCCCGAACCAATTGGAAGCCATGAAGATGGTAAAAGCCCATACGGATGTTACGACATGGCCGGAAGTGTTGCAGAGTGGTGTGCAGACTGGGGAGATATGCGTTATTACAACAAAAGTCCCAATAGAAATCCAACAGGGACGGAGAAAGGTGATAAAAAGATAATCCGTGGTGGTTCCAGATTTGCCAATGTCGGTGTTCTACTGCGGTGTACCGCGCGCAAAACGATGAGCCCTAAGCTTGGGAATATGAGTGTAGGGTTTCGCTGCGTGAAATAAATTTGAGAATCAGTGTGTAAGATAATAAACCAGAAACCTGCTAAACGGAGGACACGTATATAGAGTTATCTTTAAGAAACAAGAACAGTAATATTTATAAAAAGCAACATAACTGGTTTTATATCAATACGATATGGCGTTGAATGTATTTCTTGAGATTTTTTACTAAACTATGTTCTAGATATGACGATAAAATAATGTTAAAACTATTTGATAACGCAAAAGTATTTATACCACTTAAAAACCTACCAACAGTGGCTATTTTTATTATGATGAAGCAAAAAATGGTTAATATACTCAAAGAATTGGGGTTATGATCTTATTCGTAGGCGGGAAACAAGATGCAAGCCAAAGAGAAAGATTCTGATAAAAGGATTAATGAAAGATTAAATCTATCATTTCTTATATCGTTGCCAGGACAAAATGGTAAGACGATAAACGTTAGTGCAAGTGGAGTCTATTTTGAAGTAATAACAAACGACATAGAAGCATTTGCCCCTGGCACAATAATACCAATTCAAATAACAGCAACCACTACCACTCCTGGCTTTGAAGAGAGAAAGATTAAACTTAACGGACAGGGGTGCGTTGTCAGAAATAGTATAGAAGTTGTGACCGGTCGTGGTAGCAGACTGGGCGTGGCTTTGGAATTCAAGGATAAACTTAAGATTTCACCTGATTAAATTTAAGAATTATCTCTTGAATTTTGCTATTGAAAATGTATAATTTCCAGACACATTCTTTAAAATCTAAAAATAATTTCAGGAGAGATTCTAATGGGAGACCTTTTAAAAAAACTAGACGAAATAATGACGAGTGATCTGGTGCGTAAACTTGGTGGATTATTCTGCCTGGTTGCGGTCATCATAACAGCAGCGGCATTCCTTATTGGCGCAGGAAGTGTTTTAAAGACAATGAAAGGCCCGGTCGCAACTGTGGAGGCTACTGACAAGAAAGCAGAAGAAGAGGCAACTGGTGAAGACCATAAAGAAGCTGATGATGAGACTGAAGAAGAAACAGAGGAATAAATTCTGCTTACAAAACTTTATTTAGTGAAGTAAAAAAGAAATATTTGTGTAAGGAAAAGCTCACTCGCTGCTCTCATTATCTTTCTTTTTATATCCTTCATGACATGCATCGCAGGATTTTATCATTTTATCAAACTGTGCTTCTGCAATCTCCGCATCTTGTTCTCTACAAGACAGGATTAATCTATTCGTTGCATTGTAAAATCTGTCTCCTAATATAATAAACTCACCTGACACACCGGGATTGTTCTTTAAATATAAATTTACGCAACTAACACCAATACCCTGTTTCAGTTCATTCGCCCACATCTCGATCTCTATCCAGTCCCTGGACTCCATAGCTATTGCCAATCTCCTGGTATCTCTGGAGGTTTTCTTCATTGCCTGCCCTAATGTTTCTTCTTCTGACAAGTATGCCTTTATTTCTCCCACCTCAACATCTCCCTGCTTTTTGCAGGAAACCGGCCCAGCGAGTATTACAGTCAAAATCAAAAGGATTATCAATATATGTGTCATATTTCTATCCTGTAATTATAAATCGCTTTGTAATGTTAATGGCAGCTCTTCCTTCTCTTTGTATATTTCATGACAATCATCACAAGTCGTTAGCAGCCTGTTAAATTCAACATCTATAGTCTCTACATCATGTTCTTTACATAACAAGATCAAATTCCTTACAGCATCAAAGAATCTGCTGCCCATTATAACAAATTCACTTGAAATACCACGATGCTCTTTCATATACAATTCCACACAACTATAACCAATGCCCTCTTTCAGTTCCTTTGCCCACATCTCTATTTCAACCCAATCCCTGTTTTTTATTGACCTTGACAACCTCCTCAAATCCCTGGATGCGCTTTTCATCGCCTGTCCTAAAGTTTCATCCTTTTTCTCGGACGTATGCGTCACTTCAACTGCTACTTCCTCCGTCTTTTTGCAGGAAACAGGTCCCGTAAACATTACACACATAACTATTAATGCTATCAATAATTGTTTCATATTTTGAAGCCTGAATACTAATCCGAACGAATCTGGAAAGACAAGATTTACGAATTACGATTTGGGAATTGTTATTTGGGGTTTAAGATCGTAAATCGTAGGCTTTTCGACAACTATCTTTAAATTGTTTTCGATGTCCATAATTATTC
>MHZA01000018.1:0-489 GCA_001828595.1 Planctomycetes bacterium RIFCSPLOWO2_12_FULL_40_19
AGGGGATTGTAAATAAGATATAAAAAAGTATTAAAAACAATAGTATCTGTTCAATAGAAAGACTTGAAAAGGTTGATAGATATTTGACGTTCACAAGTTATTGAGCAATTAAGAATAATTTCAAAATTTTACAGGAGGATAGAAAAATGTCTTATGAATTGCCGTCACAGTTTAAGGATCTTGCAGGGGAATATCCTGATGTATGCAAAGCATTTGAAAATCTTGGCACACAATGTCATGAAGCAGGTCCTCTGGGTGAAAAGACAAGAAGGCTGGTAAAACTTGGCATAGCGATTGGCACCGGTTCCGAGGGAGCGTCGCATTCTGCGGTTAGAAATGCGCTTAATGCTGGTGTATCAAAAGAAGAGATTATGCACGTCGGTATACTTGCTATTACGACAATCGGTTTACCACATGCATTAGCGGCTATGACATGGATTAAGGACATGTTTGAGAAATCCTGAGAGCGTAAATTTAATGACATTGCCT
>MHZA01000018.1:495-11735 GCA_001828595.1 Planctomycetes bacterium RIFCSPLOWO2_12_FULL_40_19
AGAACTGTTTACTGTTTTAAATACACATTATCGTATTATTTCTGTAATTATCTCTTCAAGAAATCTTTAACTTTTCCGGGAAATTTCCTTGTGTCTATGGGTTTTGAAATATATCCGGCACAGCCTGCTTCAAGTATTTTTTCTTCATCTCCCTTCATAGCGTGTGCAGTAAGAGCTATAACGGGAATGTCTCTGGTTTCCACATCCTCTTTCAATATGCTTGTAGCCTGGAGTCCATCCATGCCGGGTAGTTGGACGTCCATAAGTATTAAGTCAGGCTTTTCCTTCTTAGCAATGTCAATCCCGGTCTTTGCATTTCCTGCCTGAAATACCTGATATCCATTCACTCCCAGGAGATCAGAAGCTAATTCCATATTCATCTGGTTATCATCAACTATTAATATTTTCTTTCCTGTCATTTTTACGTTCCTCCTACAGGATTTGTTCCGGAAGCCCGCCCCTGCCGGCAGTTCGGACGGGGGACCCCCAAACATATAAATTAAAAGGCTAAAGCCTTAACTCCTTCCTGATTTTAAAAGTCTGAATACTAAATTTCCCGGAGTTAAGTCTTTAGACTTTTATCCCGAGGAATTAAGTCTTCAGACTTTTATCTTTTTTGATTAAGTCTTTAGACTTTTATCCACTTAATGCCTTCAGTAATGCATCTACACTGTCACCATCTTCCGGATAGATCACAGTCTTTATGTTTGAGGCATAACCTCTCTCTTTAAGCGCTTCACTGATCCTCATAGCAGCATGGTCAGTTTTCTCTCTGTCAATATCTAATAATACTGTGTAGTAATACTTCTTGTCTTTGTCGTGTGTGAATATCTCGTACTTTCGAATCACATCTTTGAGAACTTCAGCAAATGATGATGCTTCCAATCTCTTTTCTCCATCCTCCAGTTTCAGGCATAGTAAACCGAATTGATGATTTATCCTCTTATGTAACAGTAATATCCTCTCGATATGTCTAAAGAAGTATTCCCATGTAAGGAGCCTGGTTGTTGGATCAATTATCCCGGCATCAGGCTGTTCCGGTTTGCATGGAATCGTAAATATAAACGAGCTTCCCTTGTCAGCTTCAAGCGCCGTGCCTTTCCCCGGAGGACTTTCCACCCATATCTTTCCTCTATGCATTTTCACATACTTCCCGGCCAGGGCCAATCCCAATCCTGCCCCACCATGTTTCCGTGTGTAGGAGCCGTCAGTCTGCTCAAACCCCTTAAAGATACGCTCCTGATCCTCAGATTTAACACCGATACCGGTGTCGGTAACTGATATCTGAACCTTATCTTCGATACTGTCAGCCCCAACCCTGATCTTACCCCCATCAGGAGTAAATTTGACTGCATTATCCAGAAGTATATTGATTATCTTCCTCACTTTGACTTCATCTGCATTTATCGTTGAGAGTTTTTCATCAATATAAGTTTTGATTTCTATGTTTTTCTTGACGGCTGCAGGTTTCATTGCTGCAACTGTATCATTTATAATCTGCGGCAGAGAAAGCTCTTTCAGTTCCAGTTCCATTTTCCCCGCTTCTGACATGGACAAATCCATAATATCGTTGATCATTTCCAGGAGATGCTTGCCGCTTTTGTGAATATTGTGCAAATATTTCTCCTGCTTCTCGTTTATTTCACCGAAAGATTTGTCTATTAAAATCTCGGAAAAGCCGATAACGGAATTAAGGGGTGTTTTCAGTTCGTGGGACATGTTTGCAAGGAATTCGGATTTGGCGCGGTTGGCAACCTCTGCATTATGCCTGGCCTCAACCAACGTTTCTTCATACATCTTGCTCTTTGTAATGTTTCTGGAAATAGCTAAAAGGTGTTCGACTTTACCATCAGAACCATAGATTGGTGATATTACAACGTCCCACCATTTAGGATTATCTTTCATTATCTGACAAAAGCCCTGAAATGTGCCAATAGAGCCCTTTTTTGCAATTGAAATTGCGTCAATGGCAGCTTTATGGTCTGCACCTTTCCAATAATTTATCCACGATTTATTCAGCAGGGGTTCAAGGTCATCTATTTCTAAAGTCTCCTGCCCCCCTTTACTCATAAACAGAAGATTCCCTTGAAGGTCTAAAAGCTTGATACAATCAACGGAACTTTCAATTATGCGTTTCTTTAATTCATCGCTTTTCCACAGTTCCTCTTCTGCACGTTTGCGGTCAGTAATGTCATAGAGAGCAATAAATGCATTCTCTTCACCAGGCAGAGAGTTGCAGGTCATGAGAAACGCCCTTTCTTTTAAGTTATCTTCTTTATTAATAATTGTCTTGTCTGTGCCAACGGTATTGATTAATTGTTCATAATTCCGGGGGAAAATTTCTTTGATGTTGACACATTTATCAAAGTTCATTTCCTTTTTGATAAGTTCCATGGCAGGGTTTGTGTATGTTATTACCCCATCCCGATTAAATCTCAGTACCGGGTTGGGACTGGTCTCCGGAAACTCAACCAGGAAGTGAATCTCTTTAGTTTTTTCTTTGACTTGTACCTCTAAATCTTCACGATATTTGTTTAACTTCTTATACGCATTATTACGTTCAATAGCGTTAGCAAGGATATTCGCGACTGCCTGCAGGAAGTATACATCATTCTTTGTGAATTTCCGCCGTACGGCTGTATGTGCGCCGAGGACCCCAAATGGCCGGTCCCTGCCTTGAATTATAACGCTCATACCGCTGACCACTCCATGTTCCAGGAGCAGCGAAGGCCCTCTGAATCTGGTTTCTGTGTGAAGGTCTTCTACGATTACAGGTTCTTTAGACAACAGGGTGTAACCGGCTTGTGAATTGAGCCTGATGTCTACCTTAGCCTTGCCCACGTACCCTTCCTTCCAGCCTACTCCCGCCCGTAATATTACGGCGTCTTCGTCCGGAAGGAGCTCCAGGACTTTGCAATATTCAACCCTGAGGGTTTTGGCAACGACAGAAACGATTTCATCCATCAGCTCAGATATTCCGATACGGGACAGCGCATGCAAGCCAACTTCGGAGAGTGATGAATATTGAAGCAAACGCATTTTAAGCTCTTCTTCCGCCTGCTTCCGCCTTGTGATATCATTCATGACCTGAACAGTGCCGGTAAATTCACCATTAGTATTAAAACGGGGGAAGCTTGAGATACTAAAGAAACCATTCAAACAGGGTATTTCTATCTCACTTGTAACAGGTTTCAAGGTTTTAGTCGTCTCTATTACTGAACATTTGCTTAAGTCCTCTTTCTTGATTTCAGGGAAAATCTCACGACAGTTCTTACCGGCAATATCTTCAAATTTGACATCAAGATTATCTAATAACGCTTTGTTGCACCTGATTAATCCGCAGTCTTTACCCCACAGGATGATTATGTCTCTCACTGAATCAAACGTTGATTCCCAGTCCTTCTTGCTCTCTTCAATATTCTTCAGTAATATACCAAGCTTTATACGCATGGCATCAAACGAGCTTGCCAGAACGCCTATTTCATCCCTGCTTTTTAAATTAATTTCTTCATTTAAATTTCCTCTTGAGATGACATTGGCAGATGTAACTAAATTATGGATAGGCCATGTTATCTCTCTTGCAATAAATACTATCATTATCACCAAAACTATAATGCCTGTAGTTCCCATGGTAATAGCAAAAGTTCTTATACGCACAGCGGGGGCAAAGGCCTCAGCGACATCCTTCTCTGCCACCACAGCCCAGTCCATCTCTTCAAAATACCTCGAAACACCCACTATGGGGACGCCTCTGTAGTCGGGATATATCCCGGCCATACCTGTCCCGTTTTCAAATGCGGCCTGAACACCTTCGGTATCAACAATCTGTCTAAGTACGGCGTCATTTATAAATCTGGAATCCGTAACCATTAATTTATCACTATTTACGATATATATTTCTCCTGTTTTCCCCAAGCCATCCCGCCGCATTGCCTGCCCGACTACGTTCAGGCGGGCCTGCCCTGATTCTCCTGAAATATTACTATAAGTAGCAATTCCAAAGCTGTCACCCCTGTAATTGGCAACGATTACGCCTATTGTTTTCTTTCTATCATTACTGAAGAGTAATCTCGATACCTCATAGGTATTTTTATTAAATTTATGAGAATGGTATAGATCGCTTACATGAGAACCCTTTTTTAATGTCTCTGAAAAATATGCCTCACCTGAGACGTCCAGGCCTGTTTGACCAGCCTCTGTTGAGCTGATTACCTTACCGACAAGGTCTACTACAAAGAGAGCCAGGATATCTGTATCCAGAGGCTTTTTATTATCAATAAGGTGGAGGTTCAATTGAGCAGCATAAGAATCACTGGCGACTTCATTAGTTATTCTTTCTGTGTACTCTCTTATAAAGCCGTCGGAACTGAAATGAAGGATTTGCCTCTTTTTTTCAAGAAAGAAAAGTCTGATGTATTCGACAGTTTCATCCGCCGCTATCTCTAATTGATCATAAATGTTTCGTTCAACTACTTTTCTGATAGAGTGATAACCGATGCCAATCGCAAGACTTCCGATTATGAGGCTGGGCGTCAGAAAACATAGTAATATTTTATTTCGAATCTTCATATAAATTAACCTTCTGATTTTAATTACGGTTAATAGTGGTTATCAACGGTAGCAATTGATACGGTTAACAATAGTTAACAACGGTTACTAATGATAGCAATTTATTACGGTTAACAATGGTTAATAACGGTTACGTGATTATCTGCAACCGATTTTAACCAATATTAATCAATTTTAACCGATGTTAACAGATTTTAACCGTTGTTAACCTCTGTTAACCTCCTTCTTTACCCCTCATCTTTTCAATCTTCTTAATATCTTCCAGCAGCTCTTCTTTAGAGAATCTGCCCTTTTGCGCTATAGAATCCACTTTTCCCTTTAATTGTTCAAAATCCTCTTCCGTAAGGTTCTTGGCAGTGGATATGATAATGGGAACATTCTTTGCCCGCGGATGTTTCTTTAACTCCTCCACAACCTTAAAACCATCCACATCGGGCATCATCAAATCCAGGATGATCAGATCCTGGTCTTCCGTCGTGGCCAGATCTATCCCCTCCTGTCCGCCATACGCCTTTTGCACCTGATAACCTTCTGCTTCCAGGACTGTGGCTACCAATTCAACCGTTTTGGGATCATCATCAACAACTAAGATATTAATCGGCTTCCCTGCTGCTTCAGGCGATAAACCGCAGCGTGCCAACGCCCGGAGCAGGTCTCCCTTGTTGATCGGCTTCGTCAGGTAATCAATGGCGCCGAGGTGGAATCCCCTCTTCATGTCTTCCAGGATTGAAATAATGATTACGGGTATGTCTCTGGTCTCCGGCATCTTCTGTAACTCATCCAGCGCCTCCCAACCACTCTTTTTCGGCAGAATAATATCCAGGGTGATTGCCATAGGTTTGAGTTCTCTGGCCTTCTTAACCGCTTCATTTCCATCAAAGGCGGTAGCTACCCGATACCCCTTCTCAATGAGATAAAGTGTTAATAATTCACTGGATTTAGGGTCATCTTCCACCACAAGGATCAGAGAGCCTTTGCCGCTTCCCCTTATCTTCTCTATATTTTCCAATGGCGATGGCTCTAAATCCGGCAGCTTACCTTTTGGCTTCAGAGGGATAGTAAACGTAAACGTGCTTCCCTTTCCAAACTCACTCTCCACCCATAACTTACCGCCATGCATTTCAACAAACCTCCTGGTCAGTGGAAGTCCCAATCCCGTCCCTTCATACGCACGTGAAGTCTTGCTGTCAATCTGCTGAAACTCGGCGAAGACACGCTCATGGTCTTCCGGTTTAATGCCGATGCCGGTATCACTTACTGAGATTCTGATAAATTTATCCGTAAGTTCAGACTTTACGATAATTTTACCGCCTTCAGGCGTAAACTTTACTGCATTACTCAGAAGGTTATACATAATCTGCTTAAACTTTTTCTGATCTGCATTGATGGAGATCAGGCGTTTATCAAACTCCAATCCCAAAGAGATATTCTTCTTATCAACCTGAGTCTTAAAGACGGCGCCGATATCCTGCATTGCATCGGATATTGAAAATTCCTCATAATTCATATCCATCTTTCCGGCTTCCACCTTGGAGAGATCAAGAATGTCGTTGATTAGCTGCAGCAGATGCCTCCCGCTGGTGTGAATATTATTCACATATTTCTGCTGTTTTGTGTTGAGTTCGCCAAAGGTTTTATCTTCGAGCACTTCAGAGAAGCCGATTATTGAGTTGAGCGGGGTGCGCAGCTCGTGGGACATATTGGCAAGAAACTCAGATTTGGCCCGATTTGCCTGTTCCACCTCTCTATTCTTATCCTCCAACTCCTTCTGCTGCGCACGTAATTCTTCCGCCTGGGTCTCAAGCTCTTCAGTCTGAATCTGTAATTCCTCATTAAATCTCTTCAATTCCTCCTCCGCCTGCTTGCGCTGTGTAATGTCGCGGATAAGTCCTGTAAAAATACGTTTCCCACTGACGATCACTTCACTTACCGAGAGTTCCAGAGGGAAGGTTGTGCCGTCCTTACGCAGCCCTTCAACTTCACGGCCAATGCCGATAATCTTTGCCACGCCCGTGCGCAAATAATTATTGAGGTATTCATCATGGCGGCTCCGGTGAGGCTCAGGCTGCAGCATCTTTACATTGTTGCCGATAGTTTCCGCAGCCGTGTAGCCAAAGATTCGCTCTGCAGCCTGGTTGAATGATTCGATAACGCCGCTCTCGTCTATGGTAATAATTGCGTCTACTGTATTTTCCAGGATCGTGCTGAGGCGCGTTTCTCTCTCTCTAAGTTCAGATTCCTGCCTCTTCAACATCTCTGCCTGATCCTTAACAAGTTTAAAAGACCAGGCATTGCTGATAGCCACTGCTATTTGAATTGCTACGCTGTCCATAAAGCCCAGTATGTCATCAGAAAATTCCTTAAGACTTGCCAGAACCAGGACTCCTGACAATTTACCCTGGCAGAGAATAGGGAAACTGCCGATGGTTCTGGGAATACACTCTCCAGGGCCGTACTTAATCCTGAAGACGGTATCATCAGGAATCTCCTTTACCAATATCGGCTTTTTTTCCTGTGCCGTCTGCCCGGGAATTCCAATACCCAGTCTAAACTTTTCCTGCTTAAGATTATGATCTCCAACGGCATAGCTGCATGCCGTGTTGAGACACTGTTCTTTTTCATCATAAAGATATATAACGCCCACCTGCGAGTCTGTGAAAGAGACTATCCTGCCCAGGCTTCCTGACAATAATACATCCATTTCCATAGAGGAATTCAGTATTGTGACTATCTCATTATAGGCCTGTGTGGTTCCTATTCTCTCCTTGAGGTTTATATTAGCGCTCTCCAGATCCCTGGTGCGCTCGGCAATCTTATGCTCCAGGCCGGTATATGATTCTTTAAGCCTGGAAACCATGATATTGAAAGTGTCTGCCAGAATGCCTGTTTCATCCTTAGTTTTCCTTATATCCACCTGTACGTCAAGGTCGCCTTCGCTCATCTTCTCAGCGGCAAGGGCCAGTTTGGTTAACGGCCTTGTAATCCTGGTACCAAATAGATAAGCGATCAACGTAACTGCCGTTGCAATACCAAGGCTTAAAAATAACGTCTTGTTTCCGAGGGCGTAAATTGATGCAAATACCTCCGTAGTATCAATCTTAGCGACCAACCCCCAATCCATTATCGGTATATGGCGATATACTGCCAGTACCTCTACCCGACGATAATCTGTTGTCTCAATAACACCCTGCTGGCGGCCTGTTGCTAGTATAATCGGTATAGCATGTTCGGAATAGACGGATACCCTGCGCCTGAGAGCGGCGTCAGGGTCGTGGCGCAGGGGATTTAGAAATATCACTTCATCTGCGAACCTTTTGCCCAGTAATGTTTCTCCGGTTCTGCCAAGACCTGTTGTATTCTGAATATACCTATATACACTATCCATACCGACCTTAAAGGCAATAACTCCTGTAAAATTATCATTATTATCGCGGACCGGAGCAGCCGCTAATATTACAAAATCATCACCTTCGGTCTTGTCCCTGAAAACATTTGAAAAGTAGATACCCCCTTGCCCTTCCTCAAATGCCAAGCCTTCCGGATCAGGCAACGGATTATCCAATACTGTCGCCGCATCTGTTTCACTGGTAGAGTACACAATCTTCCCTTCAGGGCTCACCAGCATAAAATTGTCATAACCTTTTACTTTTGCAAATGTTTTCAGTTGGCTATCCAGCGCCGTTTTAGCTGCAATATATTCAGGATTTGTCCTGTCATTGGCGTGCCTGGTTACTATTGGAAGATTAGTTTTAACATTAAAGTAACCCTGAGATACCGTAATATCTTTCTTTAGTTCATCATAAAAACTTATAATCTTATCTGCTTTAAGATCGGCAATACTCTCTAATGCTGCAATGCCCTTGCTTTTCAGGGCATTTTTCTGGCTGTTAAAGTTCAAATAAGCCACAGCCATAATCGGCGCAAGCGAGATAACCAGAAACATGGCCATAAACTTCTTTTTCAAGGTTACTGCAAATAATCCTTTACTATGCATGGTAAATCCCTCCCTTTTCTACAGATGATAATCAGAGTAGAAGTTTACACCGATGGTTTTGGAGTGCAGTGACCGTCTGAGGACGGTTAAAAACGGTTAACATCGGTTAACATCGGTTAATAACGGTTAATAGTAGTTAACAATGGTTAATAACGGTTACGTGTCCAACTGCAACCGATTTTAACCAATATTAACCGCTTTTAACAGTTATTAACCTCTGTTAAACAATTTTAACTGTTGTTAACCACTTTTATTGGCGGTCAATGCACTCCAAGAAAGCGTATTTTATAAAAGTCTAAAGCCTTAAATCCAAGAAATATATGGAGTTAAGGCTTTAGCCTTTTATTGCTTTTAATGTCGTGCCTTAAATCCTTCCTGATTATAAAAGACTGAAGTCTTAACTCCATACTGATTTTAAAAGTCTGAAGACTAAATTTCGGAGTTAAGTCTTTAGACTTTTATTGCGATGAGGAATTAAGTCTTCAGACTTTTATCTTCATCGCCTTCCACTGTATAATCAATAACAGGGTATTTCTCAAAGGCAGACATCAACCATTCATACCCCTTTGACTTAACATAATAATTGAAACTCGAAAACTCATAATCTTCCATTCTTTCAACGTAACAATGCTTTACAGGGTTATGATGGATGTAGTTGAAACGTGTCCAATAATCGCTTTCATTACGAATACAATAATCCCAATAACTTTGCCATATCTTTCTGCCTCTCTTGCCATCCTCTTTATTCCATTGAAATGACGTTGCGCCATGAATTCTTTTGAAAATATCCGGGATATTTTCCCCTTTGTTGGTTTTCATCATAAAGTGGTAATGATTATCAAGGATTACCCATGCAATTATATTACATTGTTTTTCAAGCGCCGTCTCTTTTAACTTTTGCTTAAATCCGCTTTTACGGTTTAAGTTCTTTAAAACAGGAACATTATGATATGCATGTACTGAGAAAAAGTATATCTGTTTGTCTAAATATAAATGAAAAGGCTGATGTCGCTTTTGCTCGGTCTTTTGGTTATATGTCATAAGACAAATATGAATCTTGACTAAAGATATAAAAGGCTGATAAAAGTCTAAAGACTTAATTCCTTCCTGATTATAAAAGGCTAAAGCCTTAAATCCAAGAAATATATGGAGTTAAGTCTTTAGACTTTTATTGCTGCGAGTAGTTAAGTCTTCAGACTTTTATCTTTTTTGATATATTTTACTAAGACTGTCCACACAAACAAAATCACTTTTAAAATCGTCTGGAAGTGTTTCCGTCTCTCCCAGAACGAGGTATCCCTTTTTATTCAAATCGTTTGTGAAATTGTTGAACACTTTATCTTGAAGGGTTCTTGAAAAATATATGAGGACGTTTCTGCATAAAATGAGATCGAAATTGACAAAGACGCTTTTAGCTGGGGCAATGAACTTTTCAGACGTCAGATCATGATAACTGAAGTCTACCAGCTCTTTCACATTGTCTCTGATTCTATAATTTCCACCAAAATGGAAATACTTATCCAGAATGCCTTTTTTTACCTCAACAACACTATCTTCGGAGTATTCGCCGCTCTTTGTACTGTCCAGTGCATCGGTGTCAATATCTGTGGCGTATATTGTTGTATTATAATTTTTCAATTGTTTGCCCAGGAGTTCGGTCAATAATATAGCGATGGAATACGGCTCCTCACCATTAGCGCATCCGGCGCTCCAGATTCGTATCATATTATCCATGGATGCCTGTTTATACTCAATTATATCAGGCAAGACTACTTTGTATAGTAATTCAAACGTTAATGGGTTTCTGAAAAAACGGCTTACGTTTATGGTCAGGTCATCAAACAGTTTTTTATATTCTTCGGGATGGGCGTCCAGAATTTCCGCATAATCCTGGTACGATTCTGACCTGGTTGCCGTCAACCTTCTTGCCAGCCTGCGTTTCAGCATACTAATCTTATATTGCCTGAAGTCAAATCCTCTCTCCTCAAACACCTTTTGAAGGAGTTGTTGTAGGTCTTTATCGTCTGTGGGCATAGTTAGCACTTTACGGTTAATAACGGTTAATAATGGTTAATAACTGTAGCAATTGATTACGGTTAACATCGGTTAATAGTAGTTAACAATGGTTAATAACGGTTACGTGCCCGCCTGCAACCGATTTTAACCAATATTAACCGCTTTTAACAGTTATTAACCTCTGTTAAACAATTTTAACTGTTGTTTTGTTGCTAACCGCTTATTTCTTGAATCTCGATTTCCATTTACCTTCCCTGTCCAATTTGTTTAATGAATCTATATAACGATCAATTTGATAATTTGTCTTACCTAATAAATCTTTGAGTTTGTTATTTTCCTCTTGGGTAATAAGTCCATCTTCAAAGCAATCATCTACATCACCTTCAAGCTCATTCAAAGAACCTGCACTAATTTTTATTGAATGACGAAATTCTCCAACAGTATCTTTCCTATACCCTTCACGAATATTCTGCTTAGCGCTACGGGCAGCATCACGCATCTGACTTACCAGTCTTATATGGCTCTTGCAAAATCTTTCTGTGATTTTATATGTCTGCTTACGTATTTCACATATATTTTGATAGAATTTTAGTTTTTCATAAGGGGCGTTCTGCAATTGGTTTCTTTCAGCTAATAATGGTAGGAGTTAAAAACGGTTAAC
>MHZA01000018.1:11849-13954 GCA_001828595.1 Planctomycetes bacterium RIFCSPLOWO2_12_FULL_40_19
GTTACGTGCCCGCCTGCAACCGATTTTAACCAATATTAACCGCTTTTAACAGTTATTAACCTCTGTTAAACAATTTTAACTGTTGTTAACCGATGTAATTACCTCTGTTAACTGTTATTTACCCCCTCTATGCATCTCTATATTTTTCCTGAATAGCAAGCGTCTCGTCAAGGTTTTCAAGAAATAGATCAAGGAGCCTCGGTTCAAAGTGCTTACCGCGGCCTTCCTTCATGATTTGTAGAGATTTTTCGTTTGAAAATGCTTCCTTGTAAGGACGCTTGCTCGTAAGCGCATCGAACACGTCGGCGACAGCAGTGATACGTCCCCAAAGGTGGATGTTTTCTCCAGCGAGTCCCTTCGGGTATCCACTGCCATCCCACTTCTCATGGTGAGATAGAGCAATAATCTCGCCTGCCTGCAACAATTTGGCGGATGAGCCATGGAGTATGCGTCCTCCGAAGGTCGTATGCTGTTTCATAATCTCCCATTCTTCAGGTGTATGTTTGCCCGGCTTGAAAAGGATATTGTCCGGAGTGCCTATCTTACCCACATCGTGCATGGGGCTGGCAAGGTGTATGGTCTCAACTTCGCCCGGATATAGATGAAGACTGTCGGCAAGTATTCTGCTGTAATGACTCATACGTTTAATATGGTTCGCCGTGTCCTCGTCCTTGTATTCAGCCGCGACGACCAGGCGATTGATGGTTTCTATATGAGCCTCGCGGGTTTTTCGTTCAGCTTCAATACTATCTTCAAGGGCGTGACGCAGTTGTTCCGTTCTCTTTTTAACTTTTACCTCAAGTTCTTCCTCATGCCGTTTAACTGCATCATGCGCCTCTTTCATCTTCAGAAGAGATGTCATGCGCACCCGCAGTTCATTCTTATCAACCGGTTTGGAAATATAGTCGTTGGCTCCTGCTTCAACCGCTCGCAGACGGTCATCTTTACTGGTGAGGGCAGTTGTCATTAATATGGGCAACTCACTGTACTCCTGATCTTTTCGGATTTGACGCGTTGCTTCATAGCCATCCATTCCCGGCATCATAATGTCCATAAGTATCAGGTCAAAACCCAGCTTCATTTTGGCAATTGCCTCTATCCCATCCCCGGCTGTTTCAGACTCGTGTCCGAAAGAGTTTACCATAGCTTTCAGTAAATCACGGTTTGCCTCTTCATCATCCACTATAAGAATACGTTTTGGGTTGCTCATAAGTTTGAACCTCCTTGTTTACAAAAAGGTAAAAGGCTGGCCCAGCCCCCGTCCGATCCGTCACCCGCCAGAATGACGCTGTCGGGCTGGCGACAAAGCCGTTCTGGCGGGAAGCCTTTAACTCCCTTGTAGTTAACTCTTTAGGGTTTTATTAAACATCCAAACAAGAACAAACATTGAATTCTCCAGACATTAAAATAATCATTATTATCGCTATATATTTAATCTTTGAAAATTCAGGTAATTATGTGTAAGATTAGCAAGGTGTATGCCAGAAATGCGGGAATTGTATTCTTAGGCTAAATTATTCGTGAAATCTGTTTAGCTCTATAAAATTTTCTTTTTCTGCCTGAACAAGAATTTGATTATTTAGTAGTAACTGTTAACATAATAAAGAGTTATGGAATTTGCCTGGTTTGTGAGTGGTCAAACTAGAAAAAACGTTCCGCTCTCTCCCAGACCTTTTAAGAAATATGAAAAATATTGCATGTTGTGGTGCGATATTGTGTCATGGCGCAAATGTGTGTTGCGCAAATGTGTGGTATGGCACGCTTTCTTACACATGATTTTCGTCCTTTTTCACAATAACAACTTCCGACCTGACAAGTTTTACCAGGCGTAACTATTCGTAAACCACCTATAACAAGTTAGAAAATTACTTTTTCATTAGTAGAACAGGCTTCCAGCCTGTCAATCACAGGCAAGGATGCCTGTTTTACTATAAAACATTGATACAACAGGTGGTTTACTGAATAGTTACTACCAGGCAGATAAATCCATAATGCCTAAGTAACAGTGAATTTATACTTGAAATAGGTATAAAATGGATGTATCTTTCTACATTACCAGAATTTAACGTATCATTTATACCCGCCTGTACCTATTCGGGCAGGGA
>MHZA01000019.1 GCA_001828595.1 Planctomycetes bacterium RIFCSPLOWO2_12_FULL_40_19
TAGCCAGAAATTGCTGGATTCTTTGCATTTTTGCTCTGCCGGGGTTGTCAGCTTTGCGCGGGGTCTTAATGATACCCCAAAGATTGTAGCCCTCTTATTATTAATAAAAGGCTTATCAATACCATGTGGCATGCTGGCTGTTGCTCTTGGTATGGCAGCAGGAGGGCTTTTGAATGCCAGAAAAGTGGCTGAAACAATGAGTAATAAAATCACAAAACTAAACCACGGTCAGGGCTTTACAGCAAACCTTGTCACCAGTATTATTGTGATATTTGCCAGTAAGCTTGGGATGCCCGTATCCACAACACATGTGTCCGTAGGGTCTCTTTTTGGCATAGGGTTAATTACAAGGCGTGTAAACATTCGCAAAGCGCTGGAAATACTTTTATCATGGTTCACAACCTTGCCTGTTGCCGCGGTATTTAGCGGCGGCGCGTATTGGATATTAGGAAAATGGTAACAGTTCAGCTTCTCGAAATAAATGCAGAATGGCAACCCCCTTGCCCCCTTTTCTAAGGGGGATTTCGTTAAGTCCCCCTTAAGAAAGGGGGATTTAGGGGGTTGTCTATGCCATTAAACTCATACACGCGAACTGTTACAGAAAATGGTTATTCAATTTACTCTTCGGAAGCGAACTTTCAAGGCTGAAACCTTGAATTTTTTGTAATTATTTTAAACAGAATGGAGCGAGACGTGAGCAAAAAAATGTCTAAACAAAAATGTTTTACCTTTTTATTTGCAGCAATCGTAATTTTCACCTCAGCGATTTCTTATGCCGGGGATTCAGTAAAGAAGATACATCTTGCAGAACTAACCAGAGCAACAAAGGCAAGGTGGTAATCCTCGACCTGTGGGCAACATGGTGTCCGCCATGCAGGAAAGAGATACCCGGTTTTATCAATCTTTACAAGAAATATAAGGATAAAGGCTTAGAGATCATTGGTGTTGCATTTGATGAAAATGGACAAGAAGTAGTTCCCCCATTCATGAAAGCAATGGGCATCAATTATCCGGTTTATCTTGATGGGGGTGATATTGCCATGAAGTACGATCTACAGGCATACCCAACAACGATTGTTTACGGAAAAGACGTCAAAGCAGCCAGCAAACACGTCGGTTACGTATCAGAAGAAGAATTCGAGAATGAACTGAGGGAACTGTTGAAAAAAAAGGAAGGTCCATTTTATTCTTTTTAGCGACTACTCTATGGGCAAAATATTTATCATATTCATCCTTGTTTTCTATTGTCCGGCTGTGTTATGGCTGTTTCTCTATGGTATTAACAATTATTACATGGTGTATCTTTTTCTCAGGAAAAACAAAAAAGAATTATTCCAAAATAGGGAATTTCTTAGACAGTTCTGGTTAACTCATGCCAAAGGCGATTTACCAAAGGTTACCACACAATTACCCATCTATAATGAAAGATACGTGGTCAAACGTTTAATCGATGCAGTTGTAAACATTGATTACCCGAAGGAACTTCATGAAATTCAGGTACTTGATGATTCTCATGACGAAACGAGGGGAATAGCATCTGAGTTGGTTGATAAGTATCGTGCAATGGGATTCAACATAAAACATATTACGAGGGAAAATCGGGACGGGTTTAAGGCGGGGGCTTTAAATGAAGGTCTAAAACAAGCCGAAGGTGAATTCCTTGCAATTTTTGATGCTGATTTTGTGCCACAAAAAGACTTTCTTTATAGAGTCGTTCCCTTCTTTTACGAAAAAGAAAAAGTGGCCCTCGTTCAAACACGCTGGGGACACATGAACGGAAAATACTCTCTTCTCACCATCGCACAGAGCATCGGTATGGACGGGCATTTTATTGTTGAACAGGCAGCCAGAACGTGGAATGGGCTCTATATGAACTTCAACGGAACCGCGGGAATCTGGAGGAAGGAGGCGATCGTTGATGCGGGGAATTGGCAGTCTGATACGCTAACGGAAGATCTGGATTTGTCTTATAGGGCGCAACTGAAAGGGTGGAACACGAAATTTCTTTCCAATGTGGTAACCCCTTCGGAGTTGCCTGTGGAAGTGAATGCCTATAAATCCCAACAACACCGATGGGCAAAAGGTTCGATACAAACAGCCAAAAAGATAATACCCCAACTGTTGAAAACGAATGACAGCTTAAGAAAAAAAACTCAGGCTATCATACATTTGACACAATACATGGCACACCCGATGATGATTATCCTTGCCGTACTCTCCTTTCCTCTGACAATATTGCTAAAATTCTCAAGAACCCCTGCTTCTCCGGTGATAATACTCTTAATCGTTCTTTTACTTCTGGGGGTATTTGCTCCGACATTTCTTTATATCATCTCTCTCAAATCGGGCTATCAGAGATGGTGGAAGAGATGTCTGTTTATCCCCGCGCTTATGTGTGTGGGTTGCGGTGTCTCCATGAATAATACAAAGGCAGTGATTGAAGCCCTGTTGAATTTAAAAAGCGATTTTATTCGCACTCCCAAGTATGGTGTAACAAAACGGGGCGGAAAACGTATGAAAAAAAAGTATACCCTGAAGCGGAAATACCTCTTTGTCTTTGAAATACTTCTTGGCTCTTACTGCTTTATTGGATTCCTGCACTATACGAGTAACAATAAATTCATATTCGGACCCTTTTTGCTGTTGTATGCTATGGGATTTCTTTACATAGGAATACTGACTCTTTTCCAGAGTTTTAGAGAAAAAATAAGCTGTTGACTATGATCCTGTTTCGTAAAAAATATCTTCAATATGTGATACTAATTGTCTGTTCAGTTGTTTTCAGTATCAGTTTGGGTAAGGTATGTCTTGCGAGCAGACCTGAAAGGGTAGAAATAAAGTCTGTACTCCCCCCGGATGCAATCCCGGCAATAAGGAATCCTGTGTTTGTTTCTGCACATGAAGCAAGGCTTGATGATAAAGAACCTGTTATCGGAATAACAATGAATGGGGAGAGTCATGCCTATTCATTATACCTGTTGAATCACCATGAAATAGTAAATGATACCATAAAGAACAATGCGTTTGTTGTTGCCTGGTGTCCCCTTGCAAACCTTGCCGTTGCATATAACAGGGAAATAAAAGATGAAAAATACACCTTTGGAGTATCGGGGAAGTTACTGAAAAACACCCTGGTCATGTTTGATTATGAAACCGAATCACTCTGGCCAATTGTTTATGGGGAGGCTATAGGCGGAAGATTATCAGGGGAAAAATTTAAGAAGGGTTTCGATTGTCAGAAGATGCCCTGGGGGGCTTGGAAAAAGTTACATCCTGAAACCGTGGTATTGACTCATAGTGGTTTAAGAACTGTCGGTTCTGACGTTTATAAAAACTATCATGGGAGTAACAAAACTGGCATATACCCTGTTAAGAACAGAGACGAGCGGTTGCGTGCAAAGGAAAATGTTATCGGAATAGAAATAAATGATAAACATAAGGCTTATCCTCTCAGCCTATTTGATAATAAAAAGACTGTAACTGACACAATTCAGGGATTGAATTTACTTATATACAGCAACAAAGAAACCGGCAGTATCATGGTCTATGACAGACTGGTTAATGGGTATATCATTGATTTTGAGGATAACCCATCGCAAGAATTTGTTACAGATAACATTACACGTACGACATGGGACCTGGAAAATGGGATTGGAATTAAAGGACCGATGAAGGGTTTATTCCTTCAGCGTGTTAATTTTATCACTGTTTATTGGTTTGTCTGGGCAGATTATTATCCCAAAACAGATATTTATCCATAACCATTGAATAAAAAATTAATCATAACAATAATTGCAGGATTAGTTCTGGAACTTCTCTGTCTCTTGACAGCTACCGTTGGAGATATCATGCAAAATATTCCCAAATTTTGTTTCCTGTATATGGTATCTTTTGTCGTGTATCTTTTTGCTGCATTCTCTATTTTGAAAATTTCTTCTTCTGAAGAAGATAAAAGGGGTTCAGGAAAGATTTTATGGACTATCCTTGTTTTTTCCCTGATTTTCCGTTTGTCGTTACTATCTCTTACACCATCAAATGACATGTTTCGCTATGTATGGGAAGGTAAATTACAAGTAAACGGATTAAATCCTTACTCTTACCCGCCTGAATCATCAACCCTGGAACATCTTAGGGACAAGTTCTATTCTGGTATTGGGCATAAACAGATGACTACAATTTATCCTCCGCTGGCGTTAATGATATTTGCAATAGCAGAATTATTCTCCCATTCCTTCTTATCGATGAAGGCTGCTTTTTTAACTTTTGATGTACTTTCAATATTCCTCCTGGTAAAGTTTTTAAGAATGATGGGAAAAGAACCTGTTCATGTGTTGATATATGCATGGAGTCCATTAGTCCTTATTAGTTTCGCAGCCAGGGGGCATTGTGATTCTCTGCAAATTTTCTTTGTCATACTTGCCTTATATCTCTACTCTATGAAAAAACAGATAAGATCTTTTATATCGATCAGTTTGGCCACGATGTCAAAATTTGTGTCCATAATCATTGTACCCTTCTTAATTCCACGGGGAAAGTTCAAATATCTTATCATACCCTTTTTGGTAATTTTACTTTTATACTCGCCTTATAGTAGTGCTGGCAGGGGGCTATTCTCAACTCTTTTTCATTTTGGAACCCATTATCATTACAATGATTCTGTTCATTTTCTCATATTCTGTTTATCTCTAGGGTCACCTTTCATCTCGAAAATAATTACAATCATAATTTTGTGTTCTGTGATTCTTTGTTTCTATAAAAAACATTTACAGAAAAATCCCATTGAAACGACCCTTGATACTGACACTACAATAATAAAGTATTCTTATATGTCTATTGGCGCTTTTTTAATATTAGCGCCAACAGTGCACCCTTGGTATCTAACCTGGATCGTCCCATTCCTCTGTTTTTTCCCAAACAAGGCTTGGCTTGTGTTAACCGGTTCAGTCGTTTTCTATTATTTCATGAATTATCCTTTATTTTCAAAACTGATTGAGTATAACAACGAATGGGTATGGCAGGAAGTACACTGGTTAAAATTACCGGAATATCTTCCTTTTTATTTTTTGTTGCTGTATGGCTTTCTAAGGAAACATTTGCTGACAGATGAACGCAACCATCCAGTCCTTCAAAATTAGCCATACGTAAATAAAATGGAAAGAACAGCGGATGAACTATCCGAAAATTTCAGTCATCATTCCTGCATATAATGAGGAAAATGCCATTGATTCTGTAATTCGGGATATTCCCAAAAAAATGGTAGATCGGATCGTTGTTGTTGATAACGGGAGTCAGGATAATACCTTCTCGAAGGCTCAAAATGCAGGCGCTTACGTTGTCCGTGAACCCGGAAGGGGATACGGAAATGCATGTCTAAAAGGCATTCAGAACCTTGACCCTGACACAGAGATAGTCGTTTTTCTTGATGGCGATTACAGCGATTATCCGGAAGATATGGAGCATTTAGTTCGTCCCATTATCACTAACAAGGCAGACCTGACGATAGGTTCGAGATTAGCCGGAAAACGGGAAGAAGGAGCTTTATTATTACGGGCTCGTTTAGGCAACAGACTGGCTACATTCCTCATTTGGATTTTTTGGGGATTCCGTTTTACCGATTTAGGTCCCTTCCGTGCCATCAGGTATAAATCGCTGATGCAAATGGATATGAAAGATAAGGATTTTGGATGGACAGCCGAAATGCAAATAAAGGCAATAATGAATAAATTTCGTATTATCGAAGTGCCTGTCCGTTATAGAAAACGCATAGGACAGTCAAAAATCACAGGGACGATAAAAGGCTCGGTTAAGGCCGGGATTAAAATAATTTATACAATATTAAAATATAGATTTAGAGTAAATATTCGGTAAACACGTCTTACAAATGTCATTCCCGCATGTTTTTAGCGGGAATCTAGGCGTGTGCTGATGGGCTGGATTCCCGATAAAAGCATTCGGGAATGACAAACTTGTCCTCACGGAAGTGGGGGATGGGCAGTGCATAACGTCTTTACCGAATGTTTACGATTTAGATTCCTTTAAGTAATTTTAGGAGGTTAGAACCATGAATACGCCAAAGGTTTATTTAAAACAACTCGAAACATTGTGGTTTCAGGTAACAGGAACTCATTGTAACCTGCAGTGTGCCCATTGCTTTATCTCCTGCGGCCCCAAAAACACAACTCATGAGATGATAAACGTAGAAACAATACAGTGGTATTTGAAAGAGGCTGAAACGCTGGGAGTAAAGACATTTTACTTTACCGGAGGCGAGCCTTTTTTACATCCTCATATTCTAGATATTTTACAAGAGTCCCTAAAATACGGTCAGACCACCGTCCTTTCAAATGGCACCTTAATAACAGAGGATATTGCACAAACGCTAGGCCGGGTATCCCGCCTATCCAAACATACATTAGCATTCAGGGTAAGCCTGGAAAGTTTTATCGAGGAAGAAAATGACCAGATTCGTGGGATGGGGGCATTTAAGAGGGCAATCAGGGGTATTCAGTCCCTGGTACATGCCGGTTTTAATCCGATTATTACGGTAGCAGACTGGTCGAAATATGGAAAGTTTACGAAAGAAACGGCAGAAGAACTTCAGTTGTTTGAACGTTCTTTGAATATCCCACAAATAAGACTCAAAAAACTACCTTTGGTTCTCCTGGGGCGATGCGCCGAATTCGTCAGACCTTACGATGAAGGCGAACGGGTTACCGCGAAGTGCTTTGATAACTACCCGATGGACAATCTCCAATGTGCCACCAGCCGTATTGTGACCAGTAAAGGGGTCTTTGTTTGTCCCATACTTATTGCCGCTCCAAAGGCCTGGATGGGATGGACTTTGCAAGAATCCCTTGGGCCGTACACGATGGAATCGCCTGCTTGTTATACGTGCAGAACAACGGGATTAACCTGTAAAAATGAAGACACGGATGCCAATGACGTTGTCAGGAAGTCAGTGAATGAATTTTATGCCACTGCCGCCATTCAGCCTCAAAAGGAACTCTGTTGTCCAACCAGTTATAATCCGGCAGACCTATCGCATATCCCCCCGGAAGTTCTGAATATTTCGTATGGGTGCGGCAGTCCCATGACGCAAGCCGGCATCGAACCAGGCGAAAGCGTGCTGGATTTGGGTGCCGGCGGCGGGATAGACTGTTTTATCGCTGCAAAGCTGGTAGGCAAATATGGACGGGTTATCGGGGTTGACATGACCGATGAAATGCTGCAAAATGCCATTATGTCAAAAGGAGTTGTTGCAGGAAAACTGGGTTTTGATAATGTACATTTTATGAAAGGGTTTCTGGAAGAGATACCTCTGGCAGATGGATGCGTTGATCTGGTGACGTCCAATTGCGTCATCAATTTATCAGGCCAAAAGGAAAAGGTTTTTCAAGAGATATTCAGAGTGCTAAAGAGGGGTGGTAGATTCGCGATATCCGACATTGTCTCTGACAGGGAAGTCCCAGTGTCTATGAAACGGGATAAAAAATTATGGGGTGAGTGCATTTCCGGGGCAATTACAGAACGGGAATTTTTCACGATAGCGAAGACTTCAGGTTTCTATGGGCTGGAAGTGGTGAATCGTTATCTCTATAAGGAGGTGGATGGTTTTGCTTTCTACTCTGTGACTGCAAGGGGGTATAAATACGAGAAGTCGAAGGAATGTAAATACCCCGGACAATATGCGACCTATAGAGGACCTTTTAGCAGTGTTTCGGACGATGACGGGCACACGTATTTAATAGGAATTCCATTGGAAATATGCACTGATACGGCATGGAAGCTAACAAATCCGCCCTATAAAGGGATGTTTATCATATCAGATATGCAAGACAAAGAGGTAAAAACATCCTGTGGGCCAAAATGCTGCTAAGATAAGATTATAATAAAAAAAGGGGGACTGTTTAGTTTTTTGAAAACATCAATAGTTGAAAATGCCTCTGTGACAATATGTAGCGGCAATTCATGAATTGCCGCTACATCCTGTAATACACATAAACAGCATAGTTATCTGACAGGTATCAGACTTGAGTCGGGGTCAATATTTTTATGGATATGATAAGTGCATGATTTAAGAGTTACCGTATTAATTCTGGAATTTGCAAAATACCCGCAACCTGGTCATGTCAAGACGCGGCTGGCAGTAAGCCTTGGTTCCGAAGAGGCATGCCGGATTTACAATGCTATGGCGCAAAAAACGCATCATGAACTCCTGAAGCTTCAGGAACGGGGAGAAGCCAGGGTGATCGTATATGCAGACGGCGCAGACCGCCAGAAAATGTCTGGCTGGCTGAGAGGTGCATACGATATATGGCTCCAGCCTGACGGAGATATTGGAACACGGTTGGAGTCAGCCTTCTGCAAGGCATTTGAAATGGGCTTCCGAACGGTCATAGCCGTTGGTACAGACTGCCCCGGCTTAACTGCGGAAAAGATACGGAAGGCAATCGGGCAGTTAAAGCGATTCGATGTGGTAATCGTGCCGGCAACCGATGGTGGTTACGTACTGATCGGCACGAATACCTTCCAGCAGGAATTGTTTAGGCAAGTCACCTGGAGTTCGGACCGGGTGCTTGAGCAGACATTACAGCAAGCGAAGGTAAAAAATATGTCGGTAGCGTTGCTTGACCCGGAGACCGATGTAGATACTGCAGAAGACCTGAAAATGGTTGAAGCGACGCTGAATCCAGAGGTATCTGTCATAATCCCAGTCCTCAATGACCATCATTTTCTAAAGGAAACCCTTGATGCGTTCTCGTGCGCTCATCATCTGGGAGAAATTGAAGTAATTGTTGTTGATGGCGGGTCTCCTGATGGTTCTGATGTTGTGGCGGCTGACTTCAAAGCTAAATTGCTGAAAAGCGCCCCAGGGCGCGCGCAGCAAATGAGCCTTGGTGCGCGCCACGCAAGAGGCCGTTGGTTTTGGTTTCTTCATGCGGATTGCCTGCCGGAAATCGAAACGATCAGAGAGTTGCCTGGGTATTTGCGTTCCATGGGTCTCCGGTGGGGTTTTTTCAGGCAGCGGATATCTGATCCGTCACTGTGGTTCCGCCTCATAGAAATGGGGAACGAACTGCGCGGGAGAATTTTCGGCCTTCCGTATGGCGATCAGGGTATAATAGTTCACCGTGATCTGTACTTTCAATGCGGCGGTTTTGCGCAAGTCCCTTTTCTGGAGGATGTAATTCTGTCACGTTGTTTGTCAGGAATCTGTCGCCCAACGGCAATCAACAAAACGATAAGGATACCTTCGCGCCATTGGAGACCGGCAGGGCCATTTTTCACCACTATCAGGAATATAGGTATCGTATTTCGTTTTCTGGTGCTTAGGCAATCCCCGTCAGATTTGCTGGGATACTATTTCAAACGTGTTTACGTCCATTTGACACTATTATACCTTCTACTTTTTAGTGTTAAATCTTTTATAATCACCTAATAAATTATATCATGGAAAACAGAAGGGATGCAGGTTTTTCATCAAATACACGGTTTCAATGTATTAAAAATTAAGACAACAGCCTATCTCAACCCCATTAACGACCTTACTTCGTCCATCGTTTCTTCTGCTATCTTCTTACATTTTCTTGCGCCGGTATTAAGGGTGTCAATTACGCTGTCGGGGTTGTTAATTAATTCCAGGCTTTTCTCTCTGATTGGTTTGAGTTCTTCAACCATATTATTCCACAGAATTCTTTTACAGTCAACACAGCCAATCTCTGCGGTTCTGCACTCTTTGTTTATTCTATCTATCTCTGATTCCTTTGAAAAGTATTTGTGAAGGGTAAAGATGTTACAAATATCAGGGTTTCCAGGATCGGTTCTTCTTTTCCTGTCTTCATCAGTTACGGCTCTTGATAACTTCTTCCAGATAACGTCAGGTTCTTCGATAAGAGATATGTAATTATTCATACTCTTGCTCATCTTGTTCTTACCATCCAGTCCCATGATCCTGGGGGCGTCTGAAAGGATATGCTGCGGTTCAGGAAAAAATTCTCCATATCTCGCATTAAACTTTCTCGCTATTTCGCGCGACAGTTCAATGTGTTGAACCTGGTCATCGCCAACAGGCACCGCACAGCCTTTATACAATAAAATATCAGCCGTCTGAAGTACCGGATAGTCAAACAGTCCTACATTGACGTTCTTTTCGTTTTGTCCTGCCTTATCCTTAAACTGAGTCATTCTCTCAAGATGTCCCATAGGTGTAAGAGTATTGAGTATCCACGTCAACTCCGTATGTTCCGGGACTTGAGACTGTACAAAAATAATGCAGCGTTCCGGATCTAAACCTGCGCCAATGTTTGTCGCTGCGGCATTGATAATCCTTTTCTGCATTTCGATTTGCTGCGCGCGCCCTGGGGCGCTTTTCAGCAATTTAGCTTTGAAGTCAGCCGCCACAACATCAGAACCATCAGGAGACCCGCCATCAACAACAATTACTTCAATTTCTCCCAGATGATGAGCGCACGAGAACGCATCAAGGGTTTCCTTTAGAAAATGATGGTCATTGAGGACTGGGATTATGACAGATACCTCTGGATTCAGCGTCGCTTCAACCATTTTCAGGTCTTCTGCAGTATCTACATCGGTCTCCGGGTCAAGCAACGCTACCGACATATTTTTTACCTTCGCTTGCTGTAATGTCTGCTCAAGCACCCGGTCCGAACTCCAGGTGACTTGCCTAAACAATTCCTGCTGGAAGGTATTCGTGCCGATCAGTACGTAACCACCATCGGTTGCCGGCACGATTACCACATCGAATCGCTTTAACTGCCCGATTGCCTTCCGTATCTTTTCCGCAGTTAAGCCGGGGCAGTCTGTACCAACGGCTATGACCGTTCGGAAGCCCATTTCAAATGCCTTGCAGAAGGCTGACCCAGTTTTTGATTGCACCCAGATAATTTCCGATATGAACTTCACCGCTTGGCTGGATACCGCTGAATAATCGTTTTTTCATTTTTTGTTGACACGAATTTCGCAAATCCTCACATATATAAAAGTGAGGAATAAAAGGACAATTTCACACAGAGGCACAAAGTTCACGAAGAAAACGAAACTAAGAATATTAAAACAAAAGAGAATAGTTTCTCCCTTTGTGTTCTTAGTAGCTTTGTGTGATTACTTATTTTATTACAGTTTCAGCCTGCTTATCCTTCTGGCAGCTTCTTCTGTCTGTTTAATGCTTGGAACCAGTGCAAAGCGGACAAACCCTTCTCCGGGATTGTGGCCGTCATAGCTTTTGTCACTGATCCATTCTCCGGGTGTAGCAACGATTGCAATATCCGGATTCAGCAATTTTACTGCAAAATCTATAGAAGTCATTCCGTCAGGGACCTTCTGCCAGATATAAATAGTTGCATCAGGTGTACAGTCAGGCAGACCAATACCTGTTAATGCCTTTACCAGTATATCTCTCTTAATCTTATACTCATCTCTCATGATCTGCACATGAGTCTCGTCGTTCAGCCCGGCAATGGCGCCGTCCTGAATAAAAGTAGGCGTGCCTGAATCAATATTAGTCTTTACCTTCTTAAATATGTCAACCACACGGCTGTCACCGGCAATCCATCCTATCCGGTAACACGTCATTGCGCTCCTCTTTGACATGGAATGTATGGCTACCACACCATCAGTACTGACTTCGAGTATACTATGCGGCGGTTCGCCATAATAAATATCTATATATGCTTCATCGGAAACTATGATGATGTTATTCTTTTCACCAAAAGTTGCTACTTCCTTTAAAAAGTTCATGGAAGCATTAGCGCCGCTGGGGCTGTTTGGGTAGTTAATCCACATCAGCTTTGCCTTTTTGCAGACATCTTCAGGTATAGATTTCAAATCCGGCAGGAAATTATTCTCAGGCAGTAGGGGGATAAAAAACGGCGTCCCTTCTGCAAAGAGAGTCCCTCTTGCATAAGGCGGATATCCAGGTGTTGGAATTATTACATAATCTCCCGGATTGACAAACCCCTCTGCAAAATTGAAAACGGCCTCTTTTGAGCCTATGGTGGAGCTAATCTCAGTGGCAGGGTCAAGTGAAAGACTGAACCTTTTGTTCATCCATTTACTTGCCGCCTCCCTGAATTCAGGTGAACCTGTGTAACTTGGGTAACCAGAGCTTTTTCTCTTCTCTATTCCTTGTTTGGTGGCTTCCCGTATTACCTCAGGTGTTGGAGTTGTCGGGTCTCCGACACCAAAATCTATAGGTTCAATGCCTTTGTCTTTTAACTTTTGGACCTCTTTATCTACTTCTGCAAAGGCATAAGCGCCAATTGACGCAACTCTTTCAGATGGTACTATTTCCAAATTTCCTTCCTCCTGTAAAAAACATTCCGGTTCAGGCTACCAGCCCGACAATATCGTTCTGGCGGGTAAGCCTGAACCAGCAATAGATCACTAAGAAAACAAAATAAAAGAAATAAAACAAGAGATAATAGTTTTTCCCTTTGTGTTCTTCATGGCTTTGTGTGATTACTCTTTTCCTGATGGAGTTATTACGGTTTTTCCCCCAACGGGACTTTGTTTTGCCGTCATCTCTTTAATACTAATCACAAGGACGTTCGTTCCTGTTATAGCCCCGGATGATGAAGAAAGCTTCGGTGACTGAGGCGCATACTTTTCTATAAGTTTGTTTAAAGCAAAGGTCTTTTCTTCAATATCAGTTACAATCTGTATATCCCCAAATATTATTATACTTTTATATTCAGTAGTTGAGGCACATGGCCTCTGCTTGCCGGGAATGATTGAAATAACTTTGTCTATTTCGAAGCATACGTTTGGGTTGGAGTTTATATTCTCAATCTTTCGGCCTTCTAAAGCGCTATGAAAATATACTTTATCTTTGTCGTATACAAAATTAACAGGTGTTATATACGGAATATTATTGAGGCACGTACCCAATCTTCCCACCAAAGCATTTGATAATATCTCCTCAACTTCTTCCTGGTTCGTAACTTCCTTATCTTTTCTCCTCAAATCACTTTTTCCTGCAGACTAGGCATTCTGCTGCTCTTTTGCCACTTAGGATGTGAGGGCGTATGGCAACCTGCCCGAACCTGCCCGAATAGGTACAGGCGGGTAGGTACCCGTCCCCGCCAGAAAGACATTGTCGGGCTGGCGAACGGCGTAGACGGGCGGGCAGGCGGGTACGCCCATACTTAGTTGAAATCCGGGTTTATATGTCTCTCCCTATGGCTCTTGCAACTGCACCCACTTCTTTCATCAGGTTTTCAAAATCTTCAGGTGTTATTGACTGGGGGCCGTCAACATAAGACTTTTCCGGGTCTTGATGGACTTCCAGTATCAATCCGTCAGAGCCGACTGCGATTGCACCCCTTGACATAGGACGCACTAGGTCTCGCACACCGGTACCATGACTGGGGTCTACAATTACGGGAAGGTGTGTCAGCCGTTTCAGTTCAGGAACAATACTCAATGACAGGGTAAATCTCGTATGTGTTTCGAATGTCCTTATTCCCCTTTCACACAAGATAACGTTCGGATTGCCGTGTGATAGTATATATTCGCCCGCAAGTAGAAACTCCTCTAAAGTGGCGGACATTCCCCTCTTTAAGATTACCGGCTTCTTGCATTTGCCAACTGCCTCCAACAACATGAAGTTGGACATATTTCTTGTTCCTATTTGCAATATATCAACATAGCTGCTTACCAGTTCTATATGTTCCGGGCTGAGTATTTCCGTGACTACAGCCAGTCCTGTCGCCTCCCTGGCTTTGGCCAGGTACTCAAGCCCCTTCTCTCCCAGTCCCTGGAAGGAATAAGGGCTGGTTCTTGGTTTAAAAGCTCCTCCCCTGAGCGCAATAGCGCCCGCTTTCTTCACTCTCTCTGCAATATAATTAATTTGATCCTGATCTTCTACCGCACATGGCCCGGCGATTACACCTATCTTTTTTCCGCCTAAGACCTGATCATTTAACTTTATTTCCGTATTGGCTTTCTTTACTTCGCGACTTGCTATTTTATATGGAGTTAAGATTGGGACGGCCTTTTCCACACCCGGTATCGAATCCCAGTATTCCGGCGGGATGTCGCGTTTATCACCAATTACGGCAATTACTTTTCTGTTAGTACCTTCCAGCAGTATAGTTTTACAACCAACCTCCTCAACCCTTTCAACTACGTGGTCAATTTCACCCTTATCAGCAGTTGGCTTCATTACAATTATCATAAATGCACCCCATAAAAATTCTATAATACTGTTACTAATTTAATTACCGATCGCATACAAATGGTTATCATTTGAACCGAAATATATTGTTCCATCCGGGCCTATTAATGGCGATGATTCGATCCAGCCTTCTGTCTGATAACTCCACTTAAGCTCTCCTTTTGAATCTATCGCATAAAGACTGCCATCGCTGGAACCTATGTAAACAGTCCCTTCAGAATCAACAGCCGGTGATGACTCAATCCAGCCATTGGTCTTAAAATTCCATTTAAGTGTACAGTTAGAATTGACTGCATATATCTCTTTGTTGTAAGAACCAAAATACAATGTACCATCGCTGTCAATTGCCGGTGAGGATTGAACGGTCTTTCCTGTATTAACCCTCCATTTTACCTTACCATCTGGATTAATCGCATAAACAATGCCATTTTCTGACCCCACATACACTACCCCATCCTCCCCGATAGCAGGAGAAGAGAATGATTGATAAACATTGCTGCCGATTCTCAGATTCCACTTAAATGTTCCATCGGGATTTAACGCATAAATAATGCCTTTGCTTATGAGAAAGTAAATGCTCCCATCAGGTCCGATTGATGGCGAGGAACTTATTGAACTGTAAATATTGTTTTTATAATTCCATTTCAGATTTCCATCTAAATCCGTTGCATACAGATTGCCGTCCGCAGATCCAAAATAAATAACGTTGTCTTTTCCTATTGCAGGTGATGAATAAACCTCACCCTCTGTTTCATAAGTCCACTTGAGACTGCCATCCGGATTTATTGCATACAGTTTCTTGTCTCTTGAACCAACGTATATTTTACCATCAGGTCCTATGGCGGGAGATGAGGTTACTTCGCCTCCTGTCTGAAAAGTCCATACGAGTTTACCCTCAGGACTAACCGCATAGAGCTTTCCATCTACAGAACCAAAACATATTGTACCATCCAGACCAATTGCCGGTGACGACGTAATCCTTTTCTCTACACTAAATTTCCATTTAAGTTTGTTTGTCTGTGTTCCCTTAAAAGGACTGACCCCGGTATGTCTCAAATCATGCCGAAACATCTGCCACGGAGGAGTGACTGAATCTGAAATAGAAAAGTGAGCTCCAATACCAACAACTAAAATAAGCGTAATCCCGAAAATGCTAAATGCTTTCAATAATGCCTTCATAAACATAACTACCCCATGAACCGAAATAAATATTCCCGTCAGAGTCTATCGCCAAAGTTGAAGTTATAACGCCATTAGTTTTGAAAGTCTATTGCAAAATTCCATCCGGTTTAATTGCATAAAATCTCTTGTCCTGAGAGCCTATGTAAATTGTTCTGTTGTGGTCAGGCACAGGTGATGGTTGCCAGTTCCTTGTAGTGTGCTTCGTCCGGTACGCAGGGAATCATGGCGGAAGACACTCCATGATTCGTTTATTCCATGTGCGCAACAATATACACCTTAGAGTAAGTAATTGCCATAATGGCAATTACAATAATGTACAATGTAAAATCGCTCAATTTAGGTTAAAAAATAATAAACCACGTATACTCACAGCAAAACTTTGAAATTCTGATACAGCTAATTATATTTCCGGAGCGCTTAAACAAAGTTGTTTTGATTTATATCATTTGATATAATTTTAAGCAAGATGAGAAAGTTATACTTAACAACAATCTTAATCTCCATGTTTGCCGTTTGTCAATTCTTTATATGCATAGAATTGCAAGGCTCAGAAACTATTCCGGATAACGATAAGAATTCTGACATTAATGCTTCTGCACAAGGCCCAACAATCTTCTTTGAGAATCCAGACTTTAATTTTGGCCAGATATTCAAAGGTCAAAAGATTGAGCATATTTATAAGTTTGAGAATCGGGGGAATAATGTCCTGAATATTGGAAAGGTAAATACATCCTGCGGATGCACAGCCGCAATACTAACTTCTAATACGATACCTCCCGGCAAAACAGGAGAGATCAGGGCCATATTCAGTTCAGGCTCTTTTACAGGAAATGTGACTAAAAGTATATCCGTCATAAGCAATGATCCTGATCATCCTCGTTACAATTTAACGATTTCCGGCGAAATTATTGAAGACGTAAGTATCAAACCGAGAAATATTGATTTTGGCTCAGTCCACCTTGGTGAAAAAACAGACAAAACAGTCACAATTAAATCACAAACAGAGCCTGATTTTAAGATAAAAAAAATCATACCGTCCAAGCCATTTATAAGTGCCTCAATTGCCGAAGAGGAAAACGGTGAATATGTTATCAAAGTAGAATTAGAGAATAATCCTGAAATTGGAAGATTCAGTGGTGGAATACACCTGGAAACAAACAGTCAAATGCAAGAAAAAGTTAATATACCATTTTTCGGAGAGATAGTAGGAGATATTACTACTTATCCCAATAAAATCTATTATGGCTTTGTCACTAAAGGAAAAGAATTATCTCAAAAACTTTATGTTAAGGTTAATAAAAGTAATATAAATATTTCAAGTATTAAGACATTTCCGGATTATGTGAGCGCCAAAATTATTGAAAATCTTGAAACAAATAATCCTCACTACTTAATCGAAGTAAAATTACATTCAGAAGCTGCCATTGGAAAGATTAATGGGGCGCTGGAACTTTACACAAATAGTAAGATTCAACCTGTTATAAGGATACCCATAATAGGAGAAATAGAGGAAGGTTAAGCGCCGGAATTGCAAATCATGCATATCCCCGCCTGCTGCCGGGCATGTGCGGACAGGAAAGCTTATAATGATCAGGATTATCAGTAAACATTCAGCTTTTAAACCTTTAATTATAGTTTTTATATTGCTGGTTTTATCAAATCAAAATGATAATAGTCTCTATGGAAATGAGACATTATCTGAACCTGCCATAAATATCATTTTTACCGGTGAGGAAAACGGTTATTTAGAACCATGTGGATGTTCGGAAAAAGAGCTTGGTGGATTGCCAAGACGACATACATTGGTCAATCGTCTGAGAAAGAAAGATGAAAACTGGATTCTCCTGAGCCTGGGAGATCTCCCCGGTAAAGTCGGCAGACAAGACGAAATCAAAATGGAAACAATACTCAGGGCATTAGACCAGATGGATTATGCTGCTCATAATATTGGTGAAAAGGATATTAACATGGGTATTGATTTGCTAAGTTATCTTTCTCAAATAAGTAATGTGGATTTTATATCAAGTAATATTGATTTTAATACACAGGTTCTTAAAGTAAAACCTTACATTATAAAAGAGATAAAGATAAAAGAAACAACATTAAAGGTTGGTATATTAGGCATTTTGTCACCAGAACTTATTGATGATACCTGTCAGGACATAAAGGTTATTGACCCCATTGTATCACTTAAACCTTTACTGAGTAATCTGAGCGACAAGACAGACATTTTAATATTGCTTTCTCATGCAGAAATAGAGGATTCTATAAAGATCGCAGAAACCTATCCGGAATTCGACCTGGTGATCTCAGGCCACAGGATTGACAGGCCAGGCATCTATCTTACAAAAGTAAAGAGTACATACGTAATCCCGGTAGGAGAAAAGGGGAAATATTTGGGAACAATTACTTTATCGCCAAAATCTACCCGGACAGACGGAAGCAAGCGTTTTAATAGCTATTTGTCTACTACTGAAACAATACCTTTAGATGAAAGATTTGAAGATTCGCCAGCGATAGAAATGTTATTAAAAATTTATCAGCAAAGACTAAAGGATGAAGAATTAATAAAAAGGGTGTTTAAGACTGGCCTTCCATCAAACCTGACATTTATAGGCAATGATGATTGTGCTGTTTGTCATAATAAAATCTTCAGGCACTGGGAAAACACACGTCACGCTTCAGCATATGAGACTTTACTGAAAGTTGGACATGAATATGACCCTGAATGCATAGAGTGCCATACTACCGGATTAAGCTATTTTACAGGATTTGAAACTATTGACTCAACACCGGGATTGAAGGGAGTAGGTTGTGAAAGTTGTCATGGGCCTGGCAGTAATCACAAAGAGACTCAATCAAAAGATTACGGTAAGGCAGAAGTTGAGATCTGTGAAATCTGCCATGAAAATGAACACAGCCCCAACTTCCAATTTAAGGATTATTGGCAGAAAATAATACATCCTCTGGAAGAAGAGATAGGAGGTTGATTGGAATATATGAACGAGAGAGAAGAAAAACCCCTATAATAAATTAGCGTAACATTTAGTTTTTTGAAAAACATGATTTTTCAGCTATTTCGCAACCCTGTCAGGGTTAAATCAGCAAGCCTGTCTGCGTGCCTGTGCGGGGGAAGGGGTCAAGTCTGCTGTTGACTTAACTAGTATTGTGTTCCATAAATAATATAGCATAAATCATACAACGGTAATTTCATTCATTTTATAACGCCATTTGAAAATAACGGGTTCTTCATTTATTTGACTGATACCCCGGTAGATACGCTCAACGAGTTCGTCTTTCGTGCATACTCTAATATGCCTTAAAAAGGATATGGCAATTTTGCTAAAAAATATTTCAATCATATTCAACCAAGAACCATGCTTTGGCGTAAAAACAAATTCAAATCGTTCTGGATTTGCTTTCAAGTATTTCATGGTTTCTTTTGATGTATGCGCTGAGTGGTTATCCAGAACGAGCCTGATCTTCCAAGCCTTTGGATAATTGTTATCTAGCTCAGTGAGAAATTCTATAAATTCCTTACTACGATGTCGATCTCGTACGAGCGGAATAACATTACCGGAATGCAGGTCAATCCAGGCTAGTAACGATACTGTACCTAAACGCTTATATTCATAGTCGCGACTTAGCGTAGAATATCTTCCAGGAAGAGGCGGAAGGTCTGCAGCTATGTTTTTTATTGCCTGAATGCTAGGTTTTTCAGCATATGGAATAGTTACTTGTTTTTGTGGTAATTAATACAACAACGTGGTTAATAGTCAATCTCTCATTATGAAGACAAATATGAATAAACCACCAAAAACCAAATTTACAAAGTATATCGGCCAAAACCTACTCCAACCTTGTGTTTTCGTAATCTTCTTGACAACTTTTTTGCCAATAAATATAGAAGCTGCGATACCCGTTATAATTATAATTATTTGGAGGAGTTTAACTATTTCTGTGGAGGTCTGTTGATTTAGGATACTAAACTCATATGAACCAAAATGTAAATTTACCACTGGCAAAATTTGACCAATACCATAAATAAATGTAATAACGTGATTGGCTATCTCACCTGCAAATGCAATTGGAATAAAAGTACATGTGTACCACACTAGTCTTTCCAGTGAGGATCCTTCCGGATTTGATTTTTTAAGTGTCATAGCGCCAAGCCAGATAAGGCCGAGACACAAAATGTAGAAAGAAATGTAGACGAGTGCATAATGTGCAACTTCATTGTTTATTTTTATTGATAATTGATGATAAAGGGGTAATTTTATAAGATTGATGGCCAGCACACCAGCAATAAGCACGGGAATAAAGAAGGCAATTACAAAGGCAGGTCCTTCTCTATATGAATTAAGCCCTGAATCTCGAACAATCTCAGCCGCAGGAACCCTAAGGTTAAGATTTATAGCATCATACTTGCAGTTTTTAATACATTGTCCGCATAGGATGCAGTCTTCATTAGTATACATATTAAACACCCCTAAATTCATTGGGCAACCTTTATCCTCATCTGTTCCTTTATAACAAGCAGGATATTTACATTCAGAGTAACAAACGTTAGTGTTAGCCCTGACTTCGATTATCGAAAGTTTAGAATAAACACCATTCATCAGTCCAAGAGGACATATATACCTGCACCATGAGGCGCTACCGTACAATACATAAAAAAACACAGTAAACCCTAAAATCGACAGCAATAAGATAGCTGTAGCTAGTGGATAATTCGGCATATCTGTTATGTGTTCTGAACACAGTATCAAGGCAAAACCAAATACTCCAATGTAAGGTCCGTATGTTTTGATAAAATCGGATGGCCTTAAATCGAGGTTCATTATTTTTTGAACCAATTCCGATGTTGTTCGAAAAGGACACAAACCACAAAAAAACCGTGAGGTTAACAGTAAACTTATTACTATTAACGGCCAACCGATGCTCCATACTAAAAGAGACGTATTTTTAGCATAACCATTAAAATCGAACAACAGAAACCATATAACTAAAAAATAAATAGT
>MHZA01000020.1 GCA_001828595.1 Planctomycetes bacterium RIFCSPLOWO2_12_FULL_40_19
TCCGAGAATGCAAAATCCAAAAAATTTGTTATTGGTATTAAAGGACTTATGACTCGAAAATCTGCCAAAATACCTATTCTCGGACAACCTGTCAATAGGTGACCCTGACCCAAGAATGATCCCAATCCAAGAAGAAAAACTGTATGCTGTCTTCTCGGACAACCTGTTGACTTTTGACATAATCCATCTTTCCCTCATTTAATCTTCTCAATAAAGGCCTTTGCAGCCTTAAGGGCATCTTTAACCATATCTACATCATAAAGAAGCCCTCTGTAATAACCTGCTATGTGTAAGGCATCATATAGTTTCTCAAACTCCCTCATCAACTTTCCATTATGGACTGCTACATGCCTCTGTAACGCATTTCTATAAGCATCCACTGATTTGGGAAGCTCTTTTTTTGTTAAACCAACTTTAGTAATAAGGTATTCATTTATTACCTCTAAAATAGCAAGGTAGGCCGTTCCAAGCGCTTCTCTTACGGGTTTAACATCTGTATAGGTGTTATCCTCCACAGGCACAGACCTCAGGATCTCTTTTGCATTATTTAAATATCTCAGCGATTCTTTCATTTGACTGCCCTCAATAACTACCTGATTTTTATCATAACTCATTTAAAAATGCAAGAAAGACTTTAAACT
The DNA here is from genome assembly GCA_001828595.1 of Planctomycetes bacterium RIFCSPLOWO2_12_FULL_40_19. Taxonomy (GTDB): domain Bacteria; phylum Planctomycetota; class Brocadiia; order Brocadiales; family Scalinduaceae; genus Scalindua. Next base: position 642 of record MHZA01000020.1, read on the forward strand.
AAACCCTATTTGATTTAACAGCAGGCATATTTGAATGCGCCGGGCGGGTAGTTCACTTAAGGCATTTCAAACTTAGTTGTGTCCATGCCACCCTGACGGCACTTTCGCATTTTCTCCTCATTTCAACACTCTCAGGCTGTGTCACAAATATAAAAAACTCACAAAATGTCATTCCCTGTCTGACGACAGACCTCTCTTTCGAGAGGATTCCAGAATTTCGATCAACCTTCTCAAGTCCTATTGCTGGTTCAATCTATAAGATTGAACCGGCAGGAGGTTTTTTTGGAGTGATGTAACCGTGTTACCGCATTTTTTAATAGCATCGACACGGCCGATGCACTCCATTTTTCTTCCCAATATCCCGGTTATTGGGTTGAAAACCCACTGTTTATAGTGGTAATATGTGTTTTATGTTTAGGCTGGTATCTAAACAAGAAGTCCGTAAATCGTTAGAAAGATTGCGAAAAGGGGATTTGCCATTACAAAAAGGCGATGAAATTTATTGTATCGTCCTTGAAAAAGGTGACCATTAAGAATGACAGGATTTGGTAAAGTAAACACAAAAAAAGGTTCAATATATTACAAGATTAGATTGACGGTACAAATACTGGTTTTTGTTGTTTTCATTTGCCTGCTGATTTATGCTGATCCTATTGCCGAAAAGGATGGGACGGTGGATATCTTCCTTCGCATGAGTCCGCTTTCTGCAATTGGCGCAATGGTAGCTGCAAAGGAATTTATAGTAAGGTATTGGCCGGCTATTATTGTACTGGCGGCATCTCTGTTTTTGGGGCGTTTCTTCTGCGGTTGGGTATGTCCTCTTGGTACAACTCTTGATATTACTGATAGTTTACTGAAAAAGCAAAGGAAGAGGGTTTCATTTAAGATTTATGATGCTAAAAGGCTGAAATATTATATACTGGCCTTTCTCCTCCTAAGCCTGTTTATAAGCCACCAGATGGTTGGTTGGTTTGACCCAATCAGTATTGTAACAAATGCATATACTATTGTTATCCATCCTTACTTCGTTTCTCTAATCAACTCATTTTTTAACTTTCTTCATAAATTCTACCTGATAAGTTTTGTAAGCGATAAAGTCCATGTTTTTATAAAGGAAGCACTGTTTGCTTTGCACGCGCCGTTTTTCAGAGGGCATTTTATCTTTCTGATAGTACTCTCCGCAATCATATCTTTGGGTTTGTTTTATAAGAGATATTGGTGCAGGAATCTGTGTCCATTAGGGGCGTTGTTTGCCATGCTGTCAGACTGGTCTCTTTTTAAGCGTGTCGTGGGGCAGAACATTTGTGATGGGTGTGATAGATGTACAGTAGATTGCAAGATGGGAGCTATTGATGATACTGGAAGGAAAACGCAGGCAGGCGAGTGCATTTTATGCATGAAGTGCCAGGATATATGTCCTACAGGAGCAGTCAGGTTTATGCATAAACAGCCGCCAGAGCAGGAAATTCCCGTAAATTTGACTAAGAGAGGTTTCATAACGGCGTGCGTTTCCAGCGCCGTTGCGGCTCCTCTTCTATCACTGAACTTTCAGAAGAAGAAGAGTAATGATGAACTTGGAATTATACGCCCTCCGGGTTCACTCCCTGAAGATAAATTTCAGGCCAAATGCATACGATGCGGAGAGTGTATGAGGGTATGTAAGACTAACGGCCTGCATCCGACAATTTTAGAGGCGGATTTGAGCGGGATGTGGACCCCGCAGCTAATCCCACGGATTGGATATTGTGCCCATGATTGCGTACTTTGTACAAGGGTTTGTCCTTCAGGAGCAATTACCAGGCTTACTAAAGAGAAGAAGAAACGGCTGGCAATAGGAAAGGCCAGGATAGACAGAAACAGGTGCATCCCGTGGGTTGGCTATGCGCGATTGCCGGATTTGGACAAGAATTGGGAGGATGTCAGTTGTGGTGTATGTGAAGAGGTTTGTCCTGTCCCGACAAAAGCAATCCATTTCAATACATATGTTCATGGCAATGGTAAAGAGATAAGAAGGGTTTATGTAAGAGAAGAGGCCTGTATCGGATGTGGTTTCTGTGAAAAAGTTTGTCCAGTAAATGGACGTTCTGCGATAGTTGTTGAGGGGATACAGCCCCAGGTAATGACAAACGAAAATGGTATACTCGAAAATGATCTCTTTCCTGTATCTGTTGAAGGCTGGAAGAGAAGAGGAGCGCCGACAGTGTATGCCGGTAAAGATAAACTTTTTGAATACATTAATGGCGGCGCAGAGGTTTATTTGTCCTATTCATTTAATCAGGTGTCAAAAGCTGTGTATGTTAAGAATGGGACTGATAATTCTGTTAAGGTGGACATTTGGGAATTTGGCAGATCTGATGATGCCTACGGTGTATTTGCAAAGGACAAAGCGGGGCAAGGAGTAAATATTGGGAACGAAGCCTCGTTATACGAGAATTATCTGTGGGTATGGAAAGGTAAGTATTTTATGAGTATAGAACCTTACAGAGGTGATATCAGTCCGGATGATATTACCTTTATCGGTGCTGCCGTTGTAGACAACATACCTGCCGGTGAGGTCCATTTGCCGGCTATCCTAATGTATTTACCTGAAGAAGGATACATCCAGGGAAGCTCAAGATATTTTCATAAAAAGATAATCCTGGATAATATTTACATTTCAGACAGGTTTATTGATAGAAATGTATTAAATCTCAGCGAACAGACAGATGCCGTTGTGGCTGATTATAAATCTGAAACAAGCAGTTTGCCTTTCAAATTATTGATAGTCAAATATCCTGAAAAGTCAGTTGCAGAGGAATCTTTCAAAAATTTCGTTGAGTTAAGGGAATCGTGGGGAGAAGATGTGGTTAAAACAGGCAGATTGCATACATTTGAAGATTTGAAAGGTAAGTATAGCAGCATATCTTGTATAAATAGTTTCATTATTGTTACGTTTCTTGTGGAAACCAGAGAGGATGCAGAATTTTATGTTAATAATGTTATTTCAAAGGTTGAAGCAAATCAAGACTAAGTTTTTATTGGAAATTTAAAAGCCTTTGTGATATATTATGCGGCACTTTATAAGGAGATGGAGATGAGCATAGAAAAAGGACTGAAAAAAGAGATAATTGAAGGTAACAAAGTCCACGATACCGATACGGGTTCGCCGGAAGTACAAATTGCTTTGTTGACAGAACGGATAAAACATCTGAGTGATCATCTTAAAGAACACAAGAAAGATCATACGTCAAGGCGTGGGTTACTTATGATGGTTGGTAAAAGGGCTACGTTACTGAAATATCTTAATGGAAGAAATGAAGAAGGCTATAAGAGCCTGATAAAGAAGTTGGGCATACGTCGGTAAATTGGTTGGTGAAAGGATATAAAATTGAAATGTAAAGTTGAGGAAACTGTTGGCGGGGAGACCCTGAGTATTGAATCCGGTGAAGTTGCAAAGCAGGCAGATGGCGCTGTTATAGTCCGTTATGGAGATACGGTAGTGTTGGTTACGGCAGTATGTGGAGAACCGAAGGGCGGTGATTTTCTGCCAATGACGGTTGATTACAGGGAAAAGACTTATGCAGCCGGAAAGTTTCCTGGTGGATTTTATAAGCGTGAAAGCAGGCCAACCAACAAAGAAATATTAACAATGAGGATGATGGACAGGCCGATGCGTCCTCTTTTTCCGAAAGGATATTCAGATGAAGTCCAGATAATGTCGGTAGTATTATCTGCAGATAAAGAAACCGATCCTGACGTTATTTCCATGGTAGGGGCTTCTGCGGCTGTTGCGGTATCGAGTATTCCATTTAACGGCCCTACAGGTTCTGTGCGGGTAGGTTTAATAAATGATGAATTTGTAATTAATCCCAAGAATTCGGAGCTTGAATCCAGCACAATGAATTTAGTTGTTTCCGGGACGGAAGATGCAGTAATGATGGTAGAGGCATCCGGTAAGGAGATTTCTGAGGATAAATTTGTTGATGCAATAATGTTCGGTTTTGAAGAGATTAAAAAGATAGTACAAATGCAAAAGGAGTTGGTTTCGAAATGTGGGAAGGAAAAGCAGAAGTATGAGGAGACGACAGTAGATGCTGCGCTTTTTGATGAAATAAAGGCAAAGGTATATAAAGAAATCAAGGTGCAATCTGTAGTCAATGGAAAGTTTGCCCGTAAAAAAGCGTTAAAAGAAGTGCGCGGAAGATTAATTGAGGAATATTGTACTGATGCAGATGACGAAGGTAAAGAGAACAAGGTTAAGTCAATCTTTGATGAGCTTGTGGAATCAGCGGTACAGGAACAGATTATTAAAGAGAGCAAAAGAATTGACGGTAGAGGCCTCAAAGATATAAGGCCGATAACGTGTGAGGTGGGTTTTCTGCCACGAACACACGGTTCTGCTCTGTTTACGAGGGGAGAAACTCAGGCGCTTGTAGTATCTACGCTGGGGACTTCGATAGATGAACAGCGTGTAGACGGATTGGTGGAAGGATATACCAAGAAGTTTATGCTGGATTACAATTTCCCACCTTTTTGTGTAGGCGAAGCGAAACCAATCCGAGGGCCTGGCAGAAGAGAAATAGGACATGGGGCCTTGGCTGAAAAGGCTCTGGAATCAATGGTGCCAGCTTACGAGGATTTTCCATATACCATACGGATAGTATCAGACATTCTTGAATCAAATGGGTCATCTTCAATGGCTACAGTGTGTGGAGGTACGCTTTGTATGATGGATGCCGGAATTCCGATGAAGCGCCCGGTCGCTGGCATAGCAATGGGGTTGGTAAAGGAAGGTGAGAAAGTTCGAATACTGTCTGATATATTGGGAGATGAGGATCATTTGGGGGCTATGGATTTTAAAGTAGCTGGAACTGAAGAAGGTATCACAGCCCTTCAGATGGACCTGAAGATATCAGGTATAAGTGAGCAAATTATGAGAGATGCGCTTGCTCAGGCCAAAGAAGGTAGAATGCATATTTTGAAGGAAATGCTGACTGCAATTGAGAAACCTCGCAGCGAGATTTCAATTCATGCTCCAAAACTCGTTAAGATTAAAATAAATCCTGAGAAGATTGGTTTGGTTATAGGCCCTGGCGGCAAAAATATCAAGAAGATCCAGGAGGAATCAGGCACACGGGTGGAAATAGAAGATGATGGAACCATTATTATCTCGGCTGCCTCTCTTGAATCAGTAGAAATTGCCAAGACTTATATAAGGGGGCTCACCGATGATGCGGAAGTAGGAAGAATATATAATGGTAAAGTCGTTTCAGTTAAGGAATATGGCGTTTTTGTTGAAATAATACCTGGAAAAGAAGGACTGGTGCATATTTCTGAACTTTCTAATGATTATATCGAGAAAGTAGAAGATGTGGTAAAGATGGGTGATGAAATTAAGGTGAAATTGATAGGAATAGATGAGCAAAAAAGACTGAAGTTAAGCAGAAAAGCTGCCTTAAAGGAAGAAAGAGCTGTTCAAACTACTACTAGTACATAATAGTTGAAAAATATTGAGACTTGTTCTTATATTAAATCATTAAGAATTTTTTATAGGAGGTAAAGTAAAAAAAGAAGGGAAAAAGTTTTTTTAGCAAGTCATTATTTTATATGTTTATGAAAAGTACTACGAAAAATGAGGAGCAGAAATGGCAATAAAAGGTACTGTAAAGTGGTTTGATGTAAAAAAAGGCTTTGGGTTTATTCAACAGGAAGATGGTAGTGATGTATTTGTTCACTATTCAAATATCTCAGGAAATGGTTTCAAAGTTTTAGAAGACGGAGAAAGTGTAGAATTTGAAGTTGTAGAAGGTAATAAGGGGTTACAAGCACAAAACGTTGTAAAAGCAGAAGCATCTCAAGCATAAACCTTTGTTTGTTATATAAGCCAAAGCCAGGAAAGCACTTTATTTACTTTCCTGGCTTATTTTTTTTAAGTATATTTTAACGGTCTTAAAAGACCCGCTCTGCTTACCAAGCTCTGTATGAGAACCCTTGCGGAACCCGCCCGGTCTTTGGGTGGGAAAGTGGAAACGAGATATCGTGTGTGTGTGAACGGTTACTATTCTAAGGAGTTTAAAAGGTATGACAAAGAATAATATAGATTCCGGCGATTTAAATTCTCTCAATACGCTGGCAGCGGGTTTGGTACACGAAATAAAGAATCCTTTAAATGCCATAAGCATAAATTTACAATTGTTAGATGAAGATTTACAGAATCGTAATTCAGTGAAAGACTCAAAAATGTCACAAAGAATTCGATTGCTACAGAAAGAAGTTAGTAGACTGGATAGTATTCTTAGTGATTTCCTGCGATTTGCGAAGAAGTATGAACTCCATTTAGAGGTATGTGACATTAATGAGGTTATAGACAGCGTGCTCGATTTTATAAGTCCTGAAGCCATGCAGAATTCTATTAGAATACTTAAAGGCTTTGATACAAAACTGCCAAAATGCAATCTGGATAGTAATATAATAAAACAAGCGTTATTAAACGTGATACTTAATGCTCAACAGGCAATGCCGGAAGGCGGAGAACTTATAGTGAGAACCTATGGAAGAGGTGAAAACATTTTTATAGATATTACCGATACCGGAGTTGGGATTGAAAGTGACAAAATTGATAAAATATTTCAGGTTTATTATTCAACAAAAAAGAATGGTACTGGTCTTGGGTTGCCTGCTGCCAAGAGAATTATTGAAGAAAGTAAAGGTACAATCAGTATACGTAGTGAAGATGGCAAAGGGAGTAGTTTTTTAATAAAGTTACCTATAAACAGCAAAGCTCAAGAAGAGTAATATAGCGATGGATGCAAACATATTAATAATCGATGATGAAAGAGATCAGGCTGAAGCGATAGCAGAAAGCTTGAGAAATGTTGGGTATACATGTTCAATTGCCGTGAGCGGTAATGAAGTGCTTGATATAATCGGAAGAGACAGGATAGACGTGGTGATTACGGATTTGGTCATGCGTGGCATAGATGGAATGAAGATTTTAAAAGAGACAAAAGAGAAATCACCGGATACGGAGGTTATATTAGTAACCGGTTACGGTACAGTTGAGAACGCAGTTGCTGCAATGCAGAAAGGTGCGGCCACGTATCTTTTAAAGCCTATAAACATAAACCATTTAAGGGCTGCGGTTGATAAGGTTGTTGAGAAGCAGAATATAGTACGAAATAACATAGAATTGCATAAGCAGCTTGAAGAAAAATTTGGGTTTTCGGGTATTATAGGAAATAGTCAGCAAATGCATAGAATATTTAATATACTTAAGCAGATTGCTTCAACTACTGCGACAGTCCTGGTCGTGGGTGAAAGTGGTACAGGCAAGGAATTAATTGCCAGGGCAATTCACTACAATGGGCCGCGTAAGAATAATCCTTTTGTAGAATTAAACTCTGCCGCAATTTCAGAGACTTTACTTGAAAGCGAGTTGTTTGGGCACGAGAAAGGGGCGTTTACAGGAGCTTTGCACCAAAGGAAAGGCAAATTTGAATATGCAAATAACGGGTCCTTGTTTCTGGATGAAATTGGAGACATGCCGCTTACAACTCAAGCAAAACTGTTGAGAGTGATAGAGGACGGAAGGATTGTCCGTGTCGGCGGCAATGAATCGGTAAAGATAGACGTAAGGATAATAGCTGCTACAAATAAGGATTTGGGAGAGTTAGTGAAGGAGGGCAAATTTAGAGAAGATTTGTACTTCAGGTTTAATGTTATATGCCTTAGACTCCCACCATTACGGGAGAGACAGGAGGATATTTTTCTGTTAATGGATGTTTTTATTAAGGAATTTTCTAAAAAGAATGGCAAGAAGATTAAAGATATAACTCCGGAGGCGAGGAAGAATTTGTTCCGGTATAATTGGCCTGGCAACGTGAGAGAACTTAAGAATTGTATTGAAAGTATGATTGTTTTTAATCAAAATGGTATACTTGACATCAATGACATACCGGAGCATATATATAAGAGTAATAGAACAGCTTTAACCGGGCCTGTTTTCCCTGTTGGGATAACATTAGAGGAAATGGAGAAGGAATTAATGAAGAACACTTTGGCGTATGTGGGTGGGAATAGAGGAGAGACCGCAAGGATACTGGGGATTGGCGAAAGGACTCTTTACAGAAAACTAGAAAAGTATGGCTTGAAATAAGGAAAGTTATTATGGCAGAGATTAGATTATGTGGTCGATGTAAAAAAAGTATTCCTCAGAAGGATTTAGAAGCCGGATTAACTACAGAGCGTTATGGACAGTTAATTTGTCCGGAGTGTTCAGAAATTTTTGGTAAAAAGAAAGATAAGGGAGGGTTAGATGAATTACAGTTCCTCTTTGAATCTGTTCTAAGTGAGGTCAAAAATATTGCGAGAGTATTAACGTATGAGACCTCTTCATGGTTAAATATTGTTGGATCTGTTGCGCAGTGTTTCGTTTTTGGTGCGTTAGTATTTGCTTATACTAATAGAAATGGAGATGTGCATTCTGCTTTACTTCTTGCCATAGTTTTTCAGCTTATGGCACTCACTTTTTTTGTGATTAAAAAATAGTCTTTGTTTTACTGATTAGCATAAAACACATGACAAATCTTGAAAGATTTAGAAATTCAATGAGATACTGCAAATCATACGTTTATTTTGGTTACAAATTCCGCATCCCCATATATTCAGGCAATGTTACAGTATGGACTAACTTGACAAGCTAATGCCTTTATGTTAATTTTACAAATATCAGGAAGAAATCATGCGGTATCAAGTGACAATAAGATATGGTATTTTAAGGAATGTAGAAAATGCTTTTACTCAAATTCCTGCTTTGAAGAAAGGTGATAAGGTAGTGATTCGTTCTTTCCGTGGCGTAGAATTTGGCGTGGCTATTTCACAACCACAGGAGTTAGATGATGAGGCGGTTGTGTCTAATATGGCAGAGGTGCTGCATAAGATTACAGAAGAAGAGGAGGAAAAACAAAAAGAGATTGAAGAAGAAATAATTCCATCAGAATATAATTTCTGTCAGGAAAAGATAAAAGAACACATTTTGCCCATGAAACTTGCCAGCGTTGAGCATCTTTTTGGGAGCAAAAAGATAATATTTTACTTCCTGGCTAAAGGGCGGGTTGATTTCAGAGAATTGGTTAAAGATTTAGCCAAGGTGTATAAATCCAGGATTGAGATGAAGCAAATCGGTGTTCGGGACGAAGCCAAATTGTTAGCCGAATATGAACATTGCGGGAGGGAGCTTTGCTGTAGAACGTTCTTGAGGAGTTTAGAGCCGGTTACCATGAAAATGGCGAAGAACCAGAAAGCAACACTCGATCCGTCAAAAATATCAGGTAGATGTGGCAGGTTAATGTGTTGCTTGAGATATGAGGATGAAGCGTATGAAGAAATGAAAGATACACTTCCGAAGAAAGGGACATTAATAGTTACCACCAAAGGTGTTGGTGAGGTGGTAGATTATGATGTTTTACAACAGAAAGTAACTATGGAATCAAAAGACAAAAAACTGGTTATTGTGGCAAAAGATGAAATTTTAGAGCAGGTGAGTGGGGCACGAACAGGTGTGGCAAAAGGATGCGGATCTGGCTGTGGGCATGGACACGTGAATAGCTGTGGATAAAAAAAAGTTTTATGTTACTACGCCAATTTATTATGTAAATGATGCTCCGCATATAGGACATTCATACACTACAATAGCGGCAGATACTTTAGCAAGATATAAGAGGATGAGGGATTACGATGTCTTCTTTTTAACTGGAACGGATGAACATGGCCAGAAAATAGAGAAAGCTGCCCAGGCGAATAATGAAAATCCTATTGAACTGGCAGATAGGATGGTAGAAAGATTTAAAAACTTATGGAAAATTCTTGGCATCTCTAATGACGACTTCATTAGAACAACAGAGAATCGTCATGTTAAACAAGTAGAGAATGTATTTAATGAAATGTATGAGAATGGGGATATTTATTTAGGAGAGTATGAAGGCTGGTATTGCATTCCCTGTGAAAGTTTTTGGACGTCATCACAGTTATCTTCAGGCCTCTGTCCGGAATGCAGACGTTCTGTTGAAAAAATAAGAGAAAAAAATTATTTCTTTAAATTGTCAAAATATCAGGATGTCCTTTTAGAATATTTTGAAAAACATCCGGATTTCATCAGGCCGGAATCAAGAAGAAACGAACTGCACAGAAGGATAGTAGGGGGTATAGATGATATTAGTGTAAGCAGGGCTGCGGTTGAATGGGGTATCCATGTTCCTATGGATAAGAAACACACTATCTATGTGTGGGTTGATGCCCTTTTTAATTATATAACGGCTTTGGGATATCATGATTCTGAAAGACTAAAGAGATATTGGCCTGCCAATGTACACATAATCGGGAAAGAAATTTTATGGTTTCATGGTGTTGTATGGCCGGCAATGTTGATGTCGTTAGGAATAGAAGCACCTTATCAAATATATGCTCATGGCTGGTGGACACTGGAAGGGCAAAAGATATCAAAATCCCTGGGTAATGCAATAGATCCTGTTAAGATAACGGATACTTATGGCATAGATACTTATAGATATTTTTTACTTAGAGAAGTGCCATTTGGACTGGATGGGAATTTCTCCTACGATGCCCTGGTAAACAGAATAAATTGTGACTTGGGAAATGATCTTGGAAATCTCTTACATAGAACATTGACTATGATTGAAAAATATCGTGATGGTATTGTACCGGAAGCGGAGAGAATATCAACCGAGGGTAATGAGTTAATTGAAAGATCTAAGATGCTTAATGATGAAGTAGAGCTTGCGATGAACAACCTGCAATTTAGTAAGGCATTGGAAGCGATTTGGGACTACATCGGACTAGTCAATAAATATGTGGAGATCTCAAAACCCTGGGTATTAGCGAAAGAAGTGAGTGCTGGGGAAAAGCTTAATGAAGTCCTGTATAACCTTGTAGAATCTATTAGAATAATTTCGTTATTTATTTTACCATTTATGCCAAATACATCTGATGAAATACAAAAACAGTTAGGACTATCTTCAGATGATAACTCTGTCAAAAATAAAATAACATGGGGGGGAACGAAGCCAGGGACCAGGGTATGCAAGGGGAATCCGGTCTTTCCAAGGGTTGAATATTCCACATCAAATTAGAGGGAAAAAATGGGCAAGAAGACTGTACAAGATACTTGGAAAAAGCTTCAAAGAATAATTGAGAAAGACAGCCGTTATTCGGTTCAGTCATACCAGTTTATTTTTGAAGCTCTTGACTTTACTGCTTCCAGGTTAGGGAAAAAATACAATAGCTCAAGTGAGGAGGAACGTCATGTTAGTGGACAGGAACTTTCCGAAGGGATCAGGCAATACGCTTTGAGGAAGTTTGGTTTTATGACAAGGACAGTTTTCGAACTATGGGGTATAACTAATAGCAGAGATTTTGGAGAAATAGTTTTCAATTTAGTTGATAGCGGATTAATGGGTAAAACAGAATCGGATTCTTTAGATGACTTTAAAGACCTTTATGACTTTCAAACAGAATTTGAAGGCAAATTCAAATTTGAAGGTAATTTTGATTATTCGTATTCCTGGAATATTCTTGGGAAAAAGGAATAAAGCATTAATCAGGTTATATCCTTGACGCAACGAAAACCAACATTGTTATCTTTACCACTTGGCACACTGCAACTTCGATAAGCACAGCTTAGAATATTCATGTGGTTTATCCATGAACCTCCGCGAACCACACGATATTTTCCTTCAGTAAACCATTCCTGGCACCATTCCCAAATATTTCCTGACATATCATAACAACCGTAAGGGCTTATTCCTGAGGGATGTGTTCCTACATTAGTAGGAGCGCCTTTTGAAATATCTAAATCAAAAACAGCAAAACTATTATCTGGTTTTGCATTTCCCCATGGATATACTCTCCCATCTGTACCTCTTGCAGCCTTTTCCCACTCTTTCTCTTCCGGCAGTCTTTTCCCTGCCCAATTCGCATAAGCAATTGCATCATCCCAACTCACACCTACTACAGGCTGATTCGTGTTGTTAAATCTTTTGTCTTTCCAGAAAGCTGGTTCATTATAGTTTGTTTCTTCCATAAACTTTTTGTATTGATTGTTTGTTATTGGATACTTATCGATGTAAAATGCATCAACTTTTATAGAATCTTTTTCAATTCCCTTTAAAAAAGTTCCTTCAGGAATATATATCATCACCGAACCATCTTTTTCATTAATGATTTCTTTTTTTTGAGCCAGATTATTCATTTCTTCTCTATCTATTAACGTTCTTCTCTAAAGTGATTCAAAAGTTACTAAAATAGTTTATAAATTACGATGTTGCCTTGTCACAAGCACAACTTCATGACGTCATAAAGGATTTTTATCTAAAACGGATTTCTCTATAACATGCCTTGTTTTTCTTTATGATTCAGAGTGACAACCGCATGTTATGCTTTGTAGGCCGCATAACCTGTTACCTTGGGGGAAATGGACGGCTGAAGACTCTCAATCGTGGTATAATCATTAATAGGGTATCTGATTACAACAAAGTACAATAAGTACACTTTGCCTTGAATATTATTAATTTCCTTACAATCTTAATAGCAAAGCAGTGGGTTTGTCTAATTCTGATGTGAAGTTCAGTCTGATAAAGGCTCGGTTAATCTACAATTATTAAAGTAGTTTGTCAAGGACAAAGAGTATGAGATGAACACAGATTATGAGAATGTTAAACGTAACACTACTGAATTGGGAAAGTAACAGAATAGCCCCTTGTTTTAGTTCTTACGTCAGGCATAAGACCTTCTATGTCAAATCCTAATATCAAACGTTATGCATAGATATGTTTCCAGCCGTCTTTCTGAGAAAAATCTAACAAATGAGTATTGTTCCTATTGAATTCCCAGTTTAAATTTAAGTGACTTGAGTGTATTCTTCATAAGCATAGTAATCGTCATAGGACCAACACCACCTGGAACGGGCGTAATACTCCCTGCAATTTCCTTGGCTGCATCAAAATCAACGTCGCCCCTCAAGACTGCGACCATCTTGTTTGGATCATTCTTACTGGGCTTCTCACCTACCCTGTTAACTCCTACGTCAATCACACATGCCCCGGGTTTGATCCATTCCGGTCTCACCAGGCCGGGAACGCCGGCTGCGACGATTAAGATGTCTGCGCGTTTGCAGTGCTCGTCCATATTCTTTGTGCCTGTGTGAATAATAGTGACTGTGGAGTTGGCGCCTTTTCCTTTCTGAAGCATCATGTTGGCGATTGGTTTCCCCACAATGTTTGATCGCCCGACCACCACCACTTCGGCCCCATTCGTCTCAACGCCCGCCCTCACAATCATTTCCTGAATACCGGCCGGCGTGCACGGTGGAAATTTAACCTCGTCACCGCCGATCATGAGACGTCCGACATTTACGGGATGGAAGCCGTCAACGTCCTTATCTGGATCTATTGCATTTAAGACCTTTTTTTCATTTACGTGCTTTGGGAGTGGGAGCTGGACAAGGATACCGTGGATTGAATCATCGTTGTTGTACCTGTCGATAAGGGCAAGAAGGTCCTCTTCCGAAATATCAACTGGCTGAGAATCCTGAACCTCTTTAAAGCCAACCCTGTGGGCGGTCTCGATCTTCAGAGTTACATATGACATGGAAGCAGGGTTTTCACCAATGAGGATAGTCACAAGCCCGGGCACAACCCCATATTTTTCTTTTATTTCCGCCACTTCAGCAGTAATCTCTTCCAATATTTGTTCTCGAATTTCAGTGCCTTTAATTAGTTTTGCAGTCATTGATTCAAGTTCTCCTTTTAATAATATGCGTTACGTTTAATTGTACAATACCAGATGGAGTTTTATTGATTTTTCATTTGATATTGAGAAAAGCTCTATACGATGTTCATCGGCTGCATTTCTTGACGAAGACGTTTAGAAAGGATTCAATTCCCCAATTCCTTAATTCTTCAATCTCTTTTGAGGTGTAAGTCATCACCGCATACATCAGATTCAAATTGTATGACGGTATGACCAATACTAAATCTTTCGTTTACCAGTGTGTTGATATTTGCCATGATTCTATGAGTTTCACTGACCATTAAGTCTTTGATATAAACGTGTGCACTCATTGCGTACATACCTGACGTAATCGTCCATATATGAACATCGTGTACTCCCTTTATTTCATTAAGTTCGCTTATGCTTTTTACCACATTCTCCAGGTCTACATCCTTTGGAGTAGCCTCGAGCAGGATGTCAACTGATTCCGTAATTAACTGATATGACCATACCAGGATTACGATACATATCAGGATACTCAGGGCGGGATCTAACATATACCATTGTGTGTAATGCATAATGATTGCCCCAAAGACCACAACCAGAGACGAAAATGTATCTGCCATCATGTGTATGAAAGCAGATTTGATATTTAAACTTCCGTGACTTGTTTTGAGGATGTATGCACATGCGAGATTTACTATAAGGCCGATAACGGCAACAATGAGCATGTGCCAACTTGCAATAGGCTCCGGGTTAATGATGCGTTTGTAGGCATGGAAGAAAATCCATAAGGTGATTAAGAATAAAGTAGCGCCGTTAAATAATGCGGCTAGTATTTCGAGACGGTAAAAGCCGTAGGTTTTCCTGGCAGTTGGAGGCTTTGCCGCAAACAGAATTGCTCCAAGACTTATTAATAGAGCGATCAGGTGGGTTAGCATATGTCCTGCATCACTGAGCAGGGCTAAGCTATTGGTTAAAAAACCTGCTATACCTTCCACGATGAACATAGCTCCGGTTAAGGAACATGCTAATATGAGCTTTGAACGCTCCTCGCCCCGGTGTGTGTGGTTGTGGGAGCTATTAGACACTTTATCTATTTTTGTGCTATGATGTATTGACATTATTCACATTGACGTTGCAGAAAGTAATTTATTTATTATAGAAAATAGTCTTTTAAGTACAAGATAAATCAGCTTCTTCCGGTTGTTAATTCCTTGACTCCCGTGATTTCCGATGGTAGAAAGAAGCGTAATTAATTTATGCTACAGGGTGGTGAGTGTTGTTTTAGAAATAAACAATGTTGGAATGAGAAGCTACTACTCGGAACTTCACATCCCGCACACTTTCTAATTATTTGCAGTGTATATGACAATGACAAAGGTGTATATAGGTCTTGGATCTAACCTTGGAAATAGGGAGGAAAATTTAGTTAGTGCTATTAGCAGGATAGACGCATGTGATGAGCTCTGCATAATAAGCAAATCCGGTTTCCATGAAACAAAGCCTGTTGGCGGTCCTCCACAACCTGATTATGTTAACTGCGTCATAGAATTAGAGACAGAAATTGAACCACAAACACTGTTGGGAATGTTTAAGAAGATTGAGATAGAACTTGGAAGAAAGTCAGGTGTAAGATGGGGGCCAAGGATTATAGACCTCGATATACTATTATATGGAGACAGGGTCGTAAATGATCATAATCTGAAGATTCCTCATGAAAGGATGCATGAACGCATTTTTGTGTTGGAACCGTTATGTGAGATATCTCCAGACATCACACATCCGGTATTAAGGAAAAATATTTCTGAACTATTGAAAGAATTAAGGTAGATATCTGCGGTTTTGCTTAAAGGAGTAAAATGTTATTTAAGATTGATAAATACATTATTAGGGCATTTATACCAACCTTCGTTTTATGTATGTTTGCGATATGTGGCATTTATATAGTTGTTGATGCTATTCAGAAACTTGACGATTTTATCGAAATGGGTTCTAAGGCGTTCTCTCTGTCAGCACACTACTATGCGCTAATGGTGCCGGTATTTGTCGCACAGCTTTTTCCGGCTATAACACTGATTGCAGTCAGTCTGGTTCTTGTAAGATTTGCAAAAAATAATGAGATTCTGGCTATGCAGGTTGCGGGGATTAATCTTTACAGGGTTTTGCTTCCTATCTTTATTTTATCGGTTCTTATGTCGTTTTTGGCAGTCACAAATCAGGAACTGCTTATACCAAGACTTGCTGAGGGACTTGTAAAAGTAGAGCAATCAACGTTTGAAGAAGAGGAAAAGAATAATATTCTTATTGAAGATAGCGAAAACCGCATACTCTTAAGGGTATGGACACTTAATGTCATTGAAGGGAGATTAGAATCTGTCTATGTTATTGGAAAACATGGAAATGGTAAAAAGAAGTTTACTCTTAGCGCTAAAGAAGGTAAATGGATGGATGACAATAGATGGTTGTTGTTAAATGTAGTCAGGCACAATTATGATGATAGCGGAAAGTGGATTGCGCCGGCAGAACAAATAGATGAGTATTTTCTGGAAACCACATTAACACCTGAGCAGTTAAGCAAGGTTGACATAAATTCAACATTGAAGAGTTTTAAAGAATTGAGAGAATTATGTAAGAAAGAGCCGGAAAATCCGAGATATAGCGTTATGTTCCACTCAAGGGTTGCGTATCCACTGACGAATTTTGTTTTACTCTTTTTAGGTATTCCTTTCGTTATCGGTTTTGAGAGGATGAGCAGGAATATTTTCTTGAGGGTTGGCATTAGTATTCTTATATGTTGCGCATTTTTTGTATTATCGTACGTCTGCATAAATCTTGGTAATATGGGCATCCTGCATCCACTCCTGGCTGCATGGTTACCTGTCGTTATATTTGGTTGTTTAGGACTGTTCTTATTTGATGGAATGCGTATTTAGTAATATCGCCAACTCCAGAAAGGATAAACTAAAAATTTATCTGAAATCTCAATAATGAAACTATGGCGTTATCCGGGGATGAGTCAGCCCCGGGATTAAAAACAACCCGTAAACGGATTCAAATTTTCAAAGTACACTGACATTCATTGACATGTTACTTTTTGTTAATCACTTCTTCAATATCTGAACAGTTCAAAGATCTATCTAAAGTGTACGGACAAGCAGGCGAGATATCCTGCGGTTGTAACCAGTAATGTCCATGCTCCTTACATTGATAGAGTTTTATTTCGTTGCGATTAAGTTGATTAGGCCACGATTTAAAAAATGGAATTATGTCGTCGCTGATTGAGGCGAAGGCTTTTTGTGCTTTTCGTAAACCTTCAGCCTTCTTGAGACTCTCCGCACCTTGAATGATATGTTCCATCATATGCCTGCCCGAACCTTCAGGTTCAGTTTGGACACCTTTACTAGCAGCATCCAAAAGCCTCTGGGCTAAAACTGAAATATCATTCAATTTTCCATTTATTAAATTGCCATAAATCTCCCGATAGGCAGCCAAAATTGATTTGAAATGAGTATACGTAGATCGTTCAACAGTAATCTGTGCTGTATCATGAGAATGGTCTTGACCTGCGTGAGCAAAAACATCACGCAGGTTACAAAAATGAAATAATAACAAGAGTATTATAAATCTCCTTAGATATTTACTTCTTAACATAACATCCTCCCTTAAAAAGAAACTGTCAAAGTAACTACCGCCCTGTAATCCTCCAGACCCTCTGCGCCTTGCTGGACAGATTCGTTGTTCAAATCCTGCCATACCGGGAATTTAATTAAAGCCCCGATGCTGATATGACTGCCTAATGATGCCCTGAAACCCGGTGAAAAATAGAGGATCGTGCCGCCGGTATCATTATCAGGGTCCCTATCGGCTCCCTGATCTTTGGTGAGATGTAAAACATTAGCTTCTGTAATAACATCCGCTCGGGAAATAATACTGTTTTGATCTTCAAAGATTTCATATCCTCCCGCTACATTAAAACGTATTTCGTTGCCGGGTTTGCTGTCATTCTGTTGTGAAAACGCTTTGAATGACGTATCAGCAGTCAATGTAAAATGTGGAAACATAAGCTTGGATGCCGCAAACCCAAAAGTGAAAGAAGGAGCGCCAAAACCAGGCTGCATACCCATATCAAAGATGTTCCCCTTATCATCGCGGTTTGAAATGGTACCTGTAGGTATGGAAATACCCCCGGTTAATGACATCTTCAGGTCATCCATGGTGTAATGCGCTCCTTCCGTGTCATCCGGCCCATTGCGATAAAAGCCCCGAATCCCATCTCTTTCCCCATATTTAAAGCCATATTGTGCCATAAATTCCAGATCACCGAAACCTTTTGATTTTCCCAAATTATCCTGTTCTTTTATGGCTGCAGGCAGCGTCAGATAAAGTGACAGGGCATCGGTAAATCCAAAACCAACCAGTGTATTGAAAAAAGTAAAGGTATCTACATTTTCAGGTTCCGCGTTATCCCTGTTTCTGAATGGGACATATTCCATCCTTTCGTATAACAAGAAGCTTTCCTTGCCTAAAGTCATAGGAGAAGCTGTTTCAACAGGCGCGCCAGGGCCAAATGCCGCTGATACTCCTCCATGATGGGCATCCACAACAGGCACACATACTATGGAAATATAAGAGAAAAAAAGAATTGCCATCATTTGAAACTGTCTTATTCGTAACATTTTAACCTCCTTTAAAATTCGTAAAAAGTGTTATATTAATAATATTCGTGCCACCATCCTGCAAAAAATTTTTCCTGTTTTTCACAAACCAAGAAATCTGATCGCTATTCCACAAAGGCAAATTGTAGCCCCTGCCAGGGCATGTGTGTAACGTTCTAATCGTCCCATAGGCAGAAGATTTGCGCCCAAAGATAGAAGTATGACAATACCAAGCATTGTCATAATCGTTACTACGCCGAAGACACCCGTTATCAGCGCCAGGCCAAAAACACTACTCTTTGCCGCCGGATATATCAGCAACGGGATTAAGGGTTCGCAAGGCCCGAATGCAAAGATTGTAAAGAGTATCCATGGAGTCAGATTCTTTGTCTTTCCCCCCTCGTGGACATGTAATTGGTCTTTACTATGTTTATGCTTGTGTATCGGCATACCCGTATTCCCATGCGCATGCCAGTGTTTATGCGGCCTATTTTTTTGTGACAGGAATACTCCCCAGACAAAATACCCTGCTCCAAATGCTATAAGCAACCATGCCGCAATTCCGCCTCGGAATGATTCTGCTGCCTCTAACTTATTGATAGAAATCCCTAATGCTATACCAATAATGCCTAAAACAACGGAACTTAAAACATGACCTGTACCACATAAGACAGTTATGCACGTCGTTCTTACCAGAGACCATTTCCGTGCCTGTGCCATTACAATAAACGGCAGATAGTGGTCAGGACCAAGCAGTGTATGAAACAAGCCTATAGATGCAGCCGTAATGACTATAACAGTTAATTCTTGCAATTTTAATAATCCTTTCAGTCGAATAAGACTTTAGTGTTGATTGAACCTAAATGTTTCGATTCAGGTCACGCCATAGGTGGTCGCCTGTCGCCTGAGGAGACCCTGTTGGGTAGCTCACAGATCCGACTCTGTCGGGAGGACGACCCTGAAGTAGCCCACAGACCCGCCTCTGGCATGACAGGCAGTGACACGGTCACTGCACTCCAAGAAAATCTAAAACAACCGAGTGCAATAATTTGGGAATGCTCCCGTGGAAACCTGCCCGCCAAATAATCCGTCGGGTAAAAAGGTTTCCGCTACGGTTTAATTCAATGATATTAGTTCCGATCAGTACATTTTTGGCGGTAGCATAATCTTGAAAATAGTAGCACATTTACTCAAAAAAAATTTAACTCAACTCTTTACCCAAAGTTGCTATTGTTAGTTTTCCATGCATTACGCCTTTTGTGCCAATAAGTCTGTCGGCTATTATCTTTATTTCCCCGGCCTTTCCCTTAACAACCAAAACCTCCAGACAGTTATGGGAATCAAGGTGTACGTGCAAGGTAGAGATCATAGACGTGTGGTATTTATGTTGGATATTTGTAAGGGTATCAGGCAGCTCACGTTTATGATGGTTGTAGATGATTGTAATTGTACCGACAGTTTCTTCGGTTCCTACCTTCCATTCCTTTTCAACCAGGTTGTTTCTTATCAGATCTCTAATTGCTTCTGACCTGTTTGAGTAGCCTTTTTCTGCAATATACTTGTCAAATTGTTTGAGAAGTCTGGAGTCCATTGAAACCCCAAACCTGACGATGTCATCCATATGTTAAGGAAACAAAAATGATGATTATAAAATGGAAAAGGATTCGGTTCAGCATAGCGCCATAAAATATGGCACGTATTTTCAGAAAATAGCACTTATATTCTAAAAAGTCAATGTATATTTACAGAATAATTGTTGATTAAGGATGCAGGTAAATGGATTAATATAATCTCTTAATCAGTGTCTTCATCCAACTTTTCAATTCTAACTATGCCGTAAAGAAACAGATAGGCGATGGCAAGGCCTACTATAAAGCCAATGGCAGTTGAGTGAAATGCTATGATTACGGCTGCTGTTAAGAGCATGACGAACATATCGCTTCTTGTCTTAATATTTCGTGACGTCATTGCGAGTTCCATACCGGAGAACGTAAGAAGAACTCCGAGGACACTTAATGGGTAAACAGACAAAAGCTTGATGGCATAAGCGCCAAAGAAAAAGCCGATAATCATTTTAATTATTCCAAGGATGGCTATACTCCCTCCGGTTCTGGCTCCGAATCTATACTGCCCGGCCAGGCCTCCTGCGCCATGGCACATGGGCATTGCCCCAAACCAGCATCCTATAAGGTTCATCAGGCCTACGCTGGTAGATACCTTTCTTACATCCGCTCCTTTTTTTGGAAAGAGGTCCCAGGAAAGAGCGCATACGGCAATTACTGAGTTCAGGGTCGTCAGTGGTATTTGAGGTATTGCCGCCCTGAATGTACCGCTTATAAAGTCATCCGCACTTAAAGCAGTAAATTCTGGGATGCTTAGTTCATAACTGAATCCCTTGAGAATGTCCGGAGTTCGTAAAAAGAGAAATATAAAACCAATTGCAAATATTACAAGGGCGCCTGGAAACTTTTTGCTGAAAAACAGGAACAGGACAAGCAGGCCGCAAAAGGCTCCTACCGCTATACTATCAAAACCAAAGATAGTGTTGGTATTGGTAATCATCTTGATACCATTGATAATAAGCAATAAGCCAAGTCCAAGTTGTAATCCTCTTACAACACTGAGGGGTATGTGTCTGTTTAGAAACACTATCAGGTTTGTTACACCCAGCATAAATACAACTGCGCTAGTCACGATTCCGGCAGCTAATATTTGATTAAGTGTGAGCCCCTCATTGATTGCGATTGTGCCTATCGCCTTCATCGGCTGAACGGCTATGGGTATACCAAATATAAAACCGGAGATCAGGTTAAAAAGCCCGGAGAAAAACAGGGCGCTTCCGGCATTCAAACCACATACCGTTACCATGCCCACCAGTATAGGAATAAATGTTCCCATGTCGCCTAATGCCCCTGCGAATTCGTGGCGATTGAAACGAAACCCCTTAATGTTATTTAAAATATCCTTAATCCACATATCTGTTTTTTTTGCATAAAATATCAGGCAATTCAGGTATAAACAAAAAAACCATCGTTCTCTCATATGGAAGATAGAACGATGGTTATAGTTAACATTCTCGTAGCTATCTCCTTTCCAGGATGGGGAGGTACAAGTGTTTCCGCTCATACCCTATCGGTTATTTATCCATTGAATTCTATTTCAGGTTAAATAACTCGGAGACATAAAGATTAAATTGTATTGAGCATGTAGTGGCGAACGGCCGTTCGCCACTACTTGTGACCGTTTAGTTTTTCAATCTTGATTGCACATGACTTGTATTCAGGGATCTTACATACAGGGTCTAGTGCATCGTTCGTCAGGAGATTTGTCAGGGCATCACGATTATGGAATGCAAGGAAGGTTATGCCAGGCTGTACTCTGTCTGTTACGTGTACCTTTACCTCCATCTCACCTCTTCTTGAACTGGCGAGCACCTTTTCGCTGTCTTTTATGTTAAACCTCCTGGCGTCAAACGGATTCAGCTCCAGCGATTCTTCAGGCCATTGATTAAATATCGCATTGGATCTCCTGGTCATAGAGCCGTTATTATAATGCTGTCTGCGTCTGCCTGTTGAAAGGATTAACGGGTACTTGTCATCTGGCACTTCAGCCGATGCTATATGTTCCCTGAAATTGAACAAGGCTTTTCCATTCGGCCTGTTAAACTTCTCCGTGTACATGATTGCAGTACCGGGGTGGTCTATATCAGGGCATGGCCATTGGATTCCATCAGGCTCAAGCTTTTTATGATTAACTCCTGCAAACATCGGCGCCAGACCAGCAAGCTCATCCCATATCTCAGACGGCGATGAATATTCCATATTCTTTATCCCAAGGGCCTTTGCTACAAGGCAAATGGTTTCCCAGTCAGCCTTGCCTCCCAATGGCTCTATAGCCTTTCTAACCAACTGAATTCTTCTTTCGCCATTGGTGAATGTGCCATCCTTCTCCGCATGGC